>CAXREU010000001.1:0-11297 GCA_964229715.1 Halobacterium sp.
CTGCTCGTCGGTGAGCTCCTCGAAGACGTCCTCGTCGTCGACGACGCCCTCGCCGGGCTCCGCGAGGACCAGCTGGCCGGGACGGAGGCGGCCGCGCTCCTCGACCTGGCACACGTCGCCGTCGAGAGCGCCCTGCTCGGACGCCATCACGAGCGTACCGTCCGCGCGCTTCTCGTAGCGGCACGGGCGCAGGCCATTCCGGTCGAGCACGCCGCCGATGCGGTCGCCGTCGGTGCCGATGACGAGCGCGGGGCCGTCCCACGGCTCCACGAGGCTGGCGTGGTAGTCGTAGAACTCCTTGCGCGCGTCGCTCATCTTGTCGTCGCCCTGCCACGCCTCGGGGACGAGCATACGGAGCGCGTGCGGGAGCGAGCGCCCCGTCTGCATCAGGAGTTCGAGGGCGTTGTCGACGCTGGCGGTGTCGGACTGCTCGGGGTCGTCGATGACCGGGAGCACCGTCTCGAGTTCGTCGTCGGTGAACCCCTCGGCTTGGAGGTCCGACTCGCGGGCGCGCATCCAGTTGACGTTCCCGCGGATGGTGTTGAACTCGCCGTTGTGGATGATGTTTCGGTAGGGGTGGGCGAGATGCCACGCGCCCAGGGTGTTCGTGGAGAAGCGAGCGTGCACGAGCGCGAACCCGGTCTCGACGCGCTCGTCGGTGAGGTCGGGGTAGTAGTCGGCGACCTGGTCGCCCTTCAGCAGACCCTTGTAGACGACGGTGTCCTCGTCGAGCGAGCAGACGTAGAAGCGCTCGTGGTCGACGGCTGTTTCGACGGCCTGGCGGCCGACGTACAGCGCCTTCTGGAAGTCATCAGCACCCTCGGGACGTACTACGGCCTGCGCGACGTGGGGTTCGGAGTCGACGGCGGTCGCGCCGAGGTCGCTGTTGTCCGTGGGGACGTCGCGCCACGCGTCGACCGCGAGGCCGTGGTCGGCGAGCGCGGCTTCGACGGCGTCGACGACGGCGGCGCGGTCGTCGGCGTCCTGCGGGAGAAAGAACGAGCCGACGGCGTAGGTTTCGGGGAGGCTATCGAAGACGTCGGCGAAGAACTCGTCGGGCGTCTGGATGAGCGCGCCGGCGCCGTCGCCGGTGTTCTCCTCGGCGCCCGTGGTGCCGCGGTGTTCGAGGTTCTCCAGTACGTCGAGTGCGTCAGAGAGAACGCGGTGGGACTGGCCACCGTCGAGGTCGACGACGACCCCGACCCCGCAGTTCGACCGTTCGTCGGTCGGGTCTGCGAGGAGGTTGTTCGTGCTGTCGGACTGGTGCATGTGCCAGCCTGTGGCACGACCGAGTAAAACCCTACTCCTGAATCACTAATGGTAATATAGATACGTATAAGGTAAATTAAGGTGGCCGTACACGGCGTCCGTTCCGCCCGCGAACCGAAGCATCGGCGCCCATCGGCGCCGTTTGGAGTTTGCTGTCGTAGCTGTGGGTATTCCGCTGTACGACCGCATCCCCCATTAAATAATCGACCGTGACAAATGGCTGCCGGCTCAGTACGACTTCGCGAAGAACGCCGTCTCCTCGGCGGGCCCCCCACAGACTGCGCAGTCTTTGCCCTCGTGGTCGGGGGTCGGGAGGTGCTCGTCCTCGAACTCCGAGGCGGCACGCGCGGCGCTGTCCTCGGCCAGCGGCACGAGCACGATTTCGGCGTGAATCTGGTCTTTGATTTCGCCCTCGCAGGCCTCGTCGCCGCACCACGGCGCCTTCACGTAGCCGCCGTGCTGGCCGATGGTGCCCAGAATCTCCTCGCGGCTCTCGGCCTCCCGCACGTTCTCGTCGAGGCGCTCGGCCGCCGCGGCGTAGAGCTTCTCGTAGACATCGTCGAGGTGGTCGTGGACCGTGGACGTGAGGTCCGCGCGGTCCTCGACGGCGTCCTCGCCGTCGGGCCGGTGGACGACCGTGACTTCCTCGTCCTCGACCTCGTTCGGCCCGATTTCGAAGCGCACGGGGACGCCCTTCAACTCCCACTCGTTGAACTTGAAGCCGGGGTTGCGCTCGTCGCGGTCGTCGAGGTGGACGCGCACGCCCTGCGCTTCTAGTTCCGCGGCGATCTCCGAGGAGTACTGGAGCACGTCCTCCTTCGTGTCCTCCTGCCAGATGGGGACGATGACGACCTGCTTGGGCGCGACCGTCGGCGGGAGCACGAGCCCCTGGTCGTCGCTGTGGCTCATCACGAGCGCGCCGATGGCGCGCCACGACAGCCCCCACGAAGTCGTGTACGCAGTCCGCTCCTCCTCGTCGACGTCAGAGAACGTGATGTCGAACGCCTCCGCGAACGACTGCCCGAGGTGGTGGCTCGTGCCGCCCTGCACGGACTTCCCGTCGGGCATCAGTGCCTCGACGGTCGTCGTCGTGTCCGCGCCCGGGAACTTGTCGTGGTCGGGCTTGCGCCCGCGCAGCACGGGCATCCCGAGGACGTCCTCGTAGAGCCGCTGGTACTGGTCGAGGCGCAGCGTCGTCTCGGCCCACGCCTCCTCGTCGCTCTCGTGGGCGGTGTGGCCCTCCTGCCAGAGGAACTCCTTTGTCCGGAAGAACGGCTTCGTCTCCGTGGCCTCCCAGCGCACGACGGAGTTCCACTGGTTCAGGCGCAGCGGGAGGTCGCGGTGCGAGCGCACCCACTGAGCCATGTACGGCGCGACGATGGACTCCGACGTGGGGCGGACGGCGAGGCGTTCTTCGAGTTCCTCGTGGCCGCCCTGCGTGACCCACGCGACCTCGGGGTCGAACCCTTCGACGATGTCTTTCTCCCGCTCGAGGTACGACTCGGGGATGAACATCGGGAAGTAGGCGTTGTCGACGCCGGTCTGCTTGAACCAGCCGTCGAGGTTGTCCTGAATCGCCTCCCAGAGGGCGTAGCCGCGGGGACGAGTGACGATGAACCCGCCCATCGGTGCGTAGTCGGCCAGCTCCGCCTTCTGGACGACTTCCGCGTACCAGTCGCCGGGACTGTGCTCTTTGGACTCGGTGATGCCGAGCTCCTGTTCGTCGCTCATTACTCCAACTGTGGCCTGACGCGCTCTTAAAACCCGTGAAGGTGTGTGGGCGCGCTGGCACCCTCGGAAATTGGTTATCGCTAACTCCCGGACGGGTTCCGTGTGAAACTACACGCAGTGCTCGTGGGCTGGCAGATTAGCCGACACCTCGGAGCGGCGGGGAGTTAGCAGTAACTAATTAGTCGTCGGCTACGTAGCACCGGCCGTGCGCGAGTTCGAGTTCACCGTGACGTTCGAACCGGGGAGCGACGCCCTCATGGACTGCTTCGTCGAGCACGACAGTCTCACGGCGTGGACCTCGGTCTGTTTCACGACCCGCGAGCGGATGTGGCGCATCGACCACGCCACCGGCACGGAGGAAGCCCTGGCTGCCTTCGACGACGTCTTCCTCGACGAATCGCGGTGCAACGAGTGTCTGGACCTCCCGGACTGCGACACGTACCGCGAGTACCACGTCCTCGACGAGTCCACGAACTCCCGGACGGTCTACACGTTCCGCGAGGAAGTCCACGGCTGCCACTCGGTTCCCCACCACGTCCACGAGCACGTCGGCGACGGCGTTGTCTTCGAGGCGCGCCGCGACGGCGACGAGTACCAGTGGCGCGTGCTCTACCCCGACGAGCAGCCGGTCGGCGAGCTCTACGACGCCATCGAGGCCCAGCTCCGCGACGGACTCTCGCTGTCGCTGTCCCGCCTCTCCAGCGCCGGGAACTGGAACGCCGAGTCGCGGGTCGCCGCCGAGCTGACGCCCGAGCACCGCGCGGTCCTGGAAGCCGCCGTCGACGCCGGCTACTACTCGCGGCCGCGGGAGGTCACCGTCAGCGACCTCAGCGACAGACTCGGCATCCCGCGCTCGACGGTCCAGTACCGGCTGCGCAGCGCCGAGGACCTCGTCGTCTCGCAGTTCGTCGACGACGCGCTGTCGTGACCCGGGGTTCGGGCTCGCCGAGAGAACTAAGTGGTATGAGAACGTCCCCCACAGTATGGGCGACACGAAACGCGGCCGTGAACGGCAGGGTCAGAAGAAGCGCGAACAGCTCCGCGAGCAGGAAGTCGAGCGCACGCTGACAGCCGCTGACGACCCGCCGGACCCCCAAGAGGACGAAATCGAGTTCGAGGAGTAGCCACCCGCGGCCGTCGAATTCCTTCTCCGGCAACTGAACCCCCGCAGCAACGGCTATCGTCGCGCGACGTCGAACGGGCTCTCGGTCTCCGTCCACGCCCAGCCCGGGAGCCGCGTCTGGACGCCTGCCGCCAGCGCCGCGTCCAAGTCGTCCGCGCCGGCGGTGTCGTCGCCGTCGCCTCTGGTGTGGACATCCGCGTAATGGAACGTCGACTCCGCGAGCAGCCGGTGCGGCTGCTCGCCCGCAATCATCGCGGCGAGCTCGCGGCCGAGCAGTTCGTCCACGACGAATCCGGGGTAGTCGTCGGTGACGTCGAGGTCGCGCAGCAGCGCTACGAGCGCGGCGACGTTCACCGCGCGGTCGCCGTCCGCGAACACGTCGTCGACGGCGCGGCGGTACTGCGCGTCGGTCACGGCGGCGACGTCGGTGTCGAAGGCGTCGCCGAGCGCGTCCCGGACGTCGTTGACCAGCGGGATGACGACCTCGGCCCGTTCGAGCACCCATTCGTGCTCCCGTACGACCGCGTCTGCTGTCAGTTCCATGCGCTCGCTCGTACGTCAAGGACTACCAAGTTTGCGAAGGCTTTTATAACCGGAACCGCATACTGCCGAGTAAGCGGGTTCTCCTGTAGTATCCCCGCGGCCCGGCCGTCCTCGGCCGGAATACCGGTCTCCATACTGGAATGACGACAGAGTGTGTCTACTCACCACGTTCTACGGTCCACTCCTCACCCCGCCTACGGCGGCCTGCGAGTGGTCCTAACGGAGACGCGGACACAGGAGGCCTCATTCACTGACTATGAGCACTGTAGACCAGCAACTCGAAGAGTTACAGGACCAGATTACGAACGAGATTCCGCCGGACATCTCGGTGACCGACGTGAAGTACGAGGGCCCCGAGCTCGTCGTCTACACCCGAGACCCCAAGCAGTTCGCCCAGGACGGCGACCTCGTGCGGCGACTCGCGAGCAAGCTCCGAAAGCGCATCACGGTTCGCCCCGACCCCGCGGTGCTCTCGCGCCCGGAAACCGCCCGCGAGAAGATTCTGAACGTCATCCCCGACGACGCCGGCGTCACCGACCTCGACTTCCACGAGGACACCGGCGAAGTCGTTATCGAAGCCGAAAAGCCCGGGATGGTCATCGGGCGCCACGGCTCCACGCTCCGCGAAATCCCGGAAGCCGCCGGCTGGACGCCCGAGGTCGTGCGCACGCCGCCCATCGAATCCTCCACCGTCTCGAACGTCCGGAACTTCCTCAAATCCGAGCGCGACGACCGTCGCGACATCCTCGAGAAGGTCGGCCGCCAGATTCACCGCGAGGAGATGAGCGACGACGAGTACGTCCGCATCACCACGCTGGGCTGCTGCCGCGAGGTCGGCCGCGCGAGCTTCATCCTCTCGACGCCCGAGACGCGCATCCTCGTTGACTGCGGCGACAAGCCCGGAAGCGAGGACGAAGTCCCCTACCTCCAGGTCCAGGAGGCGCTCGGCGCGGGTGCGAACTCCATCGACGCGGTCGTGCTCACGCACGCCCACCTCGACCACTCCGCGTTCATCCCGCTGCTGTTCAAGTACGGCTACGACGGCCCCATCTACACCACGGAGCCGACGCGGGACCTCATGGGCCTGCTGACGCTGGACTACCTCGACGTCGCCGCCAAGGAGGGCCGCACGCCCCCGTACGACTCCGAGATGGTGCGCGAAGCTATCAAACACTGCATCCCGCTGGAGTACGGCGACGTCACGGACATCGCGCCGGACGTGAAGCTCACGTTCCACAACGCCGGCCACATCCTCGGGAGCGCGGTCTCGCACTTCCACATCGGCGACGGCCTCTACAACGTCGCGTTCTCCGGCGACATCCACTACGACGACACGCGGCTGTTCAACGGCGCGGTCAACGACTTCCCGCGCGTGGAGACGCTCGTCCTCGAATCCACGTACGGCGGCCGCAACGACTACCAGACCGACCAGGAGGACTCCGAGGAGAAACTCAAGCGCGTCATCAACGAGACGTACGAGGACGGCGGGAAGGTCTTGATTCCGGCGTTCGCGGTCGGGCGCTCCCAGGAGATGATGCTCGTCCTCGAAGAGGCAATGCGGGAGGGCGATATCCCCGAGATGCCCATCCACCTCGACGGCATGATTTGGGAGGCGACCGCCATCCACACCACCTACCCCGAGTACCTCCGCGACGACCTCCGCGACCGCATCTTCCACGAGGACGAGAACCCGTTCCTCGCGCCCCAGTTCAACCACATCGACGGCGGCGAGGAGGAACGCCAGGAAGTCGCGGACGGCGAGGAGTGCATCATCCTCTCCACGTCCGGGATGGTCGAGGGCGGCCCCATCATGTCCTGGATTCAGCACATCGGCCCGGACCCGAACTCGACGATGACGTTCGTCGGCTACCAGGCCCAGGGGACGCTCGGCCGCCGCATCCAGTCCGGCTGGGACGAGATTCCGATGCCCGACTCCCGCGGCAGCGGCCGCACGGAGCGCCTCCAGCTCGAGATGGACACGGAGACCGTCGACGGCTTCTCCGGCCACGCCGACCGGCAGGGCCTCGAGGACTTCGTTCGCACGATGAACCCGCGCCCCGAGAAGGTGCTGTGCGTGCACGGCGACGAGTCCTCCACGCAGGACCTCTCCAGCGCGCTCTACCACGACTACAACATGCGGACGTTCGCGCCGAAGAACCTCGAGACGTTCCGCTTCGTCTAAACCGGCGTTCGGCCGTCGCGATTTCCGTTCGCTTCGTCCCACAGTTACGCGAGCCGACAGCACTATACTCCGCGTTCCGGTACTGTGCGGTGTGAGGTCCACACGAGGCGTGCGGCTGTTCGTCGTGGCGCTGGTGGTGTCCACGGCGTTCGTCGGCCCCGCCGTCGCCGCGCAGGTCGCGCAGCCCGGCCAGCCGGTCGAGGGCGACGGCGGCTACCGCTTCGACGTCGGCGGCAACGAGACCAACATCACGTTCTGGCTCCACCTGGACCTGTTCACGAACCTCGGCGCGGCCGGCGACTTCGGGTTCAGCGCGGTCGGCTACGCGATGGACACGCGAGTCGTCGCCGTCGACGTGCAACTGCGCTTCGACGGCGTCGGCGACCTCAGTGACTTCCTCTCGAATCCGTTCTCGCGGTTCTCCGTCGTCGCCGAGTGGGAGCTGAACCTGCCGTTCCTCTCGGCCGGACCGGCTGCGGGCGACGACTTCAGCTACGAGGGCAACGAGACGATAAACGGGAGTCGCGGGTAGGACGCGGCCGAACTTTCAAACCCGCGGGGACGTAACGTCAACTCATGTCAGGGGGCGGCGAACTCGTCGCGGAACTCCAGCAGCAGGCCGGAGACGCACTGCGCGTCGTCGCCGAGTACGACCGGGAGGGCTACGACGTCCACTACGTCCGCGAGGACGTCGGCGCGCGCCTGGACGAGCGCGCAGACCCCATCCACCGGAACCTCGTGCTCGAAGGCATCAGCCGCGAGCACCTCGAAGACCTCTTCGGCGCGGGCGACCTCCACTGCTCGATGCACCGCTTCGACGACATGACCGCGTTCCACTTCGCCGAAGAAGAGTACACGGGGCTGTTCGTCAGCGTCGAGTCCGACGTCGACCTGCCGCTGGCATCGTTCGCGGACACCTGCTGGCGTAGCCTCTAATCGGCGGCCTCGGCGGGGTCGACGACCTCTTCGGCGAGTTCGTCCACACCCACTCTGTCGCAGAGGTCGTACAGCGGACAGGCTTCGGGCCCGTCGAGACACGCTGGCTTGCGCGCCGAACAGTACTCGCGGCCGAACTGAATCATCGCGGTGTGCCCGAAGCCGCACTTCTCCCCCGGAACCTCGGCCTCTAGGGCTTCGCGGACGTCCTCGTGGTCTGCGTCCGGGGCCGCGAGTCCGAGCCGGCGCGCGATGCGGTGGACGTGCGTATCGACCGGGAAAACACCGTTGCGCCCGCCCGCGAACAACAGCACGCAGTCGGCGGTCTTCGGGCCGACCCCCTTCATGTCAAGCAGCGCGTCGCGCACCTTGTCGGGGTCGCCAGCGCGCACGAACTCGTCGAACTCTGCCGCCCCGCCGTACTCTTCGCAGACGCGGTCGGCGATGCGAATCAGCGTCTCGGACTTTTGGTTGTAGAGTCCCGCCGAGGAAATTGTCTCCGCGAGTTCGTCCTGGTGGGCGTCCGCGAGCGACTCCGCGAGGTCCTGTCCGGCGTCTCGCGGGTCGCTTTGCTCCCCGCTCGACTGTTCCGAGGCGCGTTGCGCCTCGCTGTCATACTTCTCCATCAGCGCGTCGTGGGCGGGCTGGCTGGCGACGTCGCTGGTGTTCTGGCTGAGAATCGTCCGGACGAGACATTCGAAGGCATCCCGGCCACCGTAGGCCTTCTGCCAGTACATGTCGCCGAGCCGGTCGACGACGGCTTCCGCGCGGCTCGTGTCGTCGCCGGGCTCGAACTCGGTGAAGCGGCCCGCCGCGGCGTCGCCACCCGAGATGTTCTGCGCTGGCTCGTCGTCCATGTTCGAGGGTCGGTCGCGGAACAGGAAAAGCCTACTCGACGCGCAGCGTCGCCGTGAGGGCCGCACCGTCCGCGAGTGCGGCGACGAGGTCGCGGTCGAGGTCCGCTGCGGCTTTGTCGGCGTCCACGAAGATGGTGCGGTCGTCGACGTACGTGCTCGTGCGCCCGACCATGCTGCGCTCGTTCGTGTATTCGAGGTCGGGGTGGCCCGAGCCCGTCACTGCCTCGCGGTGGCCGTCGGCTTCCAGCACGAGCGTAATCGTGGCGTCCTCATCCCGGCAGCCGGCAACGAACTCGCGGTCGAAGTCCGCGGGCGCGCGGTCGGCGTCGATGCCGACGATGCAGTCGCCAGCGGGCGTGAGGTAGTCGTCGGTCGTCACTTCCAGTGTGGACGCGTGTTCGCCTGTGACGTGTTCGTGGCCGGTCGCCCGCACGACTTCTTTCATGCGCTGCAGTTGCCAGTAGCCGCACTTGTGTGCGGCGTTCTGCGCCCACTCTTTAAGTGACGGCACCCGCCCCCGTGGGAGCCGTTACCACTCGCTGAACGGGGTCTGACAACTGCTTGCACGCAACGCCCCGTCGCAAATTTTAAGTGGCGTGGAGGAGTATTACCCGTTACCAGAACGCTGCGTGCGTTCGTGCACAGCCCGAGAGAATGACAGGACGTTCTCCTTCCGACCGGGAAGTAACACGCTCCGAGCGACGGCTGTCGCGAACACCCAGCGGGTATGGCATCGAGGTTTGAACAATGGCTGAGGAAGAACAAACTATCGAAGTATCGAGCGCAGACGAACTCATTACTGACGAAGAACTTCAAGAGAAGTCCAAGGGTCAGCTCATCAAAAACGCCGGCCAGTTCCGCGACCGCCGGAACGAGCTGAACCAGCTCGCCAGCTCCCGCGCCTCCGACCGCGACGAACTCAACGCGAAGACCCGAGAGAAGGTCGACGCGGCCCAGGAACACCGCGAGAAGCGCGACGAGCTAAACGAGCGCGTCAAGGAACACAAGGAAGTCCGCAACGAGCTCAACGCCGAGGCGAACGAGCTCTTCGACGAGGTCGAGCAGCGCAAACAGGACCTCGAACTCGACGAGGGCAAGGACCTCGAGGAGCTCAAGGAGGAAATCGAGCAGCTCGAGTTCAAGCAGCAGACCGAGGTTCTCTCGACGGAGGACGAGCGCGAACTCATCGAGAAAATCGAGGACAAGCGCGAGGAGTACCAGGACCGAAAGGAGAAACTCGACGAATCCGGCGACCTCGAAGAGCTCGTCGACGAGGCCGAGGAAGTCCGCGCGGAAGCCTCCGAGCACCACGAGAAGGTGACGGAGCTCGCGGACAAGGCCCAGGAGCACCACAACGAGATGATCGAGGCCTACCGCGAGGCCGACGACATCCGTGACGAGGCCGACGAGATGCACGAGAAGTTCGTCGAGGCCCAGGAAGCCGCCGACGCCCACCACGAGGCGTTCGTGCAGGTCCAGAAGCGCCTCCGCGAACTCGACAAGCAGGAAGAAGAGGAGCGCGAGGACGAGCGCGCCGCCGAGCAGGCCGAAGCTCGCGAGGAAGCCGAGGAAATCTACGAGCGGTTCAAGGAGGGCGAGACCCTCGACACCGAGGACCTCCGCAAGCTCCAGAAGTCCGGTCACCTCTAAGCTGTCTACTGCTGATTTCTCCGTATTTTCCCGCGCGTAGCCGCGGTACCGTCCCGACCGTGGCTCGCGCTGGGTCGGCCGCGTGAATTACGGGCCCGGCCGCCGACGCCGTAGCCATGGACACGCTCCCCAAACGAGTCGGTCGCCTCACCGTGCTCGCGGTCGGTGTGATGGTCGGCGTTGTCGTCGGTTGGATGTTGTTCGTGCGGACGCCGGCCGGCGGCCCCACGATTCTCGGCGTGCTGTTGACGCTCCTGACCGGCGTGGTGTTCCTCCAGTTAGGCGGGAACGCCGCGGACACCGCGTTCGGCGCGTACGACACCGCGGAGGTCCGCGTCGAGGGCCCGATAGCGCGGGACGGCGGCCAGTCGCTGCCGACGGACCCGCGCCAGATTCCCGCGGACGCCGTGGTCGACCAAATCGAGCGCGCGGACGCCGACAGCAACACGACCGCGCTCGCCGTCCGGCTGAACACGCCCGGCGGCGAGGTCGTCCCGAGCGACGACATCCGGCGCGCAGTCCTGGACTTCGACGGGCCGACGGTCGCGTACGTCACCGACGTCTGCGCGAGCGGCGGCTACTGGATTGCCAGCGCCTGCGACCACGTGGTCGCCCGCGAGAACAGCCTCGTCGGCAGCATCGGCGTGCGCGGGTCGACGCTGAACGCCTCGGCGCGCGCCGACGACCTCGGCGTCGACTACGAGCGCTTCGTCGCCGGCGAGTACAAGGACGCCGGTAATCCCCTGCGGGAGATGCGCGAGGACGACCGCCGCTACCTCCAGGGGCTGGTCGACGACTTCTACGAGTCGTTCGTCGTGCGCGTCGCCGAGGGCCGCGACCTCTCCCCCGAGCAGATTCGGGACACGGAGGCCCGCGTCTACGTCGGCCGGGACGCCCACGAGCGCGACCTCGTGGACGAACTCGGGACGCGCGACGACGCCGAAGCCTACCTCGAAGCCGAACTCGGCCATGAGGTCGAGATTCGGGAGTTCGAGCCGCCGCGCGG
>CAXREU010000002.1:0-3745 GCA_964229715.1 Halobacterium sp.
CGCGGGACGACACGCTACTGCGAACGCCGCGAGTTGTTGCACGCGCCCGCTGCTTTCGGTGTGTTTATGTACGCAGTAGCTGTCAGTATCGTTCGAGAACCACACTGTCAGTATGATTCTACCCACAGTCCTCCAGGGGTGGCGGCCGTGAGCCGCATCGGCGACGTCGCCGCCCTCGTCACGAAGCACAGCAAGGCCGCCATCGCCGTCATGCTGGTGTTGACTCTCGTGGTCGGCGCCGGCGCCCCGATGGTCGACCAGTCGTCGTCGCTGGACCAGTTCCAGACCGAAAGCGACGCCTCCCAGAAACTCGACTACATCGAGGCGAACTTCACGTCCGGCGACGAGAACACGACGACCGTCCAAATCGTCGTCCGCGACGACAACGTGCTCACGAAGGACGCGCTCGTCGGGGCCTTAGAGTACGAGCGCGCACTCTACGACAACGAGACGGTCAACGAGACGCTCGCGGGCGAGGACGCCGTCACAGGCATCGCGAACGTCGTCGCCACGGCATCCATCCGACAGGAGGAGGGGCGCGAACTACGGACCACCGTCCAGGAGTTCGAGCAACTGAACCAGACCGTTCAGTCCGAGCGGGCAGCGGTCGAACAGCGGTCGGCCGCGTTGAACGCGACCGCTGAGTCCCTGCGCGCGGAACTCACCTACCTCCGCGAGAACCCGGATGCGAGCGTCAGTGCGGCGTTCGACCGGGTGCGCGCGAACTCCTCGGTCGAGCTCACTGATAGCCACTATCAGCCCTTCGAACAGGCCGCCAGCGACCTCCGGAGCGCGAGCAGCCAGTCCGAGGTCGAGGCGGCCTACCGGCTCGGCACGCGGGGTGTCCTCGAAGCCGAATACGCGGCTCTCGAAGAGCGCACGACCGAACTCGAAGCCCAAGCCGAGCGCCTCCAGGAACTCGGGACGGAACTCGAAACCCAGCGCGCCGCCTACGAGAACGCCAGCGACGCGTCGCTCGACGAACAGCTCGTCGAACTCCGCTCGCTGAACGACTCGGAAGTCGAGTCGCTGGTCACCACCGTGCTCGGCAGCGGGCAGAACGGCGGCAACGGCCAGTCCGTGTTCGGCCTCATGCCGACGGCGTACGAGCCGGGTACGACCACTGCGAAGGCGACGATGCTCGTTGCCACCCAGGAGACCGAAAGCGAGGTGCCCGCGGGCGGCCAGACCACCAGCGACGTCATCATCGACGCGCAGCTCGCGATGCAGGACCTCGCCGAGGACCGCTCGCAGGACTACCTCGTGTTCGGGGGTGGCGTCATCAGCCACGAAATCAACACCTCGATGACCGATAGCCTGCTCATCGTCGGGCCGCTCGCCATCCTGTTCGTGCTCGTGGCGCTCGCAGTCGCGTATCGTGACGTCCTCGACATCGCGCTCGGCCTGTTCGGCATCGGCGCCGTCCTGACGTGGACGTTCGGCTTCATGGGCTGGGCGGACATCGCGTTCAACCAAATCATGATTGCGGTGCCCGTGTTGCTCATCGGGCTCTCCATCGACTACGCGATTCACATCTTCATGCGGCACCGCGAGGAACGCCTCGGTGCCGTAGACGACCCTGACAGACCTGCGGACCCGCGTGGGTCGATGCGCGTCGCGCTCGCGGGCGTCGGCGTCGCGCTCGTGTGGGTGACCGCCACCACGGTCATCGGGTTCCTGTCGAACCTCACCAGTCCGGTGCCGCCCATCGGCGACTTCGGCGTCGTCTCCAGCGTCGGCATTCTCGCCGCCCTGCTCGTGTTCGGCGTGCTGATTCCGGCGCTGAAAGTCGAACTCGACGCGTTCCTCGAGGGCCGTGGCTGGGACCGCGAGAAGCGCGCGTTCGGCACCGGCGGCGGTCGCTTCAGCGAGGCGCTGTCGGTCGGCTCGAAGGCCGCCCGGAAGGCGCCCGCCATCGTGCTCGTGATTACGCTGCTCGTGACCGCCGCGGGGGCGTACGGCGCGACGAACGTCGACACGTCGTTCAACCAACAGGATTTCCTCGCGGAGGACCCCGCCGACTGGATGAAAGACCTCCCCGAGCCGTTCGCACCCGGTGAGTACACCGCCAAAGAGAACCTCGAATACGTCAACGAGCGGTTCTCCCCGGAGAACTCCCAGGCGCAGATATTAATTGAGGGTGATGTCGCCACCGACAGAGCCCTCGAACGGATACAGGCGGCCCGTGACGCCGCCGCGGAGAAGAACGTCACGTACACGCTCGCGAACGGCGAGCCAGCCGTACAGGGGCCGCTGTCGACGATGCAGGCCGTCGCGGCGTCCAACGAATCGTTCAACGAAACGTTCCACGCAGCGGACACCGACGGAAACGGCGTACCGGACCGGAACGTCGACGCCGTCTACGACGCGCTCTACGATGCTGCGCCCGACCAAGCGGGTTCGTACATCCACCAGACCGACGGCGGATACGGCGCAGCCCGGCTGGTCATCTCCACGCAGGGAAGCGCGTCCGGCGACGCTATCACCGAACAGATGCGCGACGTCGCGGACATCGCGGCCGGCGACGATCTCGAAGCCACTGCGACCGGCAGCGCCATCCTGAACAAAATCGTCCAGGACCAGCTGCTGGATACCGTCATTCAGAGCCTGCTCGTGACGCTCATCGCGGTGTTCGCGTTCCTGATGGCGACCTACCGGCTCACCGACGGGAGCGCAACCCTCGGCGCGGTGACGTTGCTCCCCGTCGTGTTGAGCGTCGCCTGGATTCTGGGGACGATGTACGTCTTCGACATCCCGTTCAACGTGCTCACGGGGATGATCACGAGCCTCACGGTCGGGCTCGGGGTGGCGTACAGCATCCACCTCAGCGAGCGCTACATGCAGGAACTGGAGCGCGCCGACACCGTCTGGGCGGCGATGCGCACCGCAGTCACCGGCACGGGTGGCGCGCTCCTCGGGAGTGCCGCGACCACCGTCGGCGGGTTCGGGGTGCTCGTGTTCGCCATCCTGCCGCCGCTCCAGCAGTTCGGCATCATCACCGGCCTCACCATCGTCTACGCGTTCCTCGCGGCCGTGCTGGTGTTACCGACGCTGCTCGTCCTCTGGACGAAGTACCTCGGCCCCGAGGACGCGAACTTCGGCGGCGACGGCGACGACCTCGGCGATTCCGATTCGACGGCGAACGCCGACCCGGTTGACGCCGAGACGGCGGCCACAGCAGCAGCCGCGGGCGCGACAGCCGCCGCAAACACTGACGCACCGACGCGGACGCTCAGTCGCGACCTCGTCCAGCCCGGCGGCACGGTCACCGCGACTGTCACTGTCCCGGCGCAGGACGGGCGCGTCGTGTTCACGGAGACGGTTCGCGGCGGCACTCTGACGGGCCTCGACGCCGACCCCGAACCGGTCGAGGCGGTCGTGGACGACGACGCTCTCTACGTCGCGTGGCGCCTCGACGGCGAGCGCGCCTCTGTCAGCTACGACGTCGCGGTCGCCGAGACCGCACCCGACGGCTCCGAGGTCGAACTCTCCGGTCGCGTGCTCGCAGGCGGCGACGAGCGCGACGTCGGCGGCGACGACGGTGCTGCGGTCGTCGCGGACATCTTCGAGCGCGTGTTCGCGCAGGCCGAAGTCACCGACAGCGACCTCGCGGAAGCCAGCGCGGCGTTCGAGGCGGGCGAACTGTCTGCCGACCAGTACGACCGCGTCGTCCGCGAGTGGGCGCGCGAACGTCCGGAGGAGCGATGAACGACGAGGACGCCGAGATCGGAAGAGCGTCGTGTAG
>CAXREU010000003.1:0-6923 GCA_964229715.1 Halobacterium sp.
CTCGAACTGCCGACGATGCTCGCGCGCTCGGATTCGGGCACGACGTACAGCGCGTGGACGACCGCGTCGAACTCCGCGGCGAGGTCGAGGCCGTGCGCGACGTCGAGACCGTCGCCGCGGCCGCCGACGACCGCGGCCTCGACGCCGAAACCGAGATTCGGAGCGGGACGCCACACCGCGAGATTCTCGACTACGCCGAGGAGGCGGGCGTCGACCTCGTTGTGATGGCGACCCACGGCCGCACGGGCGTCAGCAGGCTGCTCTCCGGGAGCGTCACCGAGCGCGTCGTCCGGAAGGCCGACCGCCCCGTGCTCGTCGCGCGCCGGATGTCGTGACTGCACGAATCGTAAGCTACGTCCCCACTCCGGGCGTCGGACCGGTGTAATGGACCAGCGTCGGTTCTCGAAACTGCTCGCGTGCGCCGCCGTGCTCGGCGTCGCCGTCGGCCTCGTCGCGACGGGGTTCCGGGTGGCGTGGCTGGCCGCCAAGCACGCGCTCTGGCACACCTTCGAGGCGACCTACTGGCGCATCCCGGTCAGCGTGGCGGCCGGCGTCCTCATCGGCGCCATCCTCTACAAGACGTACTACCCGGGCGCGCTCGCCGCGCTCGTCCGGCAGTTTCACGACGAGGGCAGCGTCCCGCTCGCGGAGAACGTCCCCACAGTCCCTGTGGGATTTATCGGGCTCATCGCGGGACAGAACGCCGGCCCGGAGGGCGTGATGAGCGTCGTCGGCGGGAGCTTCGGCACGAAAGCCGCGGAGACGTTCGGCGTGCCGAACGCCGAGAAGCTCCTCACGCTTGCGGGCATGGGCGCGGGATTCGGCGCTATCCTCGGCGCGCCCATCGGTGGCGCGCTGCTGTGGCTGGAACTCCCCCACGAGCGCGGCCTCGAGTACTACGAGGCCATCATCCCGCCGTTCGTCGCGAGCGTCGCGGGCGACCTCACGGAGGCCGCTATCGGCGGCTTCCACCTGTTCCCGACGTGGCACGTCTCCGCTGTCGCGCCCATCTCGGGCGGCCAGTTGGTTGCCGCGGCCGCCGTCGCCGTCGTCACCATCCCGTTCGGCGCGCTCTACCCGACCATCTTCGACACCGTGGGACGGCTGTTCAACCGGTGGTCGCCCGCCATCTACGTCCGGACAACCGTCGCCGGCCTCGGCATCGGCCTGCTCGGCTACGCGCTCCCGCTGACGTACTTCTACGGCGGCAGCAAGATGAATCAGCTCGTGGGTACCGACCTCGGGCTCGGGGTGCTCGTCGCGACCCTGCTCGGGACGATGGTCGCGGCCGCGTTCACTATCAACGGCAACTGGATTGGCGGCCTCATCGTCCCGCACATGTTCATGGGCGCGGTGCTCGGGCTCGCGGCGTCGACGGTCGTCCCCGCGCTTCCGCCGATACTCTCGATGCTCGCGGGCATGGCCGCGTTCAACGCCGTCGTCACGGGGACGCCGCTGTCGTCGGCGCTCATCGCCATCGCGCTGACCGACGGTGCGAGCATCACGCCCGTCTTCCTGGCGGCGCTGGTCGGGTTCGTCGGCAGCCCGCTCGTCGGTTTCCTCCAGACCGCGGCGCCGCGCCGCGAACCGCCGAACTTCCACGTCAGCGACTGACCACGAAAAACGAGTAGCGGGTTACTCCGCGAAGTCCGGTGCCGTGCGCTTCTCTTCGACCTCGCTGTCGAGGTGGTCGACAAACGTGTCGAGGTCGACGTCGTTGCGCTCGCGCTCCTGGCGGTCGCGCACCGAGACGGTCCCGGCCTCTTCCTCGTCGTCGCCGAGGACGAGCATGTACGGGACGTTGTCGTCGTGGGCCTGCTGGATTTTCCGGCCGACCGTCCAGTCGCGGTCCTCGACTTCTACGCGATAGCCGTCCAGTTCGTTCTTCACGCGATGGGCGTAGCCGAGGTTGTCGTCCGTCACGGGGAGGATGCGGACCTGCTCGGGCGCGAGCCACGTCGGGAAGCGGCCGTTGTAGTGCTCGATGAGCACCATGAAGAAGCGCTCGTAGCTCCCGTAGAGCGCGCGGTGAATCATCACCGGCTGGTGGGCTTCGTTGTCCGACCCCGTGTACTCGAGGTCGAAGCGGTCCGGCATGTTGAAGTCCAGTTGGACGGTCGGGCCGTCCCACGTGCGCCCGAGCGCGTCCTCGAACGCGAAGTCGACTTTCGGCCCGTAGAACGCGCCGTCGCCGGGTTCGAGGTCGTAGTCGACGTTCTGCTGGTCGAGCACGTCGCGGAGCTGGCTCTCGGACTGCTCCCAGATTTCGTCGCTCCCGACGGACTTCTCGGGGCGGGTGGCGAGCGCGACCTCGTAGTCGAGGTCGAACGTGTCAAGAACCTCGAAGATGAGGTCCATGATGCGCCGTACTTCCTCCTCGATTTGGTCGGCGCGCGCGAACACGTGGCCGTCGTCGATGGTGAACGCCCACACCCGGCTGAGCCCGGAGAGCTCGCCGCGCTGCTCGCGGCGGTACACCTTCCCGTCCTCGAAGTATCGTACGGGAAGGTCGCGGTAGCTCCACGAGGACTGGTCGAAGATAGTGGCGTGGCCCGGGCAGTTCATCGGCTTCAGGCCGTACTCCTCGTCGTCGACGTCCATGAGGAACATGTCGTCGACGTAGTTGTCGTAGTGGCCGGACTGCTTCCACAGTTCCGTGCGGAAGAGATGCGGCGTCTCGACCTCGTCGTAGCCCATGTCGCGGTTCAGGCCGTGGACGTAGTCCGAGAGCTCGCGCAGCACGGTCTTCCCGTTCGGGTGGTAGAGGGGGAGGCCGGGGCCGGTGACGTCCGGAATCGAGAAGAGGTCCATTTCGGAGCCGAGCTTGCGGTGGTCGCGCTCCTTGGCCTCCTCGCGTCGCTGGAGGTACTCCTCGAGGTCGTCCTCGGTGGGGAACGCCGTGCCGTAGACGCGGGTCAGCGTCTCGCGCTCCTCGTCACCGCGCCAGTACGCCGCGGAGGTCTCCAAGACCTCGAAGCCGCCGATTTCGCCCGTTGAGTCGACGTGCGGGCCCTGACAGAGGTCCTCGAAGCCGTCCTGCCGGTAGAAGCTCACGGGGTCCTCGCCGGCCGCCTCGGTTTCGAGGATTTCGCGCTTGAACGGGTTGTCCTCGTACTTCTCGAAGGCCTCCTCGCGGTCGTACTCGACGCGCTCGACGTCGTAGTCGGCCTCGATGATGTCCTCTGCCTCCGCCTGAATCGCTTCGAGGTCGTCGGCGTCGAGTTCGACGTTCGCGATGTCGTAGTAGAACCCCTCGTCGGTGTACGGCCCGATGGTGAGTTTCGCATCGGGGTGGTGACGGAGGATGGCCTGCGCGAGCACGTGGGCGGCGGTGTGCCGGAGGACGTCGAGGTAGTCGTCGGAGTCCTCGGTGACGATTTCGATTTCGCGGTCCTCGGTAATCGGCTCCTCCTTCGCGACGAGTTCGCCGTCCAACTTCCCGGCGACTGTGTCACGGCCGAGGCCGGGCCCGATTTCGTACGCTACGTCCTCGACCGTCGCCCCGGCTTCGACGTCCAGCGTGGCGCCGTCCGGGAGCGTCACAGTAACGGTGCTCATTCTGTCCGTTAGTTCGCCCGGAGACACCCATAAGCCTGTTGAGACGGTGCGAGTGCGTGGCGAACGACCGCAACGCTGAAACCGGGCCGGGCGCTCCTCAGTCGAAGAGCGTGCGGTGGTCGGCGACGTAGTCGTACGTCCCGCCGAGTACGAGGCCGTACAACAGGTAGGCAGTGAGCGTCGCCGCAAGCAGGCCGGCGCTCCCGGTGACCGACCCGCTCCCGAAGCTGACGCCGTAGACGACGGTGGCGGCGTACCCCGACCAGACTACAACGCCGAACACGACGCCGTGGGCGATGCCGGACTCTCCGGGCAGCCCCCACGTCCACGCGGCGAACACGAGCGGCCACGCGACGGCGAACAACGCGAGGAACGCCCCCGCGGTGAGGACAACCGCCATCGGCGAGTTCAGCGCGCAGTACGGCGGGCCGCCGAGTACGCAGAGGCTCGCGACCGTCGAGAACACGAACAGCCGCGTGCCGCCGACCAGCGGCCCGGCAGCGAGCAGGGCGGCGACGAGGGCGGCGGTCGCGACCACGCCGGCGACGAACGCACTCCGGAGTGGGTCCATGGCTCCGACGACAGCCGCCATGCGGAAAGTTAGGAGCGTCTTACGGCCGAGAAAGCAGCTATTACGATTCTCTCGCGCCCGTTCCGGGCCGGTCGACGGCCTGTAGGTCGACGTGGCCGGCGGGCATCGGGACGCCGTCGAAGTCGTCCTCGGCAAGCAGCAGCGAGCCGTCGAGGTCCGCGTAGTCAAGGAGGGGCGCGAGGTGGCAGGCCGCCGCGATGCTGGCGTTGGACTCGATCATACACCCACACATGACTTCGAGGCCGTGGGCGCGAGCCGTGTGAATCAGGCGCTTCGCCTCGCGCAGTCCGCCCGTCTTCATCAGTTTCAGGTTCGCGATGTCGCAGCGGTCCGCGATGTCGGGGACGTCGCTGGCGACGATGCAGGACTCGTCGGCGGCAATCGGGAGCGGCGAGCGCTCGTAGACGTACTTCAGCCCCTCGCGATTCTCCGCGGGGACGGGCTGTTCGACGAACTCCACGTCGTAGTCGGCGAGCCACTCGATGTTGCGGACGGCTTCTTTGGGCGTCCACGCCTCGTTGGCGTCCACGCGGATGGTGGCGTCGGGGGCGGTTTCCCGCACCGCCGAGAGCAGCGCTTCATCGCGGCTCGTGCCGAGCTTGACTTTTAGCGTGCCGTAGCCCGCTTCGACGGCGTCGGCGGTCTTCCGGCGCATCGTCTCCTCGTCGTCGCGGCCGCTGGTGAAGGAGGTGTCGAGCGTGTTCGCGGCGTCCAGCCCCCAGTAGCGGTACAGCGGGAGTTCGGCGCGCTTCGCAGCGAGGTCGTGGCAGGCGATGCTGACCGCGCTGCGCGCCGCGGGGTTGTCCTCGACGACCTCCCGGAGCCCGGTCTCGATACGCGCGAGGTCGTGGGGGTCGTCGACGCGCTCGACGACGGCCAGCAGTTCCGGCAGGACGGCTTCGACGGTTGCCGCCGTCTCCCCGTAGTGCGCGGAGGGCGCGGCGCCGCCGACGCCGACGTTGCCCTCGTCGTCTTCGACGCGTACGACGACGTTCGCGGCGGTGTCCTGTGTGCCGCGTGCGATGGTGAAGGGGTGTTCGAGCGGGAACTCGTAGCGCTCGAACTCGGTCTTCATCGAATCACCTCAATGACGGACTCGGGCCCGAACCGCACGGGGTCGTCGGCGGGCGCGCCGATTTCCTCGGAGAAGTCGGCGACCGCGCCGCGGGCGGCCGTGTCGGTGTCGACGCTGCGCGTGTTCAGCATCCCGCCGATTACGTCCGCGTCGGTGACGGGCTCGACGAACTCCTCGTAGCGCTCCACGAACGACCCGGCGGGCGGGAGTGCTTGGTCGTAGCCGTGGACGGAGTCGCGGCCGTGCTCGTGGCAGAGCACGAGGTGGTCGGGCATCGAGCCGTGGACGATGCTCGCGGTGACCCCGGAGTACGCGGGGTGGACGATACTCGCCTGCCCCTCCACGAAGACGTAGTCGTGGTCCGCGCCCGCCTCTAACACCATGCGTTCGACGGCGCCCGCGGCGAAGTCCGAGACGACGCGGTCGACCGGGATGCCCTCCCCCTCGATGAGGATGCCGGTCTGCCCGGTCGCGACGAACGCCGCGTCCATGCCCTCCTCGCGGGCGGTCTCGTACAGTTCGCGGGTAGCGGTCATCTTCCCGACCGAGCAGTCCGTGCCCACGGTTGCGACGACCGTCGCGTCGACGCTGTCCGCGACGCCGTCCGCGACGCCGAGGTCGGCGGGTGGCTTCCGCACGTCCCAGAGTTCGCAGCCGTGCTCGGCGGCGAGGTCGGCGAACTCCTCGTCCTCGCTGAGGAAGTAGTGCAGCCCCGAGTAGACGTCGCAGCCGCGTTCGAGCGCGTTACGGACGTCGGGCCGCCACGACTCGTCGAACGCGCCGCCGATGGGCGAGATGCCGACGATGAGCGCGTCCACGTCGTCGGGCACGTCGCTCATCGACGCGACCACGGGCGCGTCCTGTACGTCCGGCAGGTGGTCGTTGACCCGAGTCCCGTCGTTGTCCCGGTCGAGCACCGCGACGACGTCGTAATCGGCGTACCGGAGGACGCCGACCGCGGTCTTCGCGCGGTCGGGGAACTGCTCGAGTGCGAGGAGTGCGACGTTCATACGACGACGGAGGCCACCCGCCGCCTTAAACCTGAAGTCGCGGGCAACCCGGGCACTCCCAAGAGAGTCGACAGGTCACAGCAGCGACAGCGGCACGGTCCAGAACGTGTCGTGGGCGTCGTTGAGCGCGGCTTCGGGCTTCCCGGTGGCGTCCACGGCGGCGGTGGCGTCGGCGTCGAACTCGTCCAGCAGCGTGCCCTCGCCGACGACGACCACGTGCTCGGCGTCGACGCCCTCGAGCGCGCGCTGGCACTTCTCCAGGTGCTCGCTAATCTGGCTCTCGCGGCGGCGTTCGAAGCGGTCCTGGGAGAACCCGCCTTTCGAGTGCTTGCCTTTCACGTCGCTCTCGAATCCCTCGAAGTGGACGCGCTCGGGCTGGGGGCCGTCTCCCATGTCAGCGTCGAAAATACCGAGCGCGAACAGGTCCGCGCGCACGACGGCGAGCGCGTACCGCCCGGTCGGCGCGAGCCACTCGCGTTCCACTTGCACCGTGGAATCCCACGTCGCAAACGCCGCCGGCGGGTTCGGCGGGCGGAGCGCCGCGGAAATCCGGCCTTCGCGGTCACGGACGACGAGGCAGGGCGCGGCGCGTTCGACGAGCGGCGCCCGGTCACCGAACGCCTCCCGCACGTCCTCCGGCGGGTCGTTCGGCACGTACGCGGTGAGCACGCCCTCCTCGGTGCTCTCG
>CAXREU010000004.1:0-8970 GCA_964229715.1 Halobacterium sp.
CGCTCGCCTCCCCCAGCGAGGTAATCACGTCCGTGTTGAGTTCCAGAATCGCCGTTTCCTCGCTGTCGACGGCGAGCGAGCGAATCGGCATCTTTCGGGACGTCACCGAGCGCGAGGAGCGGGAAGCCAAGCTCCGCGAGCAGAACGAGCGCCTCGAGCGGTTCGCGGCGCGAACCGCCCACGACCTGCGGAACCCACTCACCATCGCGGAGGGACACCTCGAGCTCGCGCGCGAGGGACACGGCGACGAGCACTTCGAGGAGGTCGCACAGAGCCACGCCCGCATCGAAGAGCTCGTCGAGGAGATACTCACGCTCGCTCGGCAGGGACAGTTGGTCGTCGACCCGGAATCGATTTCCCTACGAGACGCCGCCCAGAGCGCGTGGACGAACGTATCGACGGCTGACGTGTCACTGTCGGTCAGAAGCGATGCTACCCTCCTCGCGGACGATAGCCGACTCCTCGCGTGTTTCGAGAACTTGTTCCGAAATGCCGTGGAGCACGGCGGCTCGAGCGTCCGCGTCGGCGCCATCGACGCCGGCGAGCGCTGCGGCTTCTACGTCGAAGACAACGGGCCCGGAATTCCCGAGACGGACACCGACGACGTGTTCGAGGCGGGCTACACGACCGCACAGAAAGGCACCGGCTTCGGGCTCGCCATCGTCCGGCAAATCGCGGAAGGCCACGATTGGGAGGTCGCCGCGGTGCAGGGCACGGACGGCGGCGCGCGGTTCGAAATTACTGGTGTCGAGTTCGTCGACTGACCTGTCAGGCGGGCCATAGTGCCCAAGTCATCGCCGCCGGAACTCCCCGGCGTGCCCGAACGCGCCGCGTTCCCCGGCCGCTTCCAGCCGTTCCACGTCGGACACTACCGGACGGTCCGCCGGCTCCGCCGCGAGTACGACCTCGTCGTCGCCATCGGCAGCCCGCAGAAAGCCCGGACCCCGCGCAACCCACTGACTGCCGCCGAGCGCGAGCACGTCATTCGCGAGTGCTTCCCGGACGTCGACCTGGTGCGCGTCCGCGACGAGGACCGTGGCGAAGCCGGCTACCCGGACTGGGGCCAGCGCCTCGTCGCCCGCACCGACGCGGACGTCGCCATCACGGGCAACGAGACGGTCGCCGACATCGTTCGCGAGTACACTGACGCGCGCGTCGAAGCCCAGCGCATGCACGAGCCCGGCCGCTACTCCGGCACCGAAATTCGCCGCCGCATCCGCGAGGGCGAGCCCTGGCGCGACCTCGTCCCGGACTGCTGCGCGGACCGCGTCGCGACGTACGCGCCCGTCATCGCCGAGGCCGGCGAGAACGCAGAGTAGCCACGTGCTTTTTGCCGGTGGCGGCCCCGGGTCAGTCCGTGACCGACTTCGCTCTCGACCCCGCGACCGCCGCCGACGAGATTCGGTCGTTCCTCGCGAGCTACCTCGACGCCGCGCCCGCGGACGGCTACGTCGTCGGCGTCAGCGGCGGGCTCGACTCCGTGCTCGCCACGCACCTGCTCGCGGACGCCGTCGGCTCCGAGCGCGTCACCGGCCTCCTGCTGCCCGCCGACCCCAGCGACCCCGAGAACGTCGAAGACGCCCGCGACGTCTGCGAGCGCCTCGGCGTCGCCTACCGCGAGACCGACATCCAGCCCATCGTTGACGACGTCACCGCCGCCCGCGAGGACCTCTCGAAGACCACCGTCGGGAACGTCCAGGCGCGCGTCCGGATGGTCCTACTCTACCAGGCCGCCAACGACGCGAACGCGCTCGTCGTCGGTCCGAACAACCGCTCGGAACTCCTGCTGGGCTACTTCACGAAGTACGGCGACGGCGCCGCGGACGTCGCGCCGCTCGCGGACGTCTACAAGACCGAGGCTTACGACCTCGCCCGGGAGGTCGGCGTCAGCGAGGCCGTCGTCGAGAAGACGCCCACGGCGGAACTCTGGGAGGGCCAGACCGACCCCGGTGAACTCGGCGAACCCTACGAGGTCATCGACCCGATTCTGCACGCCTACGTCGACGAGGACCGCACCATCGAGGGGACCGTCGACGCCACCGGCGAGGACCGCGAGACGGTCGCGGCGTTCGTCGAGCGCTACGAGGCCTCCACGCACAAGCGCGAGCGCCCGCCCTCGCCGGACAGCCGGTCGCGCTCAGAACGTGTCGACGCGCCCCGCAATCAGGTCCTCGGTCAGCGCGTCGACGGCCGCGAGCTCCTCGTCGAGCACGTCACGGACCGCCGCCTCGTCGCCGACAGTCGTGACGACGTCGGCCGCCTGCGGCTCCGAGACCGGCGCCCCGATTTGGGAGAGTAACTGGACGCCAGTGTGGTCGGCGCCGAGGTCGTCGGCCAGCCGGCGCGCGACCCGCAGCGCCAATAAGTTGTACAGCTTCCCGACGTGGGTCACGGGATTCTTCCCGGCGGTCGCCTCCAGGCTCATCGCGCGATGGGGCGTGATGAGGCCGTTCGCGCGGTTGCCGCGGCCGACGGCGCCGTCGTCGCCGGCTTCCGCCGACAGCCCGGTCACGGTGAGGTAGACCGACTCGTCGACGTCCGCGGCGTTCACGGCGACGGACACCGGGATGTCGAGCACGTCCGCTGCGTGCTCCTCGGCGAGTGCCTCGACGCGCGCGACGACTTCGCGGTACTCCGCGAGGCCGGCGACGTAGCGGTCGACCACCGCGGCCGCGACAGTCAGGTGGACGTGGTCGTCGCGGCGGACCGCCATCAGCTTCACGTCCTTCCCGACGGCGTCCAACTCCGTGTGGAGTCGCGGTTCGAGCGTCCGCACGTAGCGCTCGGTCGGCGTCCCGGGCGCGTGTCCGACGCCGAAGCTCGTGTCGTTCGCGAGCGGCTCGCTGCCGCGCTCGAACAGCGAGTGCAGGTCCGCGGACGTCCGCCCGATGCGCGTCTCCACCACGACGTCCTCGGGGCCGAGCGCCGGCACCACGTCGAGGAGGTACTCGCGAGCGGCGTCGGCAGCCAGCCGGTCGACTGGCACTGTCTCGCCGTTCACGTCGGTGGTCGCACGTCCGCCGACGAGCACGTACATCGGTTCGACGACCTCGCCGCCGCCGAACGACGGCGTCGCGTGGCCCGCGCCGAGGTGGACTTTGTCCGTGTTGTGATGGTAGACGCGCCCGAACTCCGCGCGATAGTACCGGGAGAGTCGCCGCGAGACGGCTTCCGCGACGCCGTCGCACAGCGAGTCGGGGTGCCCGACGCCCTTCCGCTCGACGAACTCCATCCGTCGGGCGGCGACGGGGTCGCCCGCGCACTGCTCGACGGCGACGTGCTCGACCATACGCCTCCGTCGGTGCCGTCCTGCAAAAGCCTGCGGGGGAAGGATTACGGCGCTGTCGTCCGAACTCCCGGTGTGACTCTCGACGCTCGGAGGCAGCGATGAGGACGCGCTGTCGGCCCGAACGACCCCTCGCCAGCGTCTACGACGCGGCGTACGCCGGCGTGCCGAACTGGGATGTCGGGCACCCGCAGCGCGCGTTCGTCCGCCTGGTCGAAGCCGGCGTCCTCGACGGCCCCGTCCTGGATGTCGGCTGCGGTACCGGCGAACTCGCGCTGTTTCTCGCGTCCCACGGGTTCGACGTGCTCGGCATCGACCTCTCCGCGCTCGCAATCCAGCAGGCACGCGAGAAGGCGCAGTTGCGCCACGCTCCCGCGTCGTTTCTCGTCTGGGACGCCCTCGACCTGTCGGCGCTCGCGGACGCGGGCTTCTCCTTTCGCACCGTCGTCGACTCCGCGATGTTCCACGTGCTCGGCGACCACGAGCGCGACCGCTTCGTCGCCGGCCTCGCCGACGTGCTCGCGCCGGGCGGCGTCTACTGCGTGCTCGGGGACGCACGGCGCGACCCCCGCGACGTCTACGGCATCACTCCCGCAGAACTGCGCGAGCGTTTCACGACGACCGGTGACTGGGAGGTCGTGCTCTCTCAGGAGACGGTCTTCCAGCGCCGCTGGGGGAACACGCCCGCGTACTTCGTCTGCCTGCAGCGCCAGTGACACCCGGGCGCTTTTGCCCGCTGCTGGCGTAGCTGGCGCCGTGACCCGCGCGCTCTCGACCCCCGACGCCGACCGCGCCGCCGCCTTCGCCGCGGACGCCCGCAGCGACGGCCTCGCGGTCTCGCTCGTCGGCGAGTGCGTGACGACCTTCGAGGGGCGCGCCGAGCGCAGTCTTCCGATGGGTGTCCGGAGCGTCCTCTGGAAGCCCGACGACACCGTCCTCGTCCACGGCGCGACCGGCCGCGACCCCGACGCGTGGGCGACCGGCGGCAGCGTCGCCGTCGAAGCGGTTGATGGACGTCTCGAACTCCGCTGTGGGGACGGCGACGCCGCGGACGCGCTCACCGTCCGTTTCGACTCGGTTCGGCACGTTGCGGCGTTCGACCCCGCGGCCGCCGACGCCGAGGTCTCGGGGACCGAGTCCGACCTCAAGGAGCGCGTGCTCGCGAACCCGGACCTCGTCGAACCCGGCTTTCAGCCGCGCAGCACGGAGCGCGAGACGCCCGCCGGCCCCGTGGACGTCTACGGCCGGGGCCGCGACGGCGCCGTAGTCGGCGTCGAACTCAAAGCCCGGCGCGGCGGGCCGTCCGCGGCGTCGCAACTGGAGCGGTACGTGAACGCGCTCCGCCGCGACCTCCACGCCGACGCCGACGTCCGCGGCGTGCTCGTCGCCCCAGAAATCACCGAGAAGACTCGCCGCCTGCTCGCGGAGAACGGGCTCTCGTTCTCGCCCGTCGAGTAGTCAGTCGAGGTCGCGCTTCAGGTCGTTCAGCACGTTTAACGCCTCCACGGGCGTGAGTTCCGCGACGTTCACGTCCCGGAGCGAATCTTCTACGTCCGACTCGCTGGCGTCGTCGTCCGCTCCTGTCGTGCTCGTCTCCGTCTGTTGCTCGTTCACGTCTGCATCCACGTCCGCCGCGTCGAGGAACTCGCGAGCGCGCCCGACGACGTCCGTCGGAACGCCCGCGGTCTGCGCCACCTCGATGCCGTACGAGGCGGTTGCCGGTCCCTCTCGTACTTCGTGCTGGAACGTCACCCCGTCCTCTGCGCGCGTCGCGCCGAAGTGGAGATTCACCGCATCCGCGAGGCGGTCGGCGTCCGCCGTGAGCTCGTGGTGGTGCGTCGCGAACAGCGTCGTCGCGCCGAGTTCGTCGTGGACGTACTCGGTGACGGCGCGCGCGATGGCGAGGCCGTCCGTGGTGGAGGTGCCGCGGCCGACCTCGTCCAGCAACACCAGCGAGTCTTCGGTGGCCGCGCGCAAAATCGAGGCGAGTTCCGTCATCTCCACCATGAACGTCGAACGGCCGCCCGCGATGTCGTCGCTCGCGCCCACTCGAGTGAAGATGCGGTCGACGACCCGGAGGCGCGCGCGCTCCGCGGGGACGAAGCTTCCGGCCTGCGCGAGCAGCGAGATTAGCGCGACCTGGCGCATGTACGTCGACTTCCCGCTCATGTTCGGCCCCGTGATGACCGCGACCCGGCGCTCGGGCGTGAGGTCCGTGTCGTTCGGGACGAACCCGGCCTCCGTGCGCTCCACGACCGGGTGACGGCCGCCCTCTACGTGGATGCCGTCGCCACCCATCTCGGGGCGTGCGTAGTCGTGGCTCGCAGCGACTGTCGCGAACGACGCCAGCGCGTCCACGGCTGCCACTGCTGCCGCCGTCGCCTGCACGCGTTCGGCCTCCTCGGCGACCCGACTGCGGACCTCGCGGAACAGCTCGTATTCGAGGTCCTGGGAGCGCTGCTCGGCGCGCACGATGTCGTCCTCGCGCTCCTTGAGTTCGGGCGTGACGAACCGCTCGGAGTTCTTCAGCGTCTGCCGGCGCTGGTAGTTCTCCGGCACCGAATCGAGGTTCGGGTTCGTCACCTCGATGTAGTAGCCGTGGACCGCGTTGTGGCCGACCTTCAGCGAGTCGACGCCCGTGCGCTCGCGCTCCTGTTGCTCTAACTCGTCTATCCAGCGCTTGCCCGAGCGCTCGGTCTCCCGGAGGTCGTCCAGCGTCTCGTCGTAGCCGTCCCGGATGATGCCGCCCTCCGTGAGCTCCTGAGGCGGGTCCGAGACGATGGCCCGCGAGAGCAGGTCCCGAATCTCGGGGAGGTCGTCGAGGCTCGCGCGAAGCTCCCGGAGCTTGGGGCTGTCCGCGTCCGCCAGCAGCCCGCGAATCTCGGGCACCACGTCAAGGGTGTCCTTCAGCGCGCGGAGGTCCCGGGCGTTCGCGCGACCCCGCGACACGCGGGAAATCAGTCGTTCGACGTCGTAGACGTCCCGCAGGTGCTCGTACAGCTCCTCGCGCGTCAGGGGGTCCGCGAGCAGTTCGCCCACGGCCTCGTGGCGCGCCTCGATTTCCTCGGGGTCGGTCAGCGGCCGGCGCAGCCAGTCCGTGAGCGTCCGCCGCCCGAGCGCGCACGCCGTCTCGTCGAGCACGTCCACGAGCGCGGTTCCCTCCGCACCGTGGACGCTGCGCTGCTCGAACACCTCCAGACTGCGCAGCGCCACCGCGTCCATCTGCAGGTACTCGCGGGGGTCGTACCGCGTCAAGTGATTCAGGTAATCCAACCGGTCGCCGTTTTCCCCGCCCCGCGTGTACTCGGCGTAGTCGAGGAGCGCGCCACACGCCGCGACTTCCGCGTCGCCGGCGAGCGCGTCCACGCTCCCGAAGTACCCCTCCACGGTCCTGCTGGCGCGCTCGCTGTCGAACGCCGCGTCGTCGTACTCCGCGACGAACGTCCCGTCGTCGAAGCGCTCCGCTGCCACACCGGGACCGGTCACGAGTTCCGCGGGCGCGAACCGCCCGAGTTCGTCCCGCACGCGCGCCGCGTTCGGGAGACTCGTCGCGTAGAAGTCGCCCGTCGAGACGTCCAGCAGTGCGAGGCCGAAGCCACCGTCGTCAGAAGCAGCGACCGTCGCCACGAAGTTGTTGTCGTCGCCCGCGAGCAGTTCGTCTTCGGTCAGCGTCCCCGGCGTGACAACCCGAGTGACCGCGCGGTCGACGACGCCGGAGACCTCGTCGGGGTCCTGTACTTGGTCGGCGACCGCGACCCGGTAGCCCGCGTCCAGCAGGTCGTCGATGTACGGCTCCGCGTTGTCGATGGGCACGCCCGCCATCGGATACTCGCCCGTGGAGTCCTCGCGTGCCGTCAGCGTAATCTCGCAGATGCGGGCGGCGGCCTCCGCCGCGTCGCAGAAGAGTTCGTAGAAGTCACCGACCTGGAAGAGCACGAGCGCGTCCTCGTAGCGCCGCGTGAGCTCGAAGTACTGGCTCATCATCGGCGTGAGGTCGCTCTCGTTTGCGGCCATCTGGTCGGGTGGCCCGAGCGCCGCGTCCATGCACGAAGGCAACGGGGTGGCGGCTGTTATGCTCGTCGGTCAGCGCCCCTCGCTGCGTCAGAGCAGGCCGGCGAGCACGAGCAGTGCGACGCTCACGACGGCCGCGGCACCGAACCACGGTGTCGCGTCGTCGGCCGCGGATTCGACGTCGTGGCCGGCGGTGAGGCGACTCGTCGCGACGTGTGCGAGTCCCGCCAGCACTAGCCAGAGGCCGGTCATCCCCACGACGAGGTGGCCGCGCGAGGAGCCCGCGAGCGCCTCGAACGTGTAGAGGTTGCCGGCGAGGTGGCCGCCGGTCAACAGCATCGCGAGGACGCTGACGACGCTGAGTTTCGTGAAGCGGTCGGCAATCCACTCGACGGGCGCGGCGTCGAGCACGCCGCGGCGGGCGGCGGGCACGACGAACAGCGCGACGGCGAGCGTGCTTCCGGTCCACGCCGCGCCGAAGACGACGTGGACGACGCGGGCGGCGGTGATGTCGAAGCTCATCGCGTCCGAGTTCGCGGACCGGCGGGAAATAACGCGTCGGTCTCCGCCCGGTACCGACACTACCCTCGGCGAAGACTAAGTGCCGGTGGCGCGTCGACGGCAGTGTGCGCACCGACCGCATCCTCGTGGCCGGCGAGACGCTCGTCGACCTGTTCCCGTCCGGCCCCGGCGACCTCGCGACCGTCGATGGCTTCGTCCACCGCACCGGCGGCGCACCCGCGAACGTCGCCGCCGGGCTCGCGCGCCTCGATAGCCCGCCCGAATTCTGGACGCGACTCGGCGACGACGCGTTCGGCGCGTACCTCCGCGACGCGCTCGCCGACCGCGGCCTCTTCGGGGAGTTGGCCGTCGCAGGCGACGCCGCCACCGCGCTCGCGGTCGTCAGCCCGACGCCCGACGGCGACCGCTCGTTCACCTTCTACGAAGCCGACACCGCCACGTTCGCGTTCGAGACCGGGACTGTCCCCGACGGCACGCTCGCCCACTTCGACTGCGTCCACGTCGGCGGCGTCGCACTCGCGAACGACGCGGGCCGCGCCGCCACGCTCGACTTGCTGGAGCGCGCCCGCGACGCGGACTGCCTCGTCTCGTTCGACCCGAACACGCGCCCCGACCTCTGGAGCGACTCGGAAGCCGCCGGAGATGCAATTCGTGAGGTGCTCGGCCTCGCGGACCTCCTGTTCTGTAGCTCCGACGACCTTCGGCCGCTCGGCCTCGACGGTCGCGCCCGCAGCGACCCCGAAGCAGCCGCCGCTGACTTGCTCGATTATGGTCCGGAGACGGTGTTTCTCACGCGCGGCGGCGACGGTGCGACTGTCGTCGTCGACCTGCCCGATGGTGAGCGCGTCGCGCGCTCCGAATCCGCCGTCGACGTGGACGTGGTGGACACGACGGGCGCGGGCGACGCGTTCACGGCTGGCGCGCTCGCGGCGTACGAACCCGGAATGAACGCTGACGCGCTCGGAGACGTGCTCCGGTACGCGAATGCGACGGCCGCGCTCACGACCACCGAGACCGGCGGGATGACCGCGCTCCCCGACGACGCCGCAGTTCGCGCGTTGCTCGACGGCCGGGCGTCGGAATCCACGTAACGCTTTACCCACGTGGTCGCCCACTCGCAGGTATGCGATTAGAGGAGTACTGGGGGGTCG
>CAXREU010000005.1:0-8306 GCA_964229715.1 Halobacterium sp.
GTGTCGCTTCTCGTTCAACAAACCCTAAGTCGATCTGGTCTAAACAACCGTTGAGGCGGTCGTTTTCGGGCATAGACACTCAGAAAACGCTCCGCCTCACCTTTCAATCCTTATCTGAACACCGCCGGCCTACTCCGTATGGAGCACAAAAAGGAGGTACACGCTGGACGCCGTGACCACGACACCGAAAGCCACGAAGCCGACCGCAGCAACCCGGAGGCTGTAGAACGCGAGCGGTATCGACTGCAGCCCGACGAGCACGCCGAGTACGCCGAGCACTGTCCAGACGACCGTCGAGAGTAGCGAACGCCCCGCTTTCGAGACTTCCTCGCGGACGACGCGCCGGACGTCAGCTTCGGTCAGGTCCTCGGAGTCGGACACGGCTGTCGCTACGATTGCCAGCCCCTACAGTGTATCGCCGTGCTTCCGGCACGCTCTTGTCGGGCCGCCACCGAACGCGGGTATGCAGCGACTCAGCGGCCTACTAGACGGGGACGGCGACGCAGCCGTCGCCCTGTTCGTCGACGGGCCGAACGTCCTCCGCGAGGAGTTCGACGTAGACCTGGACGACGTCCGGGAGACGGCCGAAGCCGCCGGCCGGCTAGCCGTGACGCGGCTGTACGTCGACGAGCACGCGACGCCCGAACTGATGCAGGCCGCGGAAGCCCGCGGCTACGACGTGCGCGTGACCAGCGGGGACGTGGACGTGAAGCTCGCGGTGGACGCGACCGAACTCGTCGTCGAGGGCGGCGTGGACGTGCTCGCGGTCGCCTCCCGTGACACGGACTTCAAGCCCGTGTTGGAGACCGCGGGGCGGCGCGGCATCCGCACGCTCGCCATCGCGCCCGGCGAGCACGGGCGGTCGGACGCGCTCCGGAACGCAGCCGACGACGCAGTCGTGCTCGGCGAGTAGTCAGATGTCGACGGTGAAGCCGCCGTCGTCGTCGCCGCCGGCGGTCGGCAGTGATTCTGCGATGGCGCTCGTGAACGTGTCGAGGCCGCGGGTCTGGTACCACACCGAGCCGGGGCCGTCGAACTCCATGACGATGCCTTCGCCGCTGAGCAGCGTGGACTTCAGGCCGCCGACGCGGCGTGCGTCGAACGAGACCGACTCCTCCCACGCGACGACGTGCTCGTTGTCCACGACGTAGGACTCGCCGGCACCGAGGTCGACACGCTCGATACCGCCGAACGCCTCGAGGAAGACGCTGCCCGTGCCCGACAGCGCCAGCGGCGTGATGCTCGCGCCCGCGAGCAGCGACTTCAGCCCGCCGAACTCGGAGTCGATGTCCAGTCCCGGGTCGGACGCGAGGAACGCACCGTCGACGGCGTAGAGGGTTTCGTCGCTGAGTTCGTGCTGGCGGACGTCGCCGGGCGTCGGCGGTGCGAACGTCACCGTGCCGGGGCCGTCCTCGGCGACGAACTCGTTGGCGAACAGCGACTCGCCGCCGAGCACGGACTTCGCCGAGCTGAGGAGGCCGCCGCGGGTGGACGACGTTTCGATGCTGACGGTGGGGTCGTGGCTGACCATCGCGCCGGGTTCGGCGAGAATCGACTCGCCGACATCGAGGTCGACGACGAGGTGAGCGTACGATGGCCGGTGGGTGATGTCTACCTGCATAGTGGTCAGGACGGTGGGTCCACACTGAACTGCTGCGTCGGCCGGGATAACGGTTCGGCTCGGTCGCGGCGCGTGAGACGAACAGCTTTTCGAGGACGACGCGCCAACCAAAGGCCATGACCGACCTCGGGACGCCCGTACTGGACAACCACCTCCACCTCGACGCCGAGAACCGCGGCATCGACGCCGTCGAGGACTTCGTCCACCTCGGCGGGACACACCTGCTCGTCGTGAACAAGCCGTCGTGGCACCACGGCATCGAGGCCGACGGGGGCGCTGACTTCCGCCCCGTCGTCGAGGAAACCATCCGCCTCGTCGAAGCGGCCAGCAAGGTCCTGCCGGGCCGCGCGTGGCCCGTGCTCGGCGTCCATCCTGGCTTGATTTCGCGACTGGTGGACGACCGCGGGTTCGCGCCCGAGGACGCGGGCGAGCTGATGCGCGCGGGCGTCGACGTCGCCGCGGAGTACGCAAGCGACGGCCACGCGGTCGCGCTGAAGTCCGGCCGCCCGCACTACGACGTCAGCGACGCCGTCTGGGAGGCCTCGAACGAGGTCATCCGGCACGCCTGCACGCGCGCCGCCGAGACCGGGGTCGCGCTCCAGCTCCACACCGAAGCGACCGAGGACCTCACGGACGTCGCCGAGTGGGCCGAGAACGCCGGCCTGCCGCCCGAGCGCGTCGTGAAACACTACGCGAGCGGCGAACTCGACGGCGTCACGAAGAGCGTGATGTGCGACAAAGAGTACCTGAAAACCGCCGTGGAGGTCGGCGAGCCGTTCCTGATGGAGACGGACTTCGTGGACGACGCCGACCGCCCGGGCGCGGTGATGGGGCCGAAGACGGTGCCGCGGCGCGTGCGCTGGCTCCAAGAGGAGGGTCACGACGACGCCATCCACCGCGCGCACGTGGAGACCCCCGAAGCCGTCTACGGCATCGACACCCGCGGGACGCTCGACGAGTAGCGGGGGAGACAGCGGGTCGTGGCTGTCGCGGACCGTGCGGACGCGTGTCTCGCCGCTCCGTTGAAGGAAAGGCCTTTGTCTCGGGCGGCCGGCGTACGGAGTATGAGTGCCCCCGAGGAGGAGTTCTACTCCGAGGAACGCTGGCAGAACTGGCTCGACCGGCTGCGCGACGAGGACATCGACCCCGAGGACGAGGATTCGGCGCGCCTCCTGTTGAATCTCCAGGACGACGTCGCCATCGCGGTCGCGAAAATCCTGAAGGCGTACGACAACGACGCCATCGACGACGAGGAAGCCCTCGAAGAGCTCACTGACATCCGCGAGGTCGTGCTCTCCGAGCCCGACTTCGAGGACGAGGACAAGCTCATGCTCGTCGACGGCGTCCAGACGAGTCTGGTCTGCGTGTTCTACAGCGCCGAGCAGTACATCGCCGACGGCGTCGCCGACGAGACCGACGTCACCGGCTACGTCCAGGCCGCCGTCGAAGCCGAGCAGGAGGAAGACCTCGACCGCGCGCTCGGCCTGAGCGCCTGCGCCGGCACGCGCGTCGTCGACGGCGAGGACCTCGACATGGACATCCTCGACGACGTCGAGTACGGCCTCGTCACGGAGTGGGTCAACGGCCTCGACAGCCTCCAGAGCGCGCTCTCGGACCCGGAAGTCATCGAGGACGACGACTGACGCCGAACGACTCCCGCGTTATACGAGGGACCGTCCCGCGGTTGCGGCTCCTGTGACGTCGCCGCCTACTCTCGGTCGCCTCACCAGCTGTTCCACCAGCCACCCCAACCGTCCCACCAACCGTCCCCCGAGCCATCGTCTTCATTCTCGTCCTCGTCGCGTTCGTCGTCCCCATCGTTGTCGCGTTCGTCCTCGTCATTCCAGTCGTCCTCGTCCTCTTCTTCTTCCTCCTCCTCCTCGTCGTCCGCTTTCACGATGACGATTTCACGGTCACCGCTACCGTCGTTGCCGGCGTCGTCCGTCGCCGTCTCGACGATGAGTTCGTACAGGCCGTCCGCCATGTCGCCGGTGTATTCGTACCTGTATCCGGAGTCGTCGTCTCGAAGCGTGAAGTCCGCGAGCGTGAGCGTCGCGTCCTCGGGACCATCGACGTCGACCGCAAGTGAAGACAGTTGCTCGTCCGAAGATACTACGACTTGTATCGACTCCGGCGACAGAGAATACGCTAGAAGGACTACGTTGGGCGCTGTGATGTCGGGTGCGGGCGTCAGCGTAACTGTCGCGGTTCGAGTGGTCGAAACATCGCCAGCGGTGGCGGTCGCCCGTACGGTGGCCGTCCGAGTCTCGGCCACGCGCGACGCCTCGAGCGTCACGTTCTCGCCGGTCGTACCGGACAGCGAAGCGTACGATACTCCTTCGACAACCTCCCACGAAACCGCGACTGGCTCGCCCCGCGAGTGCGATGCCGTCGCGCGAAGCGTCGTCGAGCCTGGTGTTTCGACGGTCCCGCTGTCGGCGTCGACAGACAGCGATAGCGTCGCGTCATCCCGAGGGACCTGCTGTTCGTCCTCGAACAACAGTTCCCCGGACGGCTCGTGAACCACGTAGACGGTGACGACGTCGCCGGGCGAAGCGTTCACCGCGAGGTCTAGCTGCCACGTTTCGCCGGGCGTGAGTGATTGGTCGCCCTCGACTGATTGGGTTGTAACGCGGTCGCTGTCCCTGCCGGCTTCGACAACCACCGACAGGTCGCCGTACGGGAGTGGGTCGCCGCCCATGTTCGTGAGCACGACCGAGAGCGCGTCCGCCTCAGCGGTGACCCGGCCGTCCAAGTCGACAGTCGGGGCCTCCGGGTTCGTGTTGGCACTATCGATGACGTACATGCTACCAACAGCAGAGACACTGACGACGACTGCGACCAGAAGCACGGCGCCGATTTGCGTCGACTGTCCCCGGCTGTCTGTCACGACGAGAGATTGACGAGGAACTAACAAAAATCCACGTGATGGCTACCGAGTACGGCGCCGAGAGAGGCACTGTTTTTTAACGTGTGGCTCCCATTCAGCAGGCATGAACTGGCGTGGGGACGACCGAGCGCAGTCTGTCCAAATCGGGGCGATACTGCTGTTCGCGACGCTCGTCATCGCGCTCTCCGTCTATCAGGCGACAGTCGTCCCCTCGCAGAACGCCGACGTCGAGTACAAGCACAGCCAGACCGTCCAGAACCAAATGACGGACGTGCGAAACGGGATTCTGCGCTCGGCTGCGACTGGGACTACACAGCCAGCCTCGGTGACACTGGGTACGCAGTATCCTTCTCGGGTCTTTTTGATGAATCCGCCGCCAGCGACGGGGACGCTCAGCACCACCAACCCCGGAGAAATACGACTGGAAAACGTCGCGGCGAGCAACCCCGAGACAGACGACTTCTTCGAGCATGAGGGATTCACGTGGAATTCTCCGACGAAGGCGCTATCGTACGAGCCGGACTACAACGAGTACGACAACGCGCCGACGCTGTTATTCGAGTCCTCGATTCTCTCGAACTACTATCCGAACCGCGACAGCAACCCCGCCGTCCCGCTGTCAGACCAGCTGCTCGTCAACGAGGACTCAAGGACAATCACGCTCGTAGCACTGAACGGCTCGGTTTCCACGACGCGCGCGGGCTCGGTGAGCGTCGAACCCGAGGCATTGAGCGCACCTTATCAGTCGGTTTCGGTGGAACCGGAAAGCGGGAACACGATGAAACTCACGGTCCCGACCCAGATATCTAACGAGACGCTCGCGAGCCGCACGAGTCTGAGCCCCGCCGACGTGAGTGCGGGACCAACACCGAACACGGTTAACGTGACGCTTACCGGTAACTACACGCTTCGCACCGCGAAAGTTGGCGTAGGAACGGGCGCAACCGACCCAGACGAGGAGTACCTGACGCTCGTTGACAGCGGCGCGGGCAACGAGTCCGTAACGGTAGAGGTCAGAGACCGCTTCAACAACCCTGTTAGCGGCGTCTCGGTTACCGTCGCGTACTCTGGGTCGAACCCCTTTGAGCGCGACAGTCGCGTGACCGGTGACAATGGGCGCGCCACGTTCGAGGCGGCCGACAGTGCGAGTGGGACGGCGACACTGGAGATACTCGACGGGGCCACCCACGAGAGCGTCAACGTTGACGTGGAGAGCGCGACACCCGTCGGCCCCGGCGGCAGCGGCGGGCGGCTCGTTCAGGTCGGCAGCGCGTTCGCGTTCGATGGCCAAGACCCCGACACTACGACGGGTGGGTTGAATTTGACTGTGCAGAACACCTACGGAACGGACATCACTATCACTGATGTCACCGTAGAACCCGAGGACATCGACTTGGACGGGCTCTCGGACAAGGCTGGGGGCGAGGGATATGGACAGAGCGAGCTACACGTCGAATCCATCGATACAGCGGAGAGAGTGACCACCGATGTACCGCTGGTCGACGCTGAATACACGCACGTTAGCGGACGCGGCCTCACGCTCTCGCTCGATCGGGCCCAACAAGAGCGAATCTACGACACGAACGCGCAGTCGTACGATACGGCTGAAACCGAGCCTATCGGGAGTCCTATTGAGTTGAGGACGAACGAGAGGGCCGAAATCGCATTCGCCGAGTTCTACGACGTTGGCACGAGCAGCGCATCTGCGGTAGACGTTACTGGGGAGCAGTTCCGCGTGACGGTTTCGTACACGCTCAATGGGAACACGTCGATCACCGACCAGTTTGTCGTGACCGCACGGTCGTCGGAAGCTGCAAATGGTGGCGGAGGAGGCGGGAACGCACAGAACGTCGAAATTGTACAGACGCAGATAAATAACGGACAAGTAGTGCTTCAGTTCCGCAACAACAACCAACAAAGCGTGGCTTTCTCTCAAGCGCGCTTGGTCTCATACACCGAAAATAATCCGCCGAATAATCCGAACCGGGACCCGATAGACCGCGTCATCTATAGACCAAGTTTCGGCGGTCCAGAGTTGGTTGAGGGCGATACACTGGAGAGTGTCAGTGGTCCCACTATTAGCAACGGAGGGAATCAAGACGTGACGCTGCAACCCCGACGTATCGATAGCACCGGCGGTTCTACCGGTCCCGTAAATGCTAATGCAGAACCGGGCGACTCGTTCGAGTTAACTATTGGATTCGATGATGGGAGCACCCGAACGTACTCCATCACGCTGTAAGGACGTATTTCGTCACCCGTCGAAAACCACCATCGACAAACCCATATGACCGTTTCGCGTAGACGAGCGCATGACTAGCGTCGGCATCGACGCCATCGAAGTGCGAACGGGGCGGCTGAAACTCGACCTCGCGGAGACGTTCGCGCCCGAGCAGGGCGACGACCCCGAGAAGTACACGAAGGGACTGGGGCTGTTCTCGTCGTCGTTCCCGGACGCCTACGAGGACATCGTGACGATGGGCGCGAACGCCGCGCACCGCCTGATGGAGCGCAAGGGGCTCGAACCCGAGGACGTCGGGCGCATCGACGTCGCGACGGAGTCCTCGTTCGACAACTCGAAGCCGGTGTCGACGTACATCGCCGGCTGCCTCGAACAGGTCTACGACGGCGACTTCCACCACGCGAACAAGGGCGAGCGGAAGTTTGCGTGTATCGCGGGCACGCAGTCGCTGGACGACGCGGTGAACTGGATTCTCGCGGGGCGGAACCGCGGGCGCGGCGCGCTCGTGGTGGCGACCGACACCGCGCTGTACGCGCGGGACTCCTCCGGCGAGGCGACGCAGGGCGCGGGCGCCGTCGCAATGTACATCACCGAGGACCCCGACCTCGTCGAGCTGTCGACCGAGCAGGGGTACGGCTCCGCGGACGAGACGGACTTCCTGAAGCCGAATCAGCAGTTCCCGAGCGTGGACGGCAAGCGCTCGGTGCAGGTGTACCTCGCGCGGATGCGCGAAGCCCTCGAGGACTTCGAGCGCGCCGCGGGCGACACCCACCCCGACGACTACGCGTTCATCCCGTTCCACACGCCGTTCCCCGGCATGGTGCGGAAAGCCGCGGTGCTGGGCTACCGGCACATGATTCGTGGGACGGACGTCGAGGAGGCACTCGCCGACGACATCGGCCGGCAGCCGCGCCGCGACGACTTCGACTCCCGCGAAGCGTTCGAGGACGCCATCCGGGAGTACGTCGACGACCTCAAGGAGACTGACGCGTACCGCGAGTGGTACGGCGAGGCCATCGACCCGACGCTGGACATCTCCAGTCAAGTCGGGAACTGGTACACGGGCTCGGTCCACATCGCGCGCGTCAGCGCGCTCAAGCACGCCGCCGAGCAGGGCCGGGACCTCTCCGGGGAGAAGCTCCTCGTCGCGTCGTACGGCTCCGGCGCGCAGGCCGAGATTCACGAGGAGACCGTCCAGCCCGGCTTCGAGGACGAGGTCGCGGCGCTGAACGTCGACGTGCAGGTCGAGCGCCGCTACGACCTCTCCTTCTCGGAGTACGAGCAGATTCACGACCGGCACAACCACGAGAAGAGCGTCGAACTGGAGCCGTTCACGCAGCCCGACGGCGAGTTCGTCTTCGACGGCTGGGGCCCGATGAACGAGCGCCAGTACACGTACGTCGAGTAATGACGGGAAAGCTCCTGCCGACGGCGGCTACCGGCGTTTGAGTCGGTCGAGCCACGGACTCCCTTGTTCGCGAAGCTGGAAGCCGATGGATAGCAGGAGCGCGACGAGCGCGCCCGACGAGTAGGCGGCCGGGTCGAGCGTCGCC
>CAXREU010000006.1:0-8457 GCA_964229715.1 Halobacterium sp.
GCCGTCGCCGCGCTCGCCCACCGACGAGAGCGCGAAGTCGTACTCCGCGGGAACCGGCGCGTCGAACGCGACCTCGGGGCTGCCGGCCGCGTCGTCGCTGGGGGCGGCGACGACGGCGCCGACGCTCACCACGAGGACGGCGACGACCGCGACGGCGAACCCGCGGTCGATGCGGCGGTCAGTCACGGGCGGTCACCTCGCGGCCTCCGCGTCCTCGGCGGTGTCTCGGTTCGTGACGCGCGCGGCGAGGTCGCCGAACGTCGCGTCGCTGTCCCGGAAGTAGAACGCCACGACGAGGAGGGCGACGGCGACGATGGCCATGTACGCGCCCAGCCCGAAGCGGCTATGGCTGGTGATGTTCGCGACCTGGTACTGGCCCCACAGCGGCGGCGTGAACCCCTCGACGCCCATCACGGGCGCGTCCGGGTCGAGGGTGTGGCCGGCCTGGTAGAGCCGGTACTGGATGTCCGCGAGCATCACGCCGAACACGACGACGGTGCCGAGCAGTTGGGCGGTCAGCCCGCGCTTCAGCCGGCGCGCGTCGGGCGCCAGCGAGACGAACAGGGTGGTCGCGGACACCGCGACGAACGCCAGCGGGCCGAACGACCACTCCGGCACGTCCACGGCGTACGGGTGTGGTTCGTAGTTCGGCTGCCAGTACACCGGGTCGGGGTAGTAGAAGCCGATGTACTTGTTGAGGTTCGCCATCTCCGCGTAGTCGCCGGCGATGCGGGGGTAGGCGTACAGTTCGAGGTGCAGCGTCGTCGACGGGTACTGCACGGCGTCCACGGCGATGCGCCACATCGGGAAGCACAGCGCCGCGACGAACAGCGCCGCCGCTGCCAGCGGGAGCGCGCGCCGCAGTTCGCGGAACGCCGACAGGTCGGGTATTTCGTAGTCCATGGTGTCACCTGCCCGGGGTTCGCGCGACGAACCACCGGTTGCGACCGCCGCGGGCCGCGCCGACACGGCGAGCGTGCCGGCGCCCCGTGGAGGCCGCCGATGGCCGTCGGATGGATGACAGATTGCAGTCGGTCAGTCGTCGCGCGGTTCCACGAGCATCCGCGAGCGCATCTCCAGGTGGAGCGCGCTGCAGAAGTACGTGCAGTAGAGCCAGTAGACACCGGGCTCGTCGGCCGTGAACGTCGCCTCGCGGGTGTCCTGGGGCGCGATGGCGAGGTGGACATCGTGCTCGGGGATGGCGACCCCGTGGATGACGTCGCGCACGCCCTCGATGTTCGTCACCGTGAGCGTCACCTCGTCGCCCTCCTTGACGGTGAAGTCCTTGAGGCCGTACTCCGAGCGCATCGAGGACGTCTTCACGTCGACGGAGCGCTCGCCTGTGCGCTCGACCCGGGAGTTCTCCTTCGTGACGAACTCCTTGTCGCCCTCGTAGTCGGCCTTGTCCCACGTCGTCGCGGGGTCGAGTTTGTCCCTGTGCGCGAACACGCAGTCGTGGGGCTCGGGGTAGGCGGGGTGGTCGGCGACCAGCTCCATCTCCTTCTCGCCCTGGCCGATGTGGATGAGCTGGTCGTTGTCCGGGTGGATGGGGCCGACCGGCAGGAAGCGGTCCTTCGAGAGCTTGTTCAGGCTCACCAGCCACTCGCCGTCGGGGTCGGTGGTCATCGCCTCGACGGCCTGGATGTGGCCGGGGTTGTAGTGGACGTCCTGCTTCTCGATGACGGGGTCCGAAGAGCCCTCATCGGCCTCGACGGCCGCCTCGATGTCCCACTTCACGGCCTGGGAGTCGATGAACAGCGACGTGTACGCGTGGCCGTTCCCGTCGAAAGTCGTGTGCAGCGGGCCGAGGCCGACGTTCGGCCGGCCGGCGACGACGTCCTCGGGGTCGCTGGAGGAGTCCCGCGCGGCGAGGTCGATGATGGTGACCGTCGGGGAGAGCTTCCCCGCGACGAACGCGTAGTCGCCGTTCGGCCCGACCTCCACGCAGTGCGGGCTCTTCGGCGTCGGGATGTACCGCACGATGGGGCTGTCCCCCTGGTTCAGCGAGCTGTCCTGCGTGCCGTCGACGACGGGCACGCCGTTGACCTCCTCGTACTCCCCCGCCTGCACAGCCTCCTCGATGGCGGGCACGTCGAACGCCTTCACGTAGTCCCGGTCGTCGCGGGTCATCTCCGTGACCGTGACGCCGCCCTCGTCGTTGTACGCCGACGAGATAGCCCAGCGGCCGTCCTTGTCGGTGTCGACGATGTCGAGGTTGCCGTCGACTTTGACCTGCCACTGAGTCTCCATCGACTCGGGGTCGATAGCGGAGAACAGCGACACGTACTCGTCGGGGTTGTCGAGGTCGCGGCCGTCGTTGGGCAGCGGCGTGCGGAACTCGCCGTTCCCGAAGACGTACTCCGTGTCCGGGCTCTGCACGGAACAGCCGTGGATGGCCTGCATGTTCGGGACGTCCGTGATGGCGTCCGTCTCGAAGTATTTCAGGTTCACCCGGGCGATGCGGCCGTTGGCCTTGTCGTTCACCCAGAGGTACTCGCCGTCGTAGTCGCCGTCCGTCTCCGACAGCACGGGGTGGTGGTTGTCACCCCACGTGTAGTCGCCGGCGCCCTCTAGCATCTCGGCGGTCTGGTCGTCGTAGCCGTAGCCGCGGCCGGCCTCCGTGTTGAACACCGGGATGCGCATCAGCTCGCGCATCGACGGGATGCCGATGATGCGGATTTCGCCGGACTGGCCGCCCGACCAGAAGCCGTAGTACTCGTCGTGCTCGCCGGGCGCGACCTTGTGGTCGGGCGTCGACCCGCCCGAGCTAGTGGTGGTGTTCGAGCTGCCGCCGCCGATGTTGCCCGAACAGCCCGCCAACCCCGCCATCGCGCCGGTCGCGACGCCGGCCTTCACGAAGTCCCGCCGGGAGAGTTCGAGGCCAGCCAGTTCCAGCGTCGTCGAATCCTCATCGGGAGTCGGTTCGTCGACTTCCGCGAGCAGGTCGTCGAGTTGGTCCTCGTGGCGCTCGACGACCGCCTCGGGGTCGAGCGCCTCGTCCACGTCGTCGGGAGTGTGTTGTGACATCTTAGACAACCCTAACGTAGCCGACCATCCCGCTCATCTCGTGGGGGATGCAGTAGTACTCGTAGGTGCCGGTCGTCTCAAACGTGTGCTCGTAGGTCTCGCCTTCCGCCACGTTGCCCGCCTGGTCGCTGTTGTAGCCGTCGACGGCGGCTTGTTCGGAGTCGAACCCGCCGGACGCGAAGTACTCGGCGTCCTCGGGGATGCCGTCCTCGTAGGCCGTAACGGTGTGACCGACCGCACCGGTCGTCTCCCAGGTCACGGTCGTACCGGCCTCGACCTCGATGCGGACCGGGTCGTAGGCGAGCTGGTCGTTCATCGCGACTTCGCTCGTCTGGACCCACTCCTCACCGGAGCCACCGCTCTCGGTCTCGGTCGGCTCGGCCGTCGTCTCGGCACCGCCGCCACCTCCGCCGCCGTCGCCGCCGCCGGAACAGCCGGCGAGCGCTGCGACACCGACGACACCAGTGCTTGCGAGGAACCGTCTGCGCGTGTAGTGCTCGTCCATGCTTGCCTCACGTCGTCGGTCGGAGACACGGACACGTAAACCGGAAACCACAGTACAAGGACCCGGGAACGTAGCCGAACACATTCGCACAGAGGGTTACAGGCAACCGTCCCGCCGTGGACGATACAACGCACACAAGCGGAGTCGCGACCAGACTCGCCGCGGCTGGGGCGGCTCGGACCGACGGAGCCAAACGCCGCGCGCCCCTGTGACGCGTATGGACTTGCGGTTTCTCGGCGGCGCGCGCGAGGTCGGGCGGAGCGCGATTCTCGTCGACGACTCGCTGCTGCTCGACTACGGGATGAAGCCCGGCACGCCGCCGGGCTACCCCGAGGACGTCGACCCGGATGCGGTCGTCGTCAGCCACGGCCACCTCGACCACGCCGGCGCCGTTCCCGCGCTTGTCGCCGGCACGCGCCGCCCACCGATTCACTGGACGCCGCCCACGCGGGACCTCACGCGGTTGCTCGCGCAGGACACGCTCAAACTACAGGGTGGCGGCGAGCGCGGCGGCCGCTACGACTGTCCGTTCACGCGCGCGGAAGTCGCGGCGCTCGGCGAAGTCTCGGAGACGCACGGCTCCCGGGAGACGTTCGAGGCCGCCGGCTACGAAGTTACCTTCTACGACGCCGGCCACATCCCCGGGAGCGCGCACGTACTCGTGGACAGCGCGGGACGAAGTCCCGCGGGCAATCGGATGCAGTCCGATGACGACGGCGAGACGCGACTCCTCTACACGGCAGACTTCAACACGGAGGACCAGCGCCTGCTCGCCGGCACGACCGCCCGCCCCGACGCCGATGTCGTGATTACCGAAGCCACGTACGCGGACGTGACGCGGGACGACCGCGCGAGCATCGAGGACGCGTTCGCCACCTCCGTGGCGGAGACGATTCGGGGTGGCGGCACCGCCGTCGTCCCCGCGTTCGCCGTCGGGCGCACGCAGGAGTTGTTCATGGTGTGTGCCGCCCACGACATCCCCTGTTACGTCGACGGGATGGGCGTCGCCGTCACCGAGCGCTTCACGCAGACCAGCGAGTTCCTCCGGGACGCCGACGCGTTCCAAGCGGCTCGTGGACACGCGCGCTTTCTGGACAAATCCACGCGCAACGGCCAGCGCAAGCGCATCGCCGACAAACCGACGGCCATCGTCACCACCGCGGGGATGCTCTCGGGCGGCCCCGCGATGACGTACGTCCCCGAAATCGCGGGGAACCCCCAGCACGAACTCGCGCTCACGGGGTACCAGGTCGAGGGGACGCCCGGCCGCGAACTCCTGGACACGGGCAGCGCGGAAATCGACGGCCGCCACCTCCGCGGCGCCGCGCGCGTCAACAGCTACGACTTCTCCGCGCACGCCGACCGCGAGGGCCTGCGCGAGTTCCTCGAGGACTACCGCGGCAGCGAGGTGCTCGTCAACCACGGCGACCGCTGCGAGTGGTTCGCCGACCAGTTGCGTGCGGACGGCTTCGACGCGAGTGCGCCCGACCGCGGCCCGACGATTACGGTGTAGTTACTCGTCGCTCTCCGCGCGGTCGGCGTAGGACTCGAGTTCCCCCGCGAGCTCGCGGGCTTCCTCGGGAGAGAGAGTCGCGCGCTCGGCGTGCGCCGGCACGCGCTCGGTGTCCGTGTTGTCCAGTTCGAGTTCGAGGCGGACGTCACCGTCGTCGGTCGTGACGTTGAGCACGGCGAGCGCGTCCTCGGTCCAGCCGTGGCCCTCCGCCTCTCCGTCGAGGAGGGTGAACGTCGTGTACGCGTTGACCTTGATGATGCGGTCGGCCATGGGGAGAGCACGCGCTCCGCGTGGGTGGGTGTTTCGACAGCGGCAGCAGAACGTAGAGAGTGAGAGGAGAACGAGAAGCGGGTCGCGTCAGTCGTCCACGGAGATGGGCTCGCCCTCGCCGTTCGTCGGCGCGGGGCTGGCGTCCATGTCGTCGTCGTCCGCGTACGGATACCACGTCATCTTCGTGTTGTGCATGTACGGGTCGTCGTAGTCCGTCTCCTCCGGCTCCGCGAGCTCCTGGAGCGCGTCCTCCTCCTGGCGCTGGATGAAGTCGCGGAACGTCTCGCCATCCTGGCGCTGGTCCTCGTAGGTCGCCAGCAGGTTCTGGATGTACCCCGGCACCTCGTCGGCGGCCACGCGCATCTCCACCCACTCCGCGAAGTGGGGGTTCTCACCGAGGCCACCGCCGAGCCCGATGTCGAGCGCTTCCACGGGTTCGCCGTCCTTGCGGGTCTTCATCCCGCGGAGGCTGATGTCCGCAATCTGGGGCTGCGCACACGACGCCGTGCAGCCCGAGAGGTGGATGTGGAAGTCCGTCACGCCATCCGGGACGTCGACGTTCTCCTTGAGCCAGCGCGCGTACCGCACCTGGCGGTTCTTCGTCTCCACGATGGACAGCGAGCAGAACTCGGTGCCCGTACACGCGATGGAGCCCCGCATGAACGGATGAGGGTCCGGCGAGTAGTCCTCGAGCAGGTCCGCCGCGAGGAAGTCGTCGAGGTCCTCCTCGGGGATGTCCGTCACGATGACGTTCTGGCGCTGCGTAAGCCGGACCTCGCCGCTGCCGTACTCGTCGGCGAGGTCGGCGAGTTCGTAGACGTCCTCGACGCCCTGCCGGCCGACCAGCACGTTCAGGCCGACGTAGTAGTTGCCGTCGGGCTGTTCGTGGACGCCGACGTGGTCGCCGTGCTCGTGGCCGCCCGCGTTGTACGTGTACTGGTCGCGGAGGTCGTCGCCCGCGGATTCGAGGTCCCAGTCGGTGTAGTCCTCCTGGAGGACGCGCCGGACCTTGTCGGCGCCCCACTCGTCGACGAGGAACTTGATGCGCGCGTTGTAGCGGTCCTCGCGGTCGCCGTGGTCGTTGAACAGCTCCGTCACGGCCGCCGCGATGTCCGTGGCTTTCTCCTCGGGCACCCAGATGTCGACGTCGCGAGCGAGGCGCGGCTCCTTGCGGGAGAGCCCGCCGCCGACGCGAACATTGAAGCCGAGTTCGCCGTGCTTCTCGGCGGGCTCGAAGGCGAGGTCGTTGATGTCCCCCTGGCCACAGCCCTGGTCGCAGCCCGTCACGGAGACCTTCCACTTCCGCGGGAGATTCGAATAGTCGTCGTTGCCCTTGAACGTCTCGTGGAGTTCCTCGGCGACCGGCCACGCGTCGATGTGCTCGTGAGTGTCCTTCCCGGCGACCGGGCAGCCGACGATGTTGCGCCACGAGTCACCACACGCCTGCTGGGTCGTGAGGTCGTTCTCCTCGAGCTTCTCGAAGATGTCCGGCACGTCTTCGAGTTTAATCCAGTGCAGCTGGATGGACTGGCGGGTCGTCCAGTCGCAGTACGCCGCGCCGAACTCCGGATTGTCGACCGGGCCGCGGGCGTACTCGTCGGCAACCTCCGCGACCGTGCGGAGCTGGCCGGGTTCGAGGACGCCGTTCGGCGTCCCGATGCGCATCATGAAGTAGCTCTCTTGGCCCTTCCGCTGGTGGTACAGCCCCCACCACTTGAAGCGCTCGAACCACGCGTCCTCCTCCTCCTCGGGGATAGCGTCCCATCCCTCCTCGGCGAACCGGAAGAGATGCTCCCGGATTTCGTTACCGTAGACCTCGTCTTTCCATCGCTCGACGTCCGTGGGCATATAGAAGCATACTCGGCTTCCGCCCTTACCAAGGCGCGCTTGGTGTCAAGGTTCCCCGCGGCCGTCCGGTAGCGGATACTCTTACCGCTATCGCCGAACACCTTCGACCAGCTCGAAGCCGTCGTCGGTCACTTTCCCGACCGGCAACCACGGCGTCGTTCCGGACTCCCCGCAGTTCAGACAGTGACCGTGCGGGCGCGCCTCCACGCGCCGGCCGTCTGCACCTACATCGACGAACGCTTCGACGACGAGCCACGCGAGCGCGCACGAACAGAAGCTCTCCGCGACCGGCCACACCTCGCTGGTCCCCACCGCGCGCTCGTCGTTCACGCTCACCCACGCGGCGTCGTCGAGCAGCCGCAATCGCGTCGCCATACGCCTGGTAGACAGTCCATCCAGGTCCTCCCGTCGGCGCTGGCAACGCCTGCCAGTCGTCACCACTACCGTCAAGACTCTCTGGTACCAGTCAGCGCTGGCGGGCGTTGCACGCGAAGCGACAGTTATCCGTGTCGGTGCCGTACCGTGGAATATGCCTACCCGTACGCGCGGCCACCGCCAGCACGCGTCCGCCGACGCCGCCCCTGAGCTGTTCACAGCGGAGGTGGACGGCGAGTGAACCAACACGCCGAACGCGACGCCGACCGCGAGGAGACGCAGGACCGCGACGACGACCACCTCGCCGACGTCGAACCAGGCGCCGGCTGCACGGAAATCTGGGAGCACCTCTCGGAGCGCCGGGCGAACCACGACGACGAGGAGTAGGTGTTTTACGCGCAACGCCGTTACTGGACGCCATGACTGACGAGGAGCGGCTTCCACCGACGGACCGCGAATCACCCGTCGGCGAGCCGGTCGTCCGCGGCGACGAACGCCTCACCGGCGAGCACGCCCGCGAGGCCGTCTCGTTCGACCCCGACGACCCCGACAGCGTCGCCGAAGCCGCCGACACCGTCGGCGCGTTCGCGCGCAACGAGCTCGGCGACAGCCACCTCTACATGCTCCGGGGGGCCGCCGCCTGCGCCGCACTCGTCCGTGCCGAGAACTCCTACAAGGCCGCTGCCGAGCGCGCGGACGGCGACGTCGGCGTCTCGTTCATCCGGAAGTGGGCGCGCGTCCACGACCTCCCGCGGGCGGTCCGCGAGCACGTCGCCGCCGGACACATCCCACCGACCGCCGCGAAACCCATCGCGCGCGTCGGCGGCGACGACCGCTACCGCCTCGCGGGGGCCGTCGTCGACAACGACCTCACGGTCCGTGACGTCCGGCAGGCCGCCAGCGCGGTCAACGACGGCGA
>CAXREU010000007.1:0-37779 GCA_964229715.1 Halobacterium sp.
TTCGAACTCCTCGAAACCGAAGGCGTCCCCACACACTACTTAGGAGTCCGGGACAGCGACGGCAAGACCGTGCCGCTGGCGGACGCCGACGAACCGCCAACGGAGATGGAAATCGCGCTCACGCAAGTCCCAGACCTCCCCTTCGAGGGCCACGACGCCGAGGGAACTGACGACGCAGCCATCCACGGCGGCTACGATTACGGCGCCTACCACGCCGCTGCGGACGGCAACTACCTCGTCCCCCTCGAAGTCGTCTTCCGGAACAGCGTGCCCGTCGGCTCGAGCCTCCGCAAGCGCCGCAACCCCAAAGAGTTCGACCTCGACTACGACGAATGGCCCGACGAGCCAATCGACCTCCCCAATCCGGTCGTGGAGTTCTCCACGAAGTACGAGGAACAAGACCGCTACCTCTCCCGCGAGGAGGCCGACGCCATCGCTGGCCGAGCGAGCCTCGAGGAACGGGACGGACTCGCGCGCCGCGTGAACGAGGTCGTCACCGAGCGCGCCGAGGAGGCCGGGTTCACGCACGAGGACGGCAAAATCGAGTGCCTCTACGTGGACGGCGAGGTGCAGGTCGCGGACGTCGCCGGGACCTTCGACGAGAACCGCTTCGCATACGAAGGCCGGGAAGTCTCGAAGGAGGTCGTGCGGCAGTACTACAAGCGCACCGACCCCGTCTGGGTCGACGCCGTCAGCGAAGCGAAGGACGAAGCCGACGAGCGCGGCATCGCGGACTGGCGCGAACTCTGCGAGGAGTCCCCGGACCCACTCCCCGCCGAACTCGTGCAGGCGACCGCCGACATGTACGCCGCGGGCGCGAACCGCTACACGGGCCACGAGTGGTTCGACGCGCCGCCGCTGGCCGACGCGCTCGCCGCGTTCGAGGCGTGACGCCGCGACGCTGGCGAATCCTCGCGGTAGTCTCGATAGCCGCCGTGCTCGCGGGGTCGCTCGCGTCCGGCTCGACAGCCGGCGGGCTACCCGCGGGCGCGGACAAACTCCTGCACGCCGCCGGCTACGCCGTGATTGCGCTCTCGCTGGCGGGCGCGCAGCGAGCCGGGACGGGGCGGACACTCGTTGCTATCGTGCTCGCCGTGACGCTGCTCGGCGTCGGCGTCGAAGTCGTCCAGCCGACAGTTGGGCGGACCGCGAGCCTCCTCGACGCCGTCGCGAATCTCCTGGGCGCGACGGCCGGCGCGGTCGGCTGGTGGCTTGGAACGAACTGACCGCGCTGAAGTCCGCCGCGACCACGAAGTACATCAACGCGGAGCCGCGAGTCCCGGACATGCTGAAGCACGCCACGGTCATCGACGCGACTGTCGGTCAGAGTTCGCAAATCGGCGTCTCGACGCCCGAGGACGACGAAGACGACGAGGAGCAGCACGCGGCAGCGGTCGCCCGGCTGGCGTCGTGGTGCCGCCGTCTCGGTATCTGATTCTCGGAACTTAGCGATTCGACGGTGAAACCGTCCATTTTCGGCGTCGGCCGAACGGCCAGACGAAGCCGCTTTACGCCCGCGACGACACCAACTAGCCATGAGCGAGCCGAGCGCGGAGGTCTACGAGCAGGGGCGTGGAATGGACGCCCACAACAAGGTGATGCGGGAGCTGCGCGACGAGAAGGGCAGCAAGGACTACGCGCCCGACGAGCCGACGCGGGTCTGGCTGGACGAGGACAACACGCCGGACGGCGTCTACCAGAGCCTCACCATCATCCTCAACACGGGCGGGTGCCGGGGGGCGCGCGCCGGCGGCTGTACGATGTGCGGGTACGTCGCCGAGTCCGTGGAGGGCGGGACGGTCGCCCACGAGGACCTGATGACGCAAGTCGACGCCTGCCTCGAACACGAGCAGGAAGAAGCCGACGAGGAGAGCGGCCTGATAAAAATCTACACGAGCGGGTCGTTCCTCGACGAGCGCGAGGTGCCCGCCGAGACGCGGCAGGCCATCGCCGAGACGTTCGCGGACCGCGAGCGCATCGTCGTGGAGAGCCTCCCGGACTTCGTCGACCAATCGAAAATCGAGGACTTCACCGAAGTCGGCCTGGAGACGGACGTCGCCGTCGGCCTGGAGACCGCGACGGACCGCGTGCGCCACGACTGCGTGAACAAGTACTTCGACTTCAGCGACTTCGAGGCGGCGTGCGCGGAGGCCCGAAAAGCGGACGCCGGCGTGAAGGCGTACCTGCTGATGAAGCCGCCGTTCCTCTCGGAGTCGGAGGCCGTCGAGGACATGAAGAAGTCCGTCCGCGAGTGCGCCGAAGTGGAGGGGTGCCACACGGTGTCGATGAATCCGACGAACGTCCAGCGGTACACGATGGTCGACCAGCTGCACTTCCGCGGCGGCTACCGGCCGCCGTGGCTCTGGTCGGTCGCCGAGGTGCTGGAATCCACGGCGGACGCCGACGCCATCGTCGTCTCCGACCCCGTCGGCCACGGCAGCGACCGCGGGCCGCACAACTGCGGCGAGTGCGACGACCTCGTACAGGAAGCAATCAAGGACTTCGACCTCCGGCAGGACCCCTCCGTCTTCTCGGAAGTGTCCTGCGACTGTGAGGCGACGTGGGACGCGGTCGTCGAGCGCGAGACGAGCTACAACCTCCCGCTCGCGGAGTAACCCTGTTCTCGTCGCGGTCGCGGCGTCCCGCTACAGCCCGCCCTGTCCACCGCGGAACGCGACGGAGATGTCGTAGTCGAGGGGGATGACGTTGCCCGCGACGCGCTTCCGAACGACGTAGCCCGTCAGCCCCGCCGTCAGCGCCAGTCCCGCCGAGAACCAGATTGTCGCGAACCGGACGGCCGTCAGACCCCACAGCAGACTGGACACGACGGCCGCGACAGCGCTCAGCACTGCCAACGCCGCGACGGCGAGCAACAGCAGCCCGACGAGGTTGCCGACGGCGGATTTCACGTCCATGTATCCGGAGACCAGTCCGCGGAACGTCGCTTTTTCGGTAGATTCGCCGCGTCGTAGCGTACGCGACCCGGCGAGACGGCCGACCCTGGTCGGGAAGACGGGCGGAACGGCGTTACGCGAACGCGTCGAGGACGCCCTGTCCGTCGGTCAGGCCGAGTTCGGGGAGTGTCGCGCGTTCGGGGTGGGGCATCAGGACGGCGACGGATTCGCGCTCGCCGAGGACGCCTGCGACCGCACCCGTGGAGCCGTTCGGATTCGCGGCGTCGGTGACGTCGCCGTGCTCGTCGCAGTAGCGGAACAGCACGCGGTCCTCGCTGACGAGGTCGTCGTAGCGCTCGGCGTCGATTTCGAAGCGTCCCTCGCCGTGCGCGATTGGGAGCGTGAGGACGTCGCCTTCGTCGTAGGCGGCGGTGAACGGCGTGTCGGCGCTCTCCACGCGGACGTGGACGTGCTCGCACTGGAAGCGCGCGCTCGCGTTCGTCGTGAACGCGCCGGGCGTGAGCTTCGATTCGCAGCCGATTTGTGCGCCGTTGCAGACGCCGAGGACGGGCACGCCGTCGTCGGCGAGGTCGCGCACGTCGTTCATGATTGGGGAGTGGGCGGCCATCGCGCCGGCGCGGAGGTAGTCGCCGTACGAGAACCCACCGGGGAGGCGGACGCCCGTGGTATCCGCGGGGAGGTCGTCCTCGTGCCAGACGATTTCGGCGTCGACGCCGAGCGCGGCGAGCGCGCGGACGGCGTCTCGGTCACAGTTCGAGCCGCCGAAGCGGATAACGGAAACAGTCACGCGAGCCACCCCTGGTGGCGAGCGTGACGTCGAAAGTCACAGCCCGCGAAACGAAGCGAGCAGGACTGTCTTTCGGAAGTCATTCGCGCTCAGTGACCGCCACGTCGTAGTCGTGGATGGTCGGGTTCGCGAGCAGGCGGTCGGCCATCTCGCCCGCGCGTTCGGCCGCCTCGTCGCTGTCGGCGGCGTCCAGGTCGATTTCGAAGCGGTCCGCCGACCGCAGGTCCCCGAGCTCGAAGCCGAGGCGTTCGAGGGCTTTCTGGGTGGTCTCGGCCTCCGGGTCGAGGACCCCGTGCTTGAGTCGGACCGTCACCGTCGCGGTGTAGGCGGTCATCGCGTTGATGTGGGTATTCGTGGTCAAAGACTCTTTTGGAAGGACTTGAAGATGCACGAACGTGCGTACTGTCGGCTGCGCCGATTCCTGCGCGAAGGACGCCGCTTATGTCCGACGACGCCCTGGGTGCGTGTATGCCGAAGCCGAACGGCAGTCCAGAGACGGCAGCGACGACGAACGACCTGACCGAAATCACGGTTGTCGGAGCCGACCGCACGGGAATCGTCGCCGAAGTCACTGGACTGCTGTTCGAACACGGAGTCAACATCGAGGACATCGAGCAGACCGTCCGCGACGGCGTCTTCCGCATGACCCTGCTGGCGGACACGACGCCCATCGACGACGCCGACGACCGCTGGGAGGCCGAAGACGAAGCCGAGCCCGCCGACCTCGCGGGCGACGCGACGACCCGCGCGGCGTTCCGCGAGCGCCTCGCCGACATCGGCGACCAACTCGGCGTCGACGTCCGCGTGCGCTTCCCCGACGAGCGCGACGAAGGCGTCGCCGTCCTCGTCACCAAGGAGGACCACTGCCTGCGCGCGCTCCTCGATGCGGACTTCGACGCCGACATTCGCGTCGTCATCGGGAACCACCCCGACCTCGAATCCGTCGCCCGCGAGCACGACGTCCCGTTCTACGACGTCGGCGACGACACCGGCACCCCCGACGAGGAGCGCCTCCTCGACCTGCTCGACGAGTACGACGTCGACCTCGTCGTGCTCGCGCGCTACATGCGCATCCTCAGCCCGGACGTCGTCTTCCGGTACGCCGGCCGCATCATCAACATCCACCCGAGCCTGCTGCCCGCGTTCCCCGGCGCGCAGGCCTACCGGCAGGCCGTCGAAGAGGGCGTCCGCGTCGCGGGTGTCACCGCCCACTACGTCACCACCGACCTCGACCAGGGCCCGATTCTCACCCAGCGCGCGTTCGACGTGCCGCCGACGGCCACCGTCGAGGACGTGAAGAATCGCGGGCAGCCCCTCGAAGCCGACGCGCTCGTCGAAGCCGTGCGCGTCCACCTCGCCGGCGACGCGACGGTTCGCCGCGGCAGCGTCGAAGTCACCGGCGACCACCAGTTCGGGATGCCCGACGAAGCCAGCGCGGCGAATCCCGACCAGCCTGTGGACGCGCCGCCCGCCGACGACTAAAGCCCGGGCGAAATTAGGTCGCGCCCGTCCCGAGCGAACCGCTGACGGTCATCGACTCCGCCTGGACGGTGACCGTGAACGTCGACGTCTTGGAGGTCGACTTGATTGTCCCGCTACTACTATCCTGAAGAATGACTTCGACAGTGACCTCAACATCGGTTTGTTTCGTGCCGCCGTCGGAGCTCGGCTCGAAGTTCGCCGCATTAAGCGGGCCGTTCCCACTACTGAGCAGGCTCTTTTCCCCTAGGGATATAGTCACACTACCTGACGTGCCCGACGTGCTTTTTCCGTTACTGACGACTTGCGCGCTATTATCGGAGGCCGGGTTCGTGACAGTAATGTTGAGTTGGACGTTGCTAACGGGTTCGGAGATATTGCTCCAAGTAACGTCGATACTCGGGTCGATAGTTAGTGTAGAAAGATTCCCGCCGTTGTTAGTGACTGTGACGTCGTCAGCGGTGAGGCCGCTGGCCTGTATGCTACCGGAGCCACGGTCGGGAAGCGTCGCCACGAGAACGCTCCCACCCGCTGCTGCTGCGCCGGCGCGGATGAAATCGCGGCGACTGAGTGACAGCGTTGACATCTGCTTGGTACATACTATTAGGATAACTCGGAAAAGCAAAGTGGCCGTTTACTAGAAAGAACGCGATACACTACTTCGAACAGTCCTCGGCGCAGCGCCGAGAACGAGCGCGTTTCGCGGACGAGTAATTGGTCCCGGGCAACGGTTGAGCGGCGAGCGGTTTCGGCTACCTAACGGTGAGACGCAACACGTCGGGACCGCCTAACGAAGTGCGCAACGGGCGAGAGAGCAGTAGACGCCGCCACTTCATGAGCTCAGAAACCCGAGAGCCGTCGAGACACGAGCGGTTCCGTCGATTCGTCGCGTGGTACACGGTCCTCCTCGGCGGATTCTCCACGCTACTGCTGGGGATGCTCGTGCTCATCGCCTACGTGTTCGACGGCAACCTCCAAATCTACGTCGACAAATTCGGCGAAGCAGGCGTCGAGCTCGCCCTGTTCGCGGCCGTCTGCGGCACCGTGCCGTTCGGCCTGTACGTCCTCGACGACTTCCTGCGGACGCAGGACTAGGCACTCGCAGTTCGCGCGCGAAAAAAGCGGGTGAATCGAGTGGTTAGTCGCGGCTGTACACCAGGTAGCCCGCGGACGCGATAGCCGCCAGCACCACGACGATACCGCCGATGAGGAGCGTCCCGGGTCCGTCGTCACCGCCGCCGCCCGGTTCGGTCGTCGCGGTGTCGGTCGGACCGGTCGTCTCCGTCGGGGCCTCGGTGGCCGTCGGCGGCTCGGTCGTCGCGGTCGCCTGGTCCTGCGCGGTCACCGCGAACGGCGAGAAGCTCGACACCTGCGCCTCCAGGACGATGGGGCCGTCACTCGACGCGACGCTCGTGTCGAGGTCCTGCCACGCGCCGTCCGTGTAGTGCGTGATGCCGAGTTCCGAAGCGCTCACGCCGTCCGGGAGCGCGGACTGCCGCACGGAGATGCTGACCGTCGCCGAGCCCTCGCTCGGGTTCGGCGCCGAGATGTCGACCATCGCGACGCTCGTTCCCGACGGCTCGGAGACGCCCTCCGGCGGTGCCGACAGCTCCGTCACCGTGACGTCGCCGGACCCACCGGGGACGGACACGGAGACGCTCTCGACGCCTTCGCCTTCGGTCAGGTCGACCGTGGCGCTGCCCTTAGTGTCGACCTGTGCGGTGCCGCTGGCGCCCGTGGTGGGCGGCTGCGTGGTCGTCGTGGTCGTGGTGGGTTCGTCAGCGCCGCCACTAGGTTGACCACCGTTACCGCCGCTGGGAGCATCGTCGCCGTCACTGTCGTCGGGGTCCGTGGCCGGGTCGTCGCCGCCGTCGTCAGGTGGCGATGTCGTCGAGTCGTCGACAGTGATCTGGAAGTCGTGCTCCTCGGACGTGCCCGAGTCGAACGACGTTGTCCACGACTCTCCTTGGACCGAGACGGTGAGCGTCTCACCGTCCTCGCCGTCTTCAGCCGGATACTTGACCTCGTAGTATCCGTCGGCGTTGGTCGTGCTCGTGACGGTGTTGCCGTCTTCGTCGGTGACCGAGACGGTGACATCTGCGACCGCGTCACCGTTCTGGTCCGTGACCGAACCGAAGACCTCGTGTGGAGGCGCCGGTACGGCTGCCACGGCACCGGCGCCGGCGGAGACCGCCAGCAGCACGGCTGCGACAGCAGCCAACACCCGCAACGCATCTCGCTTCCGTGTAGGTTGGTTTGTCATCGTGTTTGAGTTACCCCCAATAAGTTGGAAGGTGGATGGTTGCGGAGATTACGCTCCGAACTGCGCTTCGGTGTAGTCCGTGTCTTCGTTCACGAAGACCCAGTAGGCTTCACCGGGGTGGAACACATCGGGCTGCCCGTACGTGTACGAGCCGGCTTCAGCCTGTTCGTAGACTGCCGTCGAATGCGCCCGAGCGTCACCGAGTGTCGTGAGGGCGTGGCCAGGACCCTGAGTCCCTTCCTGCCACTGGCCGACGAGGTTCCAGCCTTCTTCGAGCTGCTGGGACTGCGGCGTGGCTTCCTGAGCGGAGTCACCGCCAACGACGTTGTTGACGTTGACTTCCAGCTCGGCGGACTCGGAGAGGTCCACGATGTACCCCTGACCGCCTTCGATGGACTCGAAGTCCTGCTCGTCAGCGGGCTTCGTGGGGTTGTAGCTCTGCCAGCTACCGCCGTCGTAGGTCATGATGCTGTTGACGTTCGACTCGCCGCCGAGCTCGCTCACGACCGTACTGACGTCGATCTCACCGGATGCCGCCGGCAGGGAGACGAAGTTCGGTCCTGCGCTGAGCTGCTGTTCGAGCGTGTTGACCGTGGTCTCGTCTCCAGTGTTGGACGACGAGTCACCGGCGGTTTCCTCGAACGTTCCAGCGTCGAAGGAGACGTCCGGACTGTCGCCAGTCTGGACGGCACCATTCACGTCAACGGTAACCTCGTTGTCCTCCAACGCGGTCTCGTCAACATCCGTAATCGAGTACGGACTGACGCCGTCAATCGAGATGTTCTCCTCTAGGTCACCTGCATCGTCGACCGGCTCGCTGAACTGGACAGCAATGGTCGTGTCACCGTCGTAGGAGATAATCTCGGAGTCGATTACCGAGGGTGCCTCAGAGTCGACATCAACGTAGCTGCCGAATTCGCTGTGAGTACCCTCATCACCAACGGCAGTGAAGTCGGAGGCATCGACTTCGTACTCGCCGTCACGTGGGACCGTCGTCTCAGCGACGTATTCGTAGTCGCCGTCCTCGGCCTGCGTCTCGGTGATTTCGAAGTCGCTCTCGTTGAGCGACGCGTAGGTGTCCGTAAGTTCGTGAGTGGTCGAATCCTGACTGTTGAGGTGCACGTCGAAGGATTCGATTGGCTCGTCCGCAGTGAAGTTCACGCGGACGACACGGTCACTCGGATTCGTGACTTCGAACTCGGAAACGTAGAAGCCGGTCTGGATGGTTGCCGTGTTGGCGACTGAGTGACCAACTGAGTCGACTGCGTCGGACTCGATGTGGTCACCAATGTGGTCACCAGTCACGCTCTCGCTGAGCGTGAGCGTCGCAGTCTGAGTACTCTCGTCGTAGTCAACGCCGACGATTTCGTTAGACTGGCCGCTCTCGTTAACGTAGGTGAAGTTCTCCACGGTCAGGTTCTCGCCAGAGGCGTTGAAGACCTGCTCGGAGAACGACACCGTCACTTCCGTCTCGTTGTTCGACGTGTACGCGGGCTCGTCGAAGTAGGGTACCTCGTCGTCAGTCAGATTGACCGCAACGGAGGAGTTGACTGTGTTCTCCACGTCGTCGGTTCCTGCCGTCGCGTTCAGCTGCACGGACGCGTTGTCGATGTCCGACGGCTGGACGTCGTTCACCGTCGTCACCGTGTAGACCGTATCCGTCGCGTCGTCACCAACGGTGTCGTCAGTGGCGACGGACGCGTTAGTCAGCTCGAAGCCGGCGTCGGTGACCGGCTCGTTGAGCGTGACTGTAATCGTGTCCGTGCCCGCGTTAGTCGTCGCAGATTCGACGTGCGGCTTCACGGTGTCCTTCTCCACGGTCTCGGTGGCGTCTGCGATGTAGCCAGCGACCGAGAGGTCCTCAACCTCGACCGTGAGGCTGAGAGTGGCGCTGTCCGAGAGGTTGGACAGGTCGAGCGTCGGGCCGGTGAGCGGGACAGCGTCACCGGGGGCGACGTTCGAGTACGTGGCGTTGATACTGGAGTTTTCAGTCGCGGAGACGGTCACGTTGACCTCCTCCTCAACGTCGATACTGACTCCCGCGTAGGAGTCCGCGTTGTCGACGTTGACTTCTTCGAGCGTGATGTCCGACTCCGTGAGCGTCGGCGGAGTCGTGTCGTTCAGCGCGACTGCTTCGGTACCGACCTGTGCGCCCGCAGAGTCTTCGATCTGACCCATACGAGCGTTGATCAGGTCGGTTTCGAGCGCGGACGCCTGAACTGTGCCGTTGAGATCGAGCGTCACGGAGTGCGTGCCGTTTTCGCCCGAGACATCCTCGATAGCGTCAGCGCCGACACCGTTGACGTCCTGGTACGCGAAGTCGTCGACGGTGAACTCGCTGTCACCGGTCGCGTACACGTCCTCGTTGAATTCGACGACGGCGGTGTCGGTACCCGCGTTAGTCTTGATGGACGTGATTTCCGGCAGTTCCTGGTTGACGGTAAACGTCTCCGTCTGATTCACTGCCTCTTCCTCGAACTCGTTGGTCGAGGAAATCTGGACGTAGTAGTCTTCGCCATCAACTTCCGAAACTTCGAGCTTCTCGTCGATGTTGTCCGTCGGCTCAACCTCGGTCGAACCGAGGTTAGCGATGTGGACATTATCCTCACCATCGACTTCCTGGTAGAGGTCGAATTCGATGGTTCCGTTAACTTGGTCGTTGTAGTCGTACGTCACCGAGACGTTATCGCCCGGACGCACGACGGTACCACTCTCGTCGACGGAGACGCCATCGATGGACGCACTATTGTCGTTGATGACAACGTAGGCTTCGCTCGTCTCGGTGGAGTTCTCGTTTCCGACGCTGTCGGTGACCGTAATGTTCACCGAGTACGCGCCGTCTTCAAGGGTTACTTCACCGTCGTCCGTCTGGTTGAGGTCGATTGCGAGCGACTTCCGCGTATGGTCGTTGACGTACTGCGAGTCGTCGACCGTGTAGTTGTAGGTCGCGTCCGAGCTGTTCAGCGTGACGACGACCGTCTGAGTGTTGTTCTCGTAGTAGTCGTACGCGATGTCGAGCGTGCTATCCGAGTCAGTCACGACCTCGCTGCTGGGCGTCTCGATGTCGAGTTCGCCCGGCGAGAGGTCGTCAACTTCGAGGACACCGGCTTCGGTGTCCGTACCAGTCTGACCGACATCGTCGTAGGCCGTAACGGTCACGTCGTACGTGCCGTTGGTGAGTCCTTCACCGTTGGACGTGGTCGCAGAGCCGTTTTCGAGGGTGAGTCCTTCACCGTCGGTGCTTTCGTACGTGACGTTGTTGCCGTTACCGTCAGCGAGCGTCACGTTCACGTAGTCGAGGTTATCCTCAGTGAGGTCCCACTCAACGTCGATGACGTCGCCAGTACGGTTGTACTGGACCTCAGTCGGCGACGTGATGTCGACGACGGGGTCAGTATTGTCTACGATGACGTTAACTGAAGCAGAGTCCGTGTTACTGGCGTCATCAGTGACGTTTGCCTTCAGGCTGATGGTGCCGTCATCGTACGTCGTCGTGTCAAGCACGTCGCTCGACAGTTCAGTGTACTCAGTTCCACCAGTTTCGTTGAGGTAATAGGCGACCTCGTTACCGTCCGTGTTGGACGCGGAGAACGCGTCTGTAAGGTCAACCGTTTCAGTAACGACAGTGTCGCTGCTGAGCGTGGCTTCGACGGACGGGCCGTTATTGTCCACGACGGTGGTCCCACTGTCAGAGTCTGTGTTACCAGCGTCGTCAACTGCCGTCGCCCGCAGCATGAGGTCTCCATCATCGACGTTCGAGGTGTTGAAGTCCCCCGCGGTTTCGATGGTCTCGAAACCGTTTCCGCTGTTGTACTCGTAAGTGACCTCGGTATCAGCACCGACGTTCTCGAATTCGAATTCCGTAGACACGTCGTACGAGTTTCCGGAAATCTCGTCACTCGTGTTCGCCGTTACGTTCGGCGGCTGAGTGTCAACGATGAATTCGTGAGAGTCGTTAGCTGTGTAATCGTTTTCACCATCGTCGGTCGCGTCAACCGAGATTGTCATATTCTGGTCCGCACCAGAGTCAGCCTGCAGACTGAAGGTGCCATTCCAAGTATCACCGTTCAAATCCCCGCTACTGGTGATATCGCCGGAACTGGGACTGCCGGGGAAATTCGAGTATTCCACGGCATCAACCGAGGCCACGTCCTCGCTGAACACAATCGTGACCTGACGGTCCTGACCGTTATTGTTCGAAGTGTTAATCGGGGAGTCCTCAAGCTCGATGCGCTCCACGGTTGGGTTGGCATCGGTCCCGATGTTCAGGGTTGTTTCGGCCGTTTCCAGAATGTTCTCATTACTATCCTGTGCCTCGATAGTGAGGTTGTAGTCGCCAGTGTTCGACGGATTAACGAACTCGTCACTTCCGGAGAAAACACGGAACACGTCACCATCGGACACGTCTTGCTCGTTGAACTCAAGCCGGAGGTCGGTCGTTCCGTCACCAGTACTGGATACGGAAAGACCGTCAACCGGCTCCCCGTTGAGCGTCAGGTCAAGGTCACCTACCGACTGGATGTCGGTTTCCTCGTAATCAAGGACTATATCCTTAACAGGGTCTTCGAATGAGGAATTGACTTCATAGGTGATGTTGTGCTTCGTTTGTGCACCTTCGGCGTCATTCTCAGGCGTCACGTCAAGAGCACGATACGCGTCCACGAAGAACTCAAACGTGGACTGGTTCGAGTTTCCTGCCTCGTCAGCGGCAGTTACCGTAATGTTAACTGGACCCTCAGCGTAGTTCCAATTATTACCCGCGTTAACGGTGATTTCATCTCCGTCTAAGGTGACGTTAGTCCCGTCAGGTTCACCGTCAAAGTGAGTTACCCCAGCGGAGTCTGTGACCGTGACTGAGATTGTGCTGGAGTTGACGCCAGTATCATTCGTCCCGTCATCAGTAACGTTGACTGTAAAGGACGTACTATTATCCGTAACGTCTCCTGTCGGACTTGCCCCATTGTAGACAGGGTCTGTATTATCGACGTCAAAAGCAGACTCCGCTGTATCCTCTGCTGATATCCCCGCTGAGAGGGAACTCGTTTGATTCGCAGCTAAGTCATAGGAGCCTTCTGCAAGGTCCGAGGGGAGTTCAATACTCCCCGACTCAACTGTGTCGCCGGATTGAACTGAGACAGTTGTGTGGGGTTCACTGGTGTTGTAAAACCCATCACCGTTTACGTCAACCCACACTTGGATGCTGTCTGGTGTATTTGTACTATTATCCACATCAAAGTTGACCGTATCTCCCGCACTGAGGGTCGTATCCCCAGTTGCGGAAAGGGTGTTCGCTGCCGCAGCGGCTCCTCCTGTAAACGCGATGCCGGCTCCGAAGACGGAACCGATCATCAGCGCAGTCAGGAAGACCGCGCGGAGCTTGTCGTGTATGTTCGAGTCTGTCATGGTGTTGTTGTGAGTCACAGCGGCCGGTAGGCTGCAGTCCCCGTCGTACCCCCTGACGTGTCATCGCTACCCACCGTCCGCATGTACTGTCGGTATATACTGAACGAGCTTAAAATAGTTACGGAGCGGATAACTATCGCTGGTCGACAGTAAGCAGTGCCTAAGACAGCCGCGAGCGGTCCCCAGTCGCTCGAACTCCCGGCGCCGGTGCGCTACGCCTCGAGTTCCCGTTCGACGAGCGCTTCGAAGTCCGCCTCGCCGCGCTCGTAGGCCTCCCGGTTCGCCGACGCGACCTGGCCCTTCTCGGTAATCTCGTAGAGCCCGCTGTTCGGCGCGGGGCCGACGCGCTCGACGAGCCCGTAGTCCGCGAGCACGGGCAGCCGCGTGTTGATGTACGCGCGATTCTTGTCCAGGTCGTGGGAGAGGTTCACCGCGTTGTTTCGCTTCCCGTCCGAGAGCGCGTCCAGAATCTCGAAATCGGTGGGGACCGCGAGCTTCATGCCCGTGAAAATACCCCATACGCCCATATATACCGGGGTTTCCTCGCTTTCTTCTCGGAGTAGTATATCCTAACAGTAGTCACGTTCGGCCGAGTACGGCACGCGAACCGAGGCCCGCGCGCTGCAGAAGGCGGTGGCGTGTGCAGGGGAACACACCCACCACCGTGTCGGGCGTCGACGCCCGGGGTGCAGGGGGCGGGCACATACTAACAGTATATGCCCAGTGGGAGCGTTAGAACCCACGTTCTAAAACGTTTCGACTGTCCAGAAGAACCGCAGTCAGTGCCGCACGGCGACGCCGCGTTCGGCCCCCACCGAACCCGCGGGCGTCGCCCTCGTCGCCGGTCAGTCGTCGTCGAGGTCCGCGATGGCGTCCCGGGCGAGTTCGAGCTCCGCGACCGCGCGCGTCTGTTTTTCGATGAGTTCGTCGAGCTGCGCCGCGAGCTCCTCCGCCGGGAGGTCGTCGAGCCGGCCTCGGTTGGCGTAGAGGAGGAACGCTTCGAGCGTGTCCGTGCACGTGTTGTTCACTTCCAGGAGCGACTTCGCGACGACCCACTCCGGGTCGTCCATCGAGTCGCCCCCCGACAGCGATTCCCCCTCCCGCACGCCGGCGTCACGGTCAGTCATCATCGTCTGATGTAGGCTTGGTAGATGCGCGACTTGAAAGTATTGGTGCAAGACAATGTAACCAGCGGCTACATATCGGAAATCGCCGGACTGCAGCTACTCCGCCGCAGTACTCCGGGCCCCGCGATACAGGAAGGTCGACCGATACAGCCCCGGACGTTCCAGAATGTCGACGTGATTATATTAGTTTAACGTCGGCCACAGCGTTCAAAAACCGAGCGGCGGCGTGCGTCACTCGCCGCTCCACTCCTCGCGGCGCTCGTCAGTCCCACGAGCCGCCACGAGCAGGTCGTCCTGCGCTTCGAGGAGGTCCGTCGCGGTGACGATGCCGACGAGGTCGAGGCCGTCCGCGACCGGAAGATGATGAATTCCGTAGTCGAACATCCGCGCGGCCGCCGCGCTCACGGTCGCCGACGGTTCCACGGTAATCAGCGGCCGGCTCGCCGCGGCGTAGACGGGAATCTCGCTGAGCGGCCGGTCGTGCTCGTGGCCGGCCTCCAGCACGTCCACCTTCGTGAGAATCCCCGCGGGGTTGCCGTCCTTCTCGACGACGACGCTGCCCGTCCCCTCGTCGAGCATCCGCCCCACGGCCTCGCGGACGCTGTCGTCGGCGGCCGACGACAGCACCTCCGTGGACATCACCTCGCGCACCCGCATAGGTACTAGTTCACACACCACAGAGGTAGCTCTTTCGCCCGACTAGGTCTGCTCGCTGTGCCGCACGTCCACGGCCATCCCGCGCGTCCCGTCGGCCATCGCCGGCCCCGGCATCGCCGCGCGCCCGATGGCGAACGCCTTCGGCCCCTCGACGACGACCTCGTCGCCCACGCGAATGTCGTCGTCCGCGGCCACGACGCCCGGCGCGAGCACGCTGCCCTCCGGCACGAACGCGTCGATTTCCACGCGCTTGGTCGGCGCCTCGCTGTCGACCCACTTGCGCGCGCCGGCGAGCGTGAACGACAGCGTCCCGTACTGCGGGACCAGCGCCGCCAACTGCTCGCCGTCCCCGTCCAGCGCCTGCAGCTTCGGATACCGGCCCTGTACGGTCAGGTCGTCGAACAGCGCGTCGCCCGCGCCATCCCCGATGAAGTAGTCCGCAACCGCGCGCAGCGTCGCTTTCTCGCGCTCCTCCACCCAAATCTTGGGCTCGCCCGCGAGCGCCGCGTTCAGCTCGCCGAGGCTCTCGTCCGTCGTCGGATGGTCACCGACCGTGAACTCGAAGGGCACGTCGACCTGGCCGGCGACGCGCTCGCAGATGTCGCGATACCCCTCCTCGGGGACGTGCGCGATGACCCGCGGGTAGTCCGTCCGGTCGATGTACTGCTTCAGCACGCGCGCGACGAAGTCCTTCTCCTCCTCGCTCCACCGCCCCGTCACCACGCTGTCGTAGTGCTGGGCCGGGTACGTCAACTCCAACTCCTGGGGGACGACGCCGATGGGCGACGTCATCGAAACCATGTGCGCGCGGTAGTTGGCGGCGTCCTGGAACTGCCGGTGGCTCTGGCTCTCGCTGTACGGCTTCTTCGCCGAACACGGCACCAACAACAGCGGATGGCCGTCGAGGCGCTTCTGGTAGCGCGTGGTCACGCGCTCGGCGAAACGCTGAATCTCGACGCGCCGGAGCGTGTCCTCCGTCGCCGACAACAACAGCGAGTCACGCATCACGGGCGTGCGCTCCTCCAAATACCCGTACTGCTGGTCGAACTCGCGGAACGCCGCGGTCACCCACGCCTCGTGGCGCGCCTGCCCCTCGATGTAATCCCGCAGCCGGCCATCACGAATCCGGCGGCGCACGCGCCCCAGTTCGGCCTTCAGCGCGTTGACGTTGTGGTCGACGCAGTCCTCGCGGTCGAACGCCGAGACTGGCTGCTGGCACGCCGGACACGAACACGGCAGTTCATCGAGGTCTTCGAGGTCGTAGGCGCCCTCGGTCGTGAGGTAGCGGCCCTGCGTCCCGCGAACGACGGCGCGGTCGGCGTCCACGAGGTCGACGCCCGCGTACACGAGCACGGCGACGTTCCGCGGCGTCGCCACCCCGGAGAGGTACAGCGCGGTGTCGTCCGGAATCGCCTCGCGCGTGTCGACGACGGCCTCCCGGAACGCCGCACCGTGCCCGACGGTCCCGGGCGCCCCAGAGAGCACGTACGCGTCCGCGCCGTAGTCGTCGGCGGTCTGGGGGGAGACGACGGCCGCGCTCGGGAATTCGACGTCCGGATACTCCGGCGCGAACGACTCCTGAACTTCCTCGGCCGTGCCGGACGGGAACCCGCGGTACGGCAGCCCGGTCAGTACGGACTCGTCGCCCTCGGGCGTGTCCTGGCGCTGCACCCACTCGCTGCCCGCGTCCTCGACGACGTCGTCCGCGAGCGTCGGCGTCGTCACCGACTCGGCGAGCCGGAGCTCGCCCACGCGCGCCGCGGCGTCGCGCGCGTGCACTTCGAAATACTCAGTCATACACGCCGTTCGGGGCCGCGCGCCCAATTGCCTTTCTCTTCCCGTGTCGGCGCCGCCCCCGGCTTTTTCGTGGTCGACCGCGACACACCGGTATGGTAACCGCCGGTACCGGGTCGCCCGCGCTCGCCGCGTGGCCAGTACTGCCTGACTGGTTCGCGCCGTACGGCGACGTCCTCGGCGACATCGCCCTGTTCGTCGCGGTCGTCGCCGCCGTCTACCTCACCGGCCGGGCGTTCCTCGTGCCGATGGTGGTCCGCGTCCTGCGGCGCCGCAACGAAAACAACCCCACGCTCGTCTCCGCCACGGAGACGTACCTCGCCATCCTCCTCGCCGGCGTCGCGGTCTTCCTCGGCCTCGCCGCCACCGGACAGGCCAGCGCGCTCGTGAACACCGACTCCGCCATCCTCGTCGCCGCGCTCACGTTCGCGTTCGGCGTCGCCGGCCGCGAAGTGTTCGCCTCCCTCGTCAGCGGCGTGTTCCTCGTCGCCGACCCCGACTTCAACGTCGGCGACTGGATTTCGTGGTCGAACGGCGAAGGCACCGTCGAGGCCGTCGACTTCCGCGTCACCCGCATCCGCACGCCCGACAACGAGACGCTCACCGTCCCGAACACGGAGCTCACGACGAACGCGCTCACGCGACCGTTCGGCCGGGACAGCTACCGCGTCACCGAGCGCGCGTTCGTCTCCTACGGCGAGGACACCGAGCGCGCGCTCCGGGAGCTGCAAGCGGTCGCAGTCGACCACGACGGCGTCGCTGCCGACCCCGCACCGAACGCCCGCGTCGTCGACCTCGGCGCGGACGCCATCACCGTGCAGGCCGAGTTCTGGGTCGACGCCCCCGGCCGGGCGGACGTCGCGACCGTCCGCTCTGACTGCCGGCGGCGCGTCAAGCGCCGCTTCGACGAAGCCGACCTGACGCTCGCGCCCGCCGCCGGCCGCCAGCTCTCCGGGTCCCTGACCGTGGAGCACGCGGAGGACGCGTAGCGAGCCGACCGAAGACACATACCGGCGGCCGGCGAACGTCCGCCGATGACGCGTCAGCCCTCCAGGCGGGACGTGCTCGCCGCCACCGGCGGCGTCCTCGCCGGCCTCGCGGGCGGATACGCCGCCCGCCCTTACCTCGACGCCGACAGCGTCCCCGACCCCGCACCGTTCGCGTGGGCCGACACCGAGTGGCCGTACCCGGACTACGACCCGGGACGGACTCGAAATCCGCCGCCCGAGAGCGCGCCAGACAGCGCCCTCGCCGAACAGTGGCGCTACCCCGCGTCCGGCCGACGCCCCGAGGTCGCGGTCGCGAACGGCCGCGCGGTCCTCAGCCTCGCGTCGTCCTCGATTCCCCGCCTCACGTCGCTGGACGCCGACACCGGCGAGGAGGACTGGAACGTCTCGACCGGCGGGTCGCGGGCCACACCCGTCGCTGCGCCCGGCGACCGCGTGTTCACGAAGGGACGCGGGCGGGACGTGCTCGCGTCGCGCGCCGCGACGACCGGGGAGCCGCTCTGGTCGACGTCGACCACCGGCGTCGGCCAGCCGTTCCTCGGCGGTGGCCGCCAGTACGTCCTCGGTGTTGGCGTCGACGGCGACCAGCTTCGAGCGCTGAACGCGCGCACCGGCGACCGACTCTGGACCGCCGACCTCCCGAGCGGGCACTTCCCGGCGGCCGCCTACGACGCCGACGCGGACTGCGTGGTCGTCGGGACTGACAGCGAGGTCACGTGCCTGGACGGCACCGACGGCAGCACGGTCTGGACCGAAGCACTCGCGGGGAACGCGTTCGTCTCCGGGCCCGTCGTCGCCAGCGGCCGCGTCTTTCACGCGGCGTTCCAGGCCGGCATCACGGCGCTGGACGCCGAGTCGGGCGACGTACTCTGGGACGAGCCGTTCGACCCCGAGCTACAGGACGCCGAGGACCCGCGGGTCGCGCGGTACTTCGTCGTCGGCGCGGCAGACGACGCGACGCTCCTCACCGTGGAGCAACACGGCGACGGCCGCCCCGAGCAACTGGTCGCGTTCGACGCCGCGACGGGCGAGCAGCGGTGGCGCACGGAGTACGACCGGGAGGCGAGCGTGTCGCGACCCACAATCGTCGACGGGACTGCGTACGCGAGCGTCGGAACTGAGCAGCGAACGGAGCTCGTCAGGTTCCACCTCGCGGACGGCGAACGGGGGAATGCGTGGTCGCTCCCGACGTACGGCGGGGCACCAGTCGTCGCCGACGGGTGGGTGTTCGTGCCGACGCACGATGCCCTCCTCGCGTTCGCGTGAGAAACAGGCGACTCGCGAGTCGACGCTACGCCTCGTCTTCGGGAGAGATGTCCACAGTCTCCACGTCGCCGGGCACGCGGTCGAGCGCGGTGTCCGGCCAGCCGCGGTGCGCGAGCGTGAACTCCGTCTCAGGGTTCGCTCCGGCGAGCGCGGCGACGCCGTCGGCGGCGGCCTCGTAGCCCGCGCGGTCCATCCGGTCCGGGGTTTCGGCGGTCAGCGGGTACGTCGTGGACAGCGGGCGCGGGAACGGGCCGAACGGCGGCGTGACGTTCCACCACTCGTCGAAGCGGTCGTTCCCCGAGCCCTCCGTGAGGAGCACGTCGCCCTCCGGAGAGAGGCGTTCGAGGCGGCGGTGATGGCGCACGACCTCCGGGCGGCGCGCGCTATCGGCGGACGTGTAGAAGAACGCGTCCTTGCTCGCAGGGTCAGTTTCCTCCAGTTGCTCGCTGTGGTCGAGGAGCGCGCGGAACCCGTCGAGGGTACGGGGGTGCGCGTGTGCGCGCGCTTCCACGAGCTCCATCAGGTTCCCGGCCTTGATGGCCTGCTTCACGCGGCGGAGTTCGCCGAAGGAGACGTGGAGGTTGTGCTCGGCGAGCAGTTCCTCGCGCGCGGCGTCGCCCATGCGCTCGACCTCGTCGGGCGTGTGCTCGGTACAGACCGGGCACTCGCAGGGGAAGTAGTGGAGGCTGTCGAGGTGCTCGGTGCCGTGGACGGTGAGGTAGCGGTCGTCGCGAGCGTAGATGGCGTACGCCGCCGAATCCAGGAGGTCGCAGCCCAGGGCTGCAGCGAGCGCGAACATCATGGGGTGACCCGCGCCGAAGAGGTGGACGGGCGCGTCCCGGCCGAGCCCGCGCTTCGCCGCCAGGACGGTCTCCGCGACGTCGTCGTAGCGGTACTGGTTCATCATCGGCACGACAGCGCCGACCGGGAACAGGTCGAGGTCGGTACCGTAGGCGTGGCGCGCGGCCTCCTCGCGGAGGTCGGTGTACGTCGCGCCCTGCACGGGCGCGTTCACGAGCATGTCGCCGACGTCGACAGTCTCCGCGAGTTCGAGGCGCTCCTGCGTAGTTGCGAGTTCCTCCTCGGCCTGCTCGCGGCTGGCGTCCGGCGGCGTCGGGATGTCCACGGGCGTCCCGATGTCGCTGCCGACGTCGTGCTGGAACTGCAGAATCTCCTCGGTCGTGGTATCGATTTCGCCGTATTCGGCGAGCTGGAAGCTCCCCGAGTCGGTCATGATGGCGCCGTCGAAGTCCAGCATCTCGTGGAGTCCCTCCTCGAGTGCGCGCTCGTGGAGGTCGGGGTCGTTGTTGATGATGTAGGAGTTCGTGATGAGCATCTCCGCGCCGAACTCCGGGAACCGCGACGGCTCCACGGTTATCAGGTTCGGGTTGACGACCGGCATCAGCGTCGGCGTCTCCACGGTCACGCCCGCCCGCGGGACCTCCAACTCGCCGATACGGGCCGCGCCGTCCTGCGCGGTCACCTCGAAGACCTCTCTCATTACTCGTGGGTAGCCAGCGGCGGCGCGTAAGGGTTTCTTTGTGCTACTCGCTGGTCTCGACGTAGAACACGCGTTCGCGCGGGATGCGGCGGACGGTGCGGCCGTCCTCGCTGGTCACGAGCCAGTGGCCGGTGTCGTCGTTGAACCCGAGATTCGAGTCGCTGGTCTGCCAGTCTGTGACCCCGCCCTCGGGGTCCTCGTAGACGATGACGCCCATACCGGAGCGTCACGGCCGGCCGCGATAAAGACGGCGGCCGGCTACCCGAGTTCGTAGTTCAGCACGCCGAGCGCGGTACGGCCGTCCTGAATCTCGCCGCCTCGGACGGCTTCGAGCAGGTCGTCGTAGGGAGTCGTCGTCACGCGGATGGACTCGTTGAAGTCGAGGTCCTGCTCGCCGGTCGGCCGGCAGCCCTCGGCGACGAAGTAGTGGTGGACGGCGTCCGCAACGCCGTTGGTCGGCTCGAACTCCCCGAGCTTCTCCACGGACTCGGCCTCGTAGCCGGTCTCCTCGGTGAGTTCGCGGTACGCGGCCGCCGCGAAGTCGGCGTCCTTATCTTCGACGCCGCCAGCCGGTAGCCCGCGATTGACGCGGCCGACGGCCTGGCGCCACTCCTCGATGAGGACGACGTCGCCGTCGGGTGTGAATGCCAGCAGGACGACTGCGGGGTCGTCGACGAGGTAGTCGAAGTCCGTCTCCGTGCCGTCCGGCAGCCGGACCTCCTCGTGGGCGATTTCGAACCCCGGACACTCGTAGGCCACGCTGCGGCTGGTCGTCTCCCACGCCAGCGGGTCGACTGGCGAATCCTCCTCGGTCACGAACCTGGGTTCGCGCCGCGCGGAAAAAAGGCTGCCGCGACCGCGCCAGACGGCTACTCGACGGTTACCGTGCCGTTGGCCGTCTGCTCGTCGTTCAGCGTCACTTCGACAGTGTAATTCCCGGGTTCGGCGGGGTTGTCCACGGCCGGATACTCAACCACGACGACGTCACCGGACGCCAGCGTGTAGCCGGTGTCGAGTTCGACGGTGAACGAGTACGCATTGTTGTTGACGCCGCTGATGTGAGACTCGTTGAACGTCTCCTCCGGGGCGCCGTCGTCGTTCGTATCGACGCCCAGCGAGACGTTCTCGTGGTGCGCGCTCTCCACGGTGAAGTTCTCGCGCGGATACGCCACGGAGAGCGATGTCCACTCGCTGCCCGCCGTCGAGTCGTCGACGGACAGCCGGATGGTCTGATTCACGGCCGTCGCGTTCGCCGCCGAGTCGCTCGGCGCCACGACGCCGCTGGTCGGCTCGGCATCAGTATCGCTACTGCCACCGAAGCTCGCACAGCCGGCGGTGGCCACGAGCACCGCGAGCGCCACAGCTACTAGTGTTCGTCGCACGACTCGGCTTCGAGCGAGGACGCGTGAAAGCCTTCTGGCTCAGAACAGCACGTCGACCTGCTCGTGGGTCGACGCCAGCCCTTCGGAGTTGTCCACGACGGCGTGCTCGCGCTCGATGCCGTCGAAGGACTCGCGGTACTGCTGGTGAATGGCGAAGTCCGCGTCGCTTTCGTCGTCCGAGCGCTGGCGGATGCGCTCCCGGACGACGGCCTCCTCGCACTCGACTTTCACGAGCGTCGCCGACACGCCGAGGTCGTCGGCAGTTGCCTGCGCGCTGTCGCGGTGCTCGCGGTGCTGGAACGTCCCGTCGAGGACGACGCTGTCGCCGCCGTGGACGATTGCGGCCGCGCGCTCGAACAGTTCGTCGTAGACCGCGCGCATCTCGGCGTCCGTGTACTCGGGGTCCGGGAACAGGTCCGTTCGGACGACGTCCGTGCGCAGTAGCTCCGCGTCGAGGCGGTCCGCCGCGTGTTCGGCGACGGTCGTCTTCCCCGCGCCCGGCAGCCCGCAGACCACCACGACGCGCGGCTGCTGTTCGCCGCTCGATACGTTCGCTGAGGCGCGCTCCCCGCTCACAGTAATCGACTGATAGACGGCGCGCCCGGAATATGAACCTGTGGAATCCGCCGCCGCGGACAACTTACTGTAGTTCGACGCCGGACTCCGTGCGGAACTCCTCGGCGCACGTCGTACAGAGCACGAGGTCCATCTCCGTCGGCTCGGCACCACCCTGCGTGAACCGGACTGTATATCCCTCAATGTCTCCCCCGTTGCCGCAATTCGTGCAGGCCATCTGGTTGCTTTTTCACTTCGGTTCGCGTACCGTTCCTGCCTGATTTATCAAGCCGTTTTACGTGACGGTTCCGGAACGACCAGTCGTGCTGAGCGGTCACATATCGATTCGACTAGTTCCCAATGACCTGCCGACGAGCCACCGTTAAGCAGCCGTTAACACGACGACGAGAACTAGTTAGCGTGTCAGCAATTGGCGATGGAAGTTAAGTACGCGGAACTGATAGCAGCGCCCAGGCACGGATTCGGCAACGGAGGGGGCAGTTCCGCGGGCGACGGACGACCGTCGCAACCGTTCCGGTCGCGTGCAGTAAACACCATGAAGAAAATCACAATGTTCGAGATGCCCGACGACGACGAACGCGGCGTATCGCCGGTCATCGGGGTCATCCTGATGGTCGCGATTACAGTCATCCTCGCCGCAGTCATCGCGAGCTTCGTCCTCGGCTTCGGCGACTCGGTCAGCGAGAACGTCCAGGCCGGCGCGGACATCAGCCAGACGAACGACGGAAACGCCAGCGTAACGTGGATTAGTGAGGGGAACGCGGAGAGTCTAAACGTCACGGCCAGCGCTAGCAGCGCAGAATTTACGGGAGGGGATGACGGAGGAAATCTAAGCAGCGTCGGTGAGAGCGTGAAGGTCGTCGCCGATTCTGAGACGGAGACCACGATTACCGTAACGGCAATCGGTAGCGGCGGGTCGCGCACTGTCGTCACCCAGGAAGAAGTCACGATTGGGACCGGCAGCTAACGCCGCCACCTTCTCCCGAAATTCTCGTTATTTGCTACGCCCGTTAGCCGCGAGTATGGACTACATTCACCACCGCGGGGGACAGTTGCTTACAGTCGTACACCGGAACTGCCGCCGTCTGCTCGCTTTCGAGCTCCGTTACAGGAAGTGTGCCGTATCCTACCCCTCAGTTAATTCATCTACTACGGTATGTAGATTCTACAACCAATTATACTTCTATCAATATGACCGCGCCGTCAGCTAATAGCCAAAAAGTATATACTAACAGTATATGATTTAGCGTATGAGTTCGTTGGCGCCCTCACCTAGTTGCGACGAGGGTGAGAGTGACAGCCTAACCACAGCGTACGAGCAGTTAACCGAGGTCCTCGAAAAGCGGGCGGGAGAGGACCTCCGAATCGCGTTCCAATACACGACCGAGAGCATCGACATCCACCACCTTGACGAGGCGCTGCTCGAAGCCGACCTGCTGCCGCGCATCGAAAACCTCCGCGAGCGTGCGCTCGAAACCGCCGCGACGACGACCGACTCGAAGGTTCGCGCCCACGGCGAAGTCGAAGCCGTCGCCACCACGCACGAGGACGTGCTCGTACTCGTCTTTCTCGCGAGCGAACGCGAAGGTCTCGTCGCGGTGCTCGACCGACACGGCGACGCGCTCGTCGGCACGCTCGTCTAAGTAGGACACGTAGGCCGTGCGGAATCGAAACCGTTCCCGCGAAATCGTGCCGACCACACATCCGCGGCCCGAACGTGTAACCACCGAAAAGCTTTCAACACACAAATGTGAATGTTCCTTCACCTCGGTGGGATTCCGAGGCGGGAATCAGTGTCTCGAAGCTGATTTTCTTCATGGGGCCGTGGTGCCCCCCACGGCCTTTTCGTACTCCACAGCGGTCGTTAACCGCATGTTAGATGTGCAATAACCTCTCACAGAGAATTTATTACATCCCGACACAATTGTAGGTCAGGCGCTGACCGTAGTGTCATGCGCGTAGGACCATAATGAAGAAACTCAGTTTCGAAATCCCTGACCGCGACGACCGTGGCGTCTCGCCAGTTATCGGCGTCATCCTGATGGTAGCGATTACAGTCATCCTCGCCGCCGTTATCGCCAGCTTTGTGCTCGGCTTCGGAGACGACGTCACGCAGAACGTTCAAGCCGGCGCCGACATTAGTCAGAACGACGATAACACCGGAACCGTGACCTGGATTAGCGAGGGGAGCGCTGACGAACTCACTGTCTCGGCGGAGGGAGAGACCATTTCGACGCTGTCATCCGTCGGTGATAGTGTCGAAATAAATGACTCACATGACGATAATACCGATGGTGAAGTAGACGTAACCGTCGTCGCCGTCGGCAGTGGCGGAGCAGAGACCGTCATCGTGCAGGGAACTGTCAACGTCTAGCAACCCCTTCAGCGGTTTTGAGTGTCGTACTTTTGCCTGGAACGTGTTGTAAAGTCAACGTAATCGAGAGTAGTACTCGAAGACGTCCAGACCCAGATAGTGATATCTACTTTATATTGCGGAGCGGGTCGTGGTTGTGGTAACGAACGCGCTGGCGACGGCCTCCGTATCGCCTCCAAGTACACGACCGAGAGCATCGACATCCACCACTTTGACGAGGCGCTGCTCGAAGCCGACCTGCTGCCGCGCATCGAAAACCTCCGCGAAAGCGCCCTCGAAACAGCCACGACGACGACCGACACAAAGGTTGTGTCCACGGCGATGTCGAAACCGTATTCGCCACACCGAGGACGTACTCATTACGGTTCTCCTTGAGGATATACGCGAGGGCCTGATAGCAGTTTTCGACCGGATCGACGACGTTCTCACCGGTATACTCGTCTGAGAGCGCTCCTCGAAGGAAACTACGAGAGAAATGGGCGAATGACAGCCGAACACACCGCCGTCGACGGACGAACGACACGCTGGTCGTTCGTCGCGTCGGACTGGAGTAGAAATGGGCCGGCACGAATTTGGATCGTGGTTACGGCCACCCGAAGGCCGAAGGATACCAAGCTACCCCACCGGCCCGCGTTTCTACGTTGTCTCGTCGTGGGTTTAACGCTTCCGAATCGGTGGAAGTGAGCAGATGGGAATGACACTCTCGACGGTGAATACGGCTTGCTAACGCCACCCACAGTTGGTAATTACCAACGTCATCGTTAACCGGGAGGCACGTCTGGTCGTGCGTAGGTAGTACTCTGATGAGCAACGACAATCACGAAAACGATGCCGGGGACCTGCGACCTGACGGGGGAAGCGGGGACCACTGGGAACCGAAAGGCGTCGACGACTGGTGGCCGAACCTGCTGGACGTCGACATCCTCGACGACAACCTCCGCAACGTCGGTCCGCTCGAGGAGGACTTCGACTACGCGGACGCGTTCGAGGACATCGACTACGAGGAGCTGAAAAACGACATCCGGAAGGTCATGATGGACTCGCAGGACTGGTGGCCGGCCGACTACGGCACCTACGGCCCGCTGTTCATCCGGATGGCGTGGCATAGCGCCGGCACGTACCGGACGGCTGACGGCCGCGCCGGCGCGTCCGGCGGCCTCCAGCGCCTCCCGCCGGAGAGCAGCTTCCCGGACAACGTCAACCTCGATAAGGCCCGGCGCGTGCTCCAGCCGGTCAAGGAGAAGTACGGGCGCAAGCTCTCGTGGGGCGACCTCATCGTCCTCGCCGGGAACGTCGCCATGGAGACGATGGGCTTCGAGACGTTCGGCTTCGCGGGCGGCCGCGAGGACGAATTCAAGTCCAATCACGCCGTCGACTGGGGCCCCGAGACCGAGTGGGAGACGACCTCCCCGGAGCGCTTCGAGGACGGCGAGGTGGGCAATCTCAAGGACCCGCTCGCGAACACCGTCATGGGGCTCATCTACGTGAACCCCGAGGGACCGTACGGCGAGCCGGACGTCGAAGGCTCGGCGGCCAACATCCGCGAGGAGTTCGACCGTATGGCGATGGACGACGAGGAAACGGTCGCGCTCATCGCCGGCGGCCACACGTTCGGGAAAGTCCACGGCGCCGACGACCCCGACGAGCACATGGGTCCCGAGCCCGAGGACGCGCCGATCGACCTGCAGGGCCTCGGCTGGGAGAACGCGCTCGGCGAGGGCGTGGGTCCGGACGTCATCACTAGCGGCATCGAAGGCCCCTGGAACTCCGCGCCAACCCAGTGGGACATGGGCTACATCGACAACCTCCTGAACCACGACTGGACCTCGGTCAAAGGCCCCGGCGGTGCGTGGCAGTGGCGGCCGGGCGGCGACGACATCGAGGCGGCGCCGGCGCCGCACGACCCCGAGGACACCGAGGAGCCGATGATGCTGACGACGGACGTCGCGCTGAAGCACGACGACGACTACCGGGAGATTCTGGAGCGCTTCCAGGAGAACCCCGACGAGTTCCAGGCGGCGTTCGCGCGGGCGTGGTACAAGCTCATCCACCGCGACATGGGCCCGCCGGAGCGCCTCGTCGGCCCGGAGGTCCCCGAGGAAACGTTCGTCTGGCAGGACCCGCTCCCGGACGCCGACTACGAGTTCGTCGGCGACGAGGAGGTCGCCGAACTCAAGGACGAACTCCTTGACGCGGACCTCTCGCGCCAGCAGCTCGTGAAGACCGCGTGGGCGGCTGCGGTGACGTACCGCGACAGCGACAAGCGCGGAGGCGCCAACGGCGCACGCATCCGCCTCGAACCCCAGCGCAGCTGGGAGGTCAACGAGCCCGAGGAACTGGAGACCGTCCTGGAGACCCTCGAAGCCATCCAGGAAGAGTTCAATAGCTCGCGCTCGGACGACGTCCGGGTTTCGCTGGCCGACCTCATCGTGCTCGGCGGGAACGTGGCCGTCGAGCAGGCGGCCGCCGACGCCGGCTACGACGTGGACGTCCCCTTCGAGCCGGGCCGCACCGACGCCACCCAGGAGCAGACTGACGTCGAGTCCTTCGAGGTGCTCGAACCGAAGGCCGACGCGTTCCGGAACTACCTCGGCGGCGGGTACGACGACCGCCCCGAGGACCGGATGGTCGACAAGGCTGACCTGCTGAACCTGTCCGCCTCCGAGCTGACGGTGCTGGTCGGCGGCATGCGCGCGCTCGGCGCGACGTACGGCGACGCCGACCGCGGCGTCTTCACGGACGAACCGGGCACGCTCACGAACGACTTCTTCGTGAATCTGCTCGACATGGACTACGAGTGGGAGGCCGTCGACGAGGACGAAGAGGTCTTCGAGGTTCGCGACCGCGAGAGCGGCGACGTCGAGTGGGAGGCCACTCGCTTCGACCTCATCTTCGGGTCGAACGCCCGCCTCCGCGCCATCGCCGACGTCTACGGCGCCGACGACGCCGACGAGAAGTTCGTCGAGGACTTCGTCGACGCCTGGAGCAAGGTCATGAAGCTCGACCGCTTCGACCTCGAATAAGCCCGCTACCGCGCTTCGATTCTTTCGCGCTCGCTCCGCTAGTCCCGCGGCCGTCAGTCGACGCGCGCTTCCACGTAGTCCACGGCATCCGCTGGCGTCTTCGCGGCCTCGACGTGTGGCGCGTCGGGCGCGCCGAGTCCCGCAATCGGCCGACCATAGACCGAACTGAAGCCGACTTCCGAGAGCGTGCCGCCCGCGCCATCCACCGCAATCACGGCGTCGCCGTTCACGACGACGAGCGCGTTCCGCGCGTGCCCCATCCCGGTCGCGATGGCAGTCTGAACGTACTCGTTGGCGGCATCGCGGTCCTCGCCCGGGAGGATGCCAATGGTGTGCCCGCCGGCTTCGCTGGCACCGCGGCAGGCCGCCCGCATCACGCCGCCGAGCCCGCCGCAGACGACGGTGTGGCCGCGCTCGGCGAGTAGCCGACCGACCTCGCGGGCATCCTCGACAGCTTCGTCCGGTGGCGCGCTCGCGCCAATCACGCTCACGCGCATCAGTACTCCGTGAAGCCGTCGGTGTCGAGGTAGTTGTGCGCGACCGTAATCGTGTGGTCGGCGTGCAGAATCTCGGGGCCGACGCGCACGCGCTGGTCGCTGCGGTCCGCGAGAAACACGGCTTCCTCCTCGGTGAAGTCCTCGTGGTCCGAGAGCACGAAAACCGGATCTTCTGGCGGTTCGACGGCCGCGAGCGCGTCGCCGTCCTCGTGGAGTTCCACCACGGTGCCGTCGAGGTCGTCCAGCACCGTCCGGAACCCGCGCTTGGAGACGTGAATGCCGGGCGTCGACTCGGCCTCGCGGTGGCCGATGGCGCGGTCTTTCGCCTCCAGCGCCTGCTTGAGCAGGCCGGCGATGTTGCGCTCGTCGGGGTTCATGTACCGCAACTCACTGCCGTCGATGCGGACGGTGACCTCGTCGGCGAGCACGAGGTGCACCTGAACGTCCCGCCGGAGGTCGTGCGAGAGGAACAGCGCGGCGTTGACGCACCGGCAGAGCACGTCCAGACGCCCCGCGCCGCCCGCGAGGTCGTCCAACGAGAAGTCGGGGTCGGTCGGCGCGTGGTGGCCGAGAACGACGAACTGGCGCATGCGTGGGGTGTCGGAGCGGGCCGACTTACGTCCATCGGGTTCGGAGGCGGTCGCTAGAAGGTCTCGACGGCGAGTCCGTCCACGGAATCGAAGTCTTCGTCGGCAGTGAGGACGGCTTCGTTGAACGTGAGCGCGGTCGCAGCGATGGCCGCGTCGTGTGGCCCGAGGTTCGGCTTGTCGTCGTTCGCACGGTGTTCGCCCTGAAGGACGCCCGCGCGACGTGCAATATTCTCCTCGAGGTCCACGATGGGTTTGTTCGCGAGGAGCCGTTCGGAGTCCCGACTGTTCTCGTTCGCGTCGTCGCCGTACCCGACGCTCAGGTAGAGCTCTTGGACCACGACGGTCGGGATTCGCGTCGGGACGTTCGCGGCTTCGAGCGCAGCGGCAGCCTTCAGGGCGTCCGGTTCGCCACTACGCAACGAGATGCAGAAGCTGGTGTCCAGACTCATCTGGTCTACTGCTCCAGGCGGTCGCGGGCAGCCGCCTCGCCAGCAGCGTCGCTCGCCTCAACGAGGTCCCGATGCTCGTCCGCGTCGTAGTCGTCGGGAGCGTCCTCCGCGAAGTCCAGCAGCGTGTAGTCGCTGGTCAGTCGGTCGATGACGTCGGAGAACGACTCGCCCTCCTGCTTGTGCGCCGCGAGGCGCTCGTAGACGTCCTCGTCGACGCGAATCTGTTTCGTCCCCATGTGTAAACGTCTGTCAACGAAACCGCTTCAGTCTTGTCCCCGCTCGTCCGTCACAGTTGTCAGCGTAGCCAGTGAACCCGACACTCGAGGACCGAAGAGTACGTACCAGCGGCCCCCGACACAACACCCATGACAGTCTTGGAGGACGCGCGACGGGTGCTGGCGGAGGACCCGATTTGCGACGCGTGCGTGGGCCGGTGTTTCGCGGAGCGGAGTTTCGGATTGACGAACGCCGAGCGCGGGCGCGCGCTGCGGACAACCATCGCGCTGGAGGACGACGAGCCGTACGAGGACATCGACCCCTCGGAGTGCTGGGTGTGTGAGGGGGCGTCGGGGCGCTTCGACGAGTTCGCGGACCTCGTCGTCGACGCACTCTCCGAGCAGAACTTCGACACGTACCAGGTGGGGACGCAAGCGCCGCCGCTCGTTGAGGAGAACGAGACGATGCTGCGGGACCTCGCGGACTTAGACGAGGACGCAGGTGAACTGTTCAAGTCCGAGTGCAACCGCGAGGTCGGCAAGCGCGTCGGCCAGGAGACGGGTGCGAGCGTGGACTTCGAGCGCCCGGACGTGCTCGCGGTGCTGGACGTCGAACACGAGACGGTCGACGTGACGGTGAACTCGGCGTTCGTCTACGGCCGCTACCGCAAGCTCGAACGCGGGATTCCGCAGACGAAGTGGCCGTGCAGCGACTGCAACGGGACGGGGACGCTCGTGGACTCGCCGTGTCCGCACTGCGACGGTACGGGCTACCTCTATCCCGAGAGCGTCGAGCAGCTGACCGCGCCGCCCGTCATCGACGCGATGGACGGCGAGTCGGCGTCGTTCCACGGCGCGGGCCGCGAGGACATCGACGCGCTGATGCTGGGGACGGGGCGGCCGTTCGTCGTCGAAGTCGAAGAACCACAGGAGCGCCACCCGGACCCCGAGGCGTTGGAGGACGCCATCAACGAGTACGCCGACGAGAAAGTCGAAGTGGAGGGGATTCGGCTGGCGTCCTACGAGATGGTGGCGCGCGTGAAGGAACTGGACGCGCGCAAGCGCTACCGCGCGCAGGTGGAGTTCGGCGACCCGGTCACCGAAGGCGAACTTGAGGCCGCACTCCTGGAGTTGGACGGCGCGACAATCCACCAGGAAACGCCCCAGCGCGTGAAACACCGGCGCGCGGAGAAGGTCCGCGAGCGCGAGGTGTACGACATCGAGGGCGAACTCACGGACGATACGCACGCCGTCGTCGAGGTCGAGGGCGAGGGCGGGCTCTACATCAAGGAACTCGTCTCCAGCGACGAGGGCCGCACGGAGCCGAGTCTCGCGGGCGTGCTCGGCGTCGACGCAGAGGTGACGGCGCTGGACGTCGTAGCCGTCGAGGGCGAGCGCGACGAGTTCGAGGACGAAGAGTTCTTCCGGGAATGACCGAGTTCGGGGTCGACGAGGCCGGCAAAGGCCCCGTCCTGGGGTCGATGTTCGCGGCGGGAGTCGTCGGCTCCCCCGAGAGCCTCCCGGTGGGCGTGGCAGACTCGAAGCGCCTCTCCCCCGCGCGCCGCGAGGAGTTAGACGAGCGAATCCGTGAGTGCTGCGAGGTCGGCGTCGCCGAGGTGCCCGTCGAGCGCATCGACGACCCCGAGACGGACATGAACACGCTCACCGTTGAGGCGCAAGCAAGCGCGCTCGATGCGGTTGCGACGGACGGCCTCGCGGGCTACGTGGACGCGGGGGACGTGGACGAGGCCCGGTTCGGCCGGCGGGTCGCCGAGGGCGTGACCGCCGACGTGGACGTGACCGCCGAGCACGGCGCGGACGACGAGTACGCGCTCGTGGCGGCGGCGAGCATCGTCGCGAAGGTCGCCCGCGACAGCCACGTCGAAGACATCGCCGCAGAATACGGCGACGTGGGCTCGGGCTATCCCAGCGACCAAGCGACGCGAGATTTCTTGCGGGAGTACGTCCGCGAGCACGACGCACTTCCGGGGTGCGCCCGGGAGTCCTGGCAGACCAGCCGGGACGCGCTCGCGGCGGCCGAGCAGTCCGGGCTCGACGAGTTCTAGTCGTTCTCTGGCGTCGGGACGTCACTTTGCTTCGGATCGATGCCGCGGCGGTTCGCGTCGAGTTCCGAGAGCCCGTAGACGAGCGCGACCAGCAGGCCGACGCCGACGGGGAGCAACAGCCACGGCGTGATTCTGGTGTACCCCCAGACGACGAGCAGGACCGCGGAGACGGCGACCACGGTGACCGCGTAGTACAGTTGCGTACGCACGTGGTCGATGAGGTCCGCGCCCGTGAACGTCGCCGACAGCACCGTGGTGTCGGAGATGGGGGAGGCGTGGTCGCCGAAGATGGCGCCCGAGAAGACGACGCCGACGGCGGCCGCGACCATCGTGTGGCTGCCCGTGAGGTTCCACGCGACCGGCACCGCGATTGGCGTGACGATGCTCATCGTCCCCCACGAACTCCCCGTGGAGAACGCGACGAACGCCGCCGTGAACAACACGATTACGGGGAGCAGCTCCGGCGACAGGAACTGCTCGACGGCGTTCGCGACGTACGTACCGGTGCCCAGCGCCTCGACGACGTTCCCGATGGACCACGCGAGCACGAGAATCGTCACCGCGGTGAGCATGATGCCGAACCCGTCGATGGTGGTGTCGACGCTCTCCCCCAGCGAGAGCACGCCGTACGCGAACCCGAGGGCGTACGTGGAGACGACCATCGCGAACGACCCGAAGATGAGCGCGAGCGCGTAGTCGGCGTTCACGACCATGTCGTAGAGGCTGGCGTCAGGCGCGTACCCCGTGTACAGCGCGGAGCCGACGGTGACGACGATGAGCACAGCGATGGGCGCGAAGAAGGAGAGCAGTTTCGGGTTCTCCGTCCTGGGTTCGCCGAGCGTCGCTTCGACGTCCTGCATCGGGCGGGCGTCGTCGCGGGTGACTTTACCCGTGGTGGAGGCGCGGTGTTCGGCGCCGAGCATCTCCCCGTAGTCCCGGCGGGAGAGCACGACGATGGCGACCATCGCGATGGCGAGAATCGCGTACATGTTGAACGGAATCGACTGCAGGAACACCGCGAAGGAGTCGGGGCGGGCGGCGGCCGCGACGCCCGCCGTCTGGTAGCCCGTCTCTATCATCGAGAGCTGGAACGCCACCCACGAGGAGATGGTGAGGGTGGCGACCGGCGCGGCCGTCGAGTCGACGATGTAGGAGAGTTTCTCGCGGGAGACGCCGAGGAAGTCCGAGACGTCTTTCATCGTAGAGCCGACGACCGCGGAGTTCGCGTAGTCGTCGAAGAAGAGCAACAAGCCGAGCAGCCACGCGACGATGCCCGCGGTGCGCTTGCTGTCGATGTGCTTGAGCGCCCAGTCGCGGACGGCGTGGGAGCCGCCGAGACGCCAAATCATCGCGACTGCCGACCCCAACAGCAGCGTGAAGATGATGATTTGCGCGTGGAAGATAGAGCCCTCGCCGTCGGCGGACACCTGGGAGATGGAGCGCGCAATCCAGTCGAAGGTCTGTGCGAGTCCCACACCACCAGTGAAAATAACGGCGCCGGACCACACCCCGAGGAACAGCGACAGCACCGCCTTCCGCGTGAGGATGGCGAGTGCAATAGCGAGCAACGGGGGGACGACGGAGAGGACACCGAACTCGGACATATCTCGTCCTTTCGCTCTATCGGCTTAAAAGCCACTCTGGAGCGCTGACGCTGCCGGCCTGCCGAAGGTAATCCACAGTTTTATCCGGCGGCGCGGCAACCGAGTGGAGACGATGGTCGTACAGCGATTGGACGCGCCCACACCCGAGGAGTTCGTCGCCGCAGCGAAGGCGGCGTTCCGGGACGGCGCGGTGTTGACCGTACAGGCCTGCTGCGAGGTCGAGTACGAGGGCCGCACCAGCGGCTACCTCGGCGAGGGCGACCGACTGCTCGTCGCGAAGCCCGACGGCACGTTCCTCGTCCACCAGCCGACCGGCCACAAGCCCGTCAACTGGATGCCGGGCGGCGGCACCGTCGAAGCCCGCGAGAGCAACGGCGACGCCGTCCTGCTCGCGCGCCGCAGCAACCCCAGCGAGCGCGTGGAAGCGCGCATTCTGGAAGCGTACGGCGTCACGCGCTTCGAGGCCGAGGACGGCGCAACCTACGAGGAGTCCGGCACCGAAGCGGAGATGCACGAGTACATCCAAAACAACCCCGATAGCCTCGAAGACGGCCTGCGCATCGTCGAACACGAGCGCGAGACGAAGTACGGATTCGTTGACTTCTACGCCGTCGACGAGAACGGCACGCCCGTCGTCGTCGAAGTCAAGCGCATTCAGGCGACGCTCAACCACTTCGACCAGCTCAAACGCTACGTCGAACTCTATTCTGAATCTAACGAGGACGTGCGCGGCATGCTGGTCGCGCCGTCCGCCTCCGAGCGCGTGCGGCGCGCGCTCCGCGACAACGACATGGAGTTCGTGGAACTGGCGGAGTTCGGGCTGGACGCGAAAGGCGCAACCGAAGCCAAACTCACCGACTTCTAGGCGGCGGGGAACGACAGCACGACTTCGTTACCGGCCTCGCGGTCGCCAAACGAGAGGTTGCCGTCGTAGGCGTCGACAATCCAGCGCACCAGCCAGAGACCGACGCCGCTACCGTGGCTGAGCTGCGTGATTTCGCGCTCGCCGGTCACCGTCTCCCGCTCGATGTCGGGAATCTCGGGGCCACCGTCGCGGACGACGATTTCGACGCGGCCGTCCGTCTCCATGACTTCGACCCCGACCCAGGGTTCGTCGCTGTCGTTGTGCTGGATGGCGTTCTCGACGAGTTCGCGAATCGCGTCCGCGAGGTAGTCGCCGGCCGCGGCTGTTGCGTCAGTGGCAGTTACTTCGATGGTCGCGGCCGGGTAGTCGGCGCGGAGTTCGGTGACAACGTCGGCGACGGCGCTGTCGACGTCGTAGGGACGTGGTTCGGGCGGGTGCTCGACGAGGTCGCGGATAGTCGTGATGTGTTCGTGGAGTTCCGCGAGGCGCTCGCCGGAGCCGTGGACGTCGTCGGCGAGGTCGTCGCTCGATTCGTCGTCGGCCATCCGAACGCGCGTCGCGTAGCTGTACAGCCGCTGGGCTTCCGTGCGGAGGTTGTGGCGGACGAGCCGCGAGAGCACGTCGAGCTTCTCGCGTTCGCGGGCGAGCTCGCGGGCGCGGATGCGGCGCGCGTCGTTGACGCCGATGAGAACGTGCGCCACGGCGCTGACGGCGACGACGACGGTGCCGGAGAAGACGGGTGCGGCGGGCAGCGACGCGACAGCGGACTGGTAGGCGTACAGCAACGCGAGCGCGGCGCCGATGACGACGACGCCGAGCGCGTTCCAGCCGGCGATGCCGAGCGTCTGCCGGCGCGTGAAGCCCGCGCGATAGACGAGGGAGCCGGCGGCGACGAGCGCGGCGCCGACGAGCCCGCCGAACCCGGCGAGCAGCCAGCCCGAGACCGGTGGCCGTGCGGTGAGAACGTGTCGCGCCATCACGGCGACGACGACGAGCCCCGTGAGGCTGATGGTGGCGCTCGCGGCGGCGCGCCCCGAATCTACGTGCATAGCCGGTATGCGTCCGTATCCGGGTTAAGCGTGGTGCTCGCGGCGCAGAACGAGGAAACGTGGCGGCGTCAGTGCTCGCCGGTGACGAGCCGGCGGAGGATGTCCCCGTACGCCGGCCGCGTGACGAGCACACCGATGAGCACGCCGAGGATGGTGATGATGGCGAACCCGCGGAGGTCACCGAGGCTGAGCACCGCCAGCGGACTCATCGCGATGATGGTCGTAATCGCGGCGGCGCCGATGACCCACAGCGCCTTCCGGAACCGGCTCTGGAACACGCGCTGGGAGTCGATTTCCTTGGTCATCACCTCGTCGGCGATGATGACGAGGTCGTCCACCCCCGTCCCGATGACGGCGATGAACCCGGCGATGTGCGAGAGGTCCAACGCCAGCCCGCTCACGGCGGCGAACCCGAGCAGGATGACGACCTCGGCCAGCGCGGTGAACACCATCGGTATCGCGACCCGGGGGTCGCCGTACCGGGCGAACACGACCAGCGCCATCGCGATGGCGGCGGCGATGCCGGTCACCAGCGACAGCGGCTTGTACCGCTCGGCGAAGCTCGGGGAGACGTAGTAGGAGTCCTGGAAGCGCAGGTCAGTGGGGAGTGCGCCGGCCTGGAGGTTCACGCGCAGTTCGCGGGCCTCCTCCATGGAGTTGGCCGTGATGACGAAGCGCGGGTCCTGCACGAAGTCGCCGTTCTCGAAGCTCTGCGCGAGGTTCGCGCGAACCCCCGCGTCGTAGACGACTTCGCCGTCGAGGACAGTGAGCAGGCAGTAGCCGCCGTCCGGGAACTGACAGTTACTCATGCCCTGATTGGACGTGAAGCCGTACTCGCGCATGTCCGCGGCGAACTCCTCGGCGATGTCCTGCGTAAGCGACACCGGCACCGACGGCCGCCCGTCTATCACCTGTGCGGTGCTGACGTCACTGCGCTGGAGCTGGGAGTGCGTGAGCACTGTCGCGTTCGTCTGGTTACCACCCTGTGGGTAGTACGCCAACATCTCGACTTCGCCGCGCCCCTGGATGAGCGACCGCACCTGTGAGGCGTTCTGTCCGGGGACCTCGACGACGACGTAGTGCTGTCCAGACTGGGTCTCCGTCGAGTACACCGACGCGCCGGAGAACCCGGTCGCGTCGATTTTCGTGGAGATGGTGTCGACGATTTCGGTCCGCGTCGCGGACGTGACGCCGCGACTGACCGAGTCGTAGGCGTACCCGAGGTCGTCGAGGGCCGTTCTGACCTCGGCGGTGGTGTTGCTCGCGTACACGTCCACGACGTCCGAGCGGTCGGGTGCCGGGCGGTCGCGTGCGGTCACGCTGCCGGCTTCGATGGAGAGTTCGTTCGCGATGTCGGCTTCGAGCGCGTTGCGCGCGGTCTCATCCGCCGGAACGTCGACGCCGGTCGCGGTGACGCCGGTCGCGGTCGCACGCAGCCGCACACCGCCGGAGAGTTCGAGACCGTACTGGAGGTTCGTCGGCCGGGACGCGGCTTCCTCGTCGCCGCTGGCCGACGCGCCGATGCCCGGCGCGAACAGCGCGACCGACGACGCGAGCAGCAACACGACGAGGAACGCGACCCGCCAGTTCTCGCGGAGCCAGCTCATCGGGCCACCCCCTCGAACTTGTACCAGCGAAGCAACGTGACGTTCAACATGTAGGTGTTCATGAGGTCAGTAGTCAGCCCGAAGACGAGCACCAGCCCGATGTCGGTGAGCAGCTGGATGCCGAAGATGTAGGAGACGATGGTCATCACGGTCATCGCGGCGATGGACGTGACCGTCATCGTGACACCAGTCCGCATCGCGCGGTGGACGCTCTCCCAGAAGTCTCCCGAGCGCCGGAGCACGTGGTTGTTCAGGAGGATGTCGGAGTCGACGCTGTAACCGATGAGCATCAACAGCGCGGCGACGGTCCCAAGCGAGAGCTCGATGCCGAAGAGGTTCATCAGCGCGATGGGGACGACGATGTCGCTGAACGCCGAGAGCACGACTGCGATGGAGGGGACGAACGTCCGGAACAGCAGGAAGACGACGACGCTCATGCCGGCGAAGGCGATGCCGACGCCGAGCAGTGCGAGCTGCTGGGTGGAACTACCGAACGTCGCGGACGTGCTCTGTGATTGCACCACCTCGAAGCCGGCGTCGCTGGCTTGCTGGGCGAGCGCTTGCTGGTCCTCGGACTGGAAGGTGATGAGGTACTGCGAGCTGTCGGTCCCGATGGGACGGATGGAGTCGTGTTGTTGGTCGAACGCGGCCGTAATCTCGGACTGTGGCGCGTCCGCTTCGACGACGAGCTCCGTCCCGCCAGTGAACTCGATGCCGGGGGTGACCGGTGACCCCGTGAGGGCGAACCACGCGCCGATGACCGCCAGCGCGATGACCAGTACTGCCAGCGGCGGGGCGACGAGCTGCCGCATGGAGTACTGGCTGAGGTCGACCTCCGGGACCTCGACACTGGGCATGGATGCCGGTCGGGAGCGCGCGAGGTTAAGGCTTCTTATACCCGACTGACGGGACTACGGCGCGAATCGCTCGGGGACGTGGCGGCGGACACCGTCGGGCACCTGCGCGAACAGCCACGTTGCGACGGCAGGGAGGCGCTTGCGGACGACGACGTAGCCGGCCGAGAAGAGGAGTGCGCCGGCGACGACTTGCTGGACGCTCGGGCCGAACGCCAGCGACGCGGGCACGCCGAAGAGGGCTGCGACGGCGAGGTCCTCGGGGGCGCCGTCGTAGCGCACGAGCCGGCGTGGCGGGAGCCACCGGCCGTGGAAGTGACTGTAGACTGCGCGCTCGCTGGTTCCCTTCCACGGTTCAAGTTCGAGGCCGCCGCCGAGTGCGTCGCTGGCGGCGTGGAACGCGGCGGCGACGAGGAAGACGGCCGCAGC
>CAXREU010000008.1:0-38686 GCA_964229715.1 Halobacterium sp.
TTGGCTCGCTTCGCTCGGCCACGATCTACTTGCCCGAAACTCCAGTCGTAAATACGGGCCGTGGCAGGACAACACATGGACGGCCGTGCAGCAGCGCCGGCCGCGGGCACCGTGTTGAACGCGCTCGCGACGGGCATCGGGTCGGCGTTCGCGCTCGACTTCGACGTGACGGCGGACGTGTCGCTGGACGCGGCCGCCGACGACGTCACCGGCAGCATCGCCGACCACCCGGACGCCGACACCGCGCTCGTGGAGCGCTGCGTGTCGCTGGTGACCGACGAGTACGGGCACGGCGAGGGCGGCACCGTCCACACGGACAGTGAGGTGCCGCTGGCGTCCGGCCTGAAGAGTTCGAGCGCGGCCGCGAACGCGACCGTGCTCGCGACGTTGGACGCGCTCGGCGAAGTCGGGAGCGTCTCCCGCGAGCGAGCCGCACGCCTCGGCGTCGAGGCCGCACGCGACGTCGGTGTCACCGTGACGGGCGCGTTCGACGACGCCTCGGCGAGCATGCTCGGCGGACTCACGATGACGGACAATCGCGAGGACGACCTGCTGTTCCGCGAGGAAGTCGAGTGGGCGGCGCTCGTTTGGACGCCGCCCGAGCAGTCCTTCTCGGCGGACGCAGACGTCGAGCGCTGCCAGCGCATCGCGCCGATGGCCGACCACGTCGCGGACCTCGCCGCCGACGGCGAGTACGGCACGGCGATGACGATTAATGGGCTGGCGTTCGCGGCGGCGCTCGGCCACCCGACCGAACCAATCGTGGACGCCCTCCCGCACGCCGACGGGGCGTCCCTCTCGGGCACGGGCCCGAGCTACGTCGCGGTCGGCGAGGAAGACGCACTACAGGAGGTGAAACCACTATGGGACGAGAACCCGGGGACAGTCCGGCTGACGACGACGCAGATGGACGGGGCCCGGACGATATGAGTCTGGAGGAACTGCGCGAGGAAATCGAAACAATCGACCGCGAAATCGTCGACCTCATCGCGCGGCGCACGTACGTCGCCGAGACCATCGCGGAGGTCAAAGACGAGCGCGGGATGGCGACCACCGACGAGAGCCAGGAGCAAGCGGTGATGGACCGCGCCGGCCGGAACGCCGAAGCGTTCGGCGTCGACCCGAACCTCGTGAAGGCCATCTTCCGGCTGCTCATCGAGCTGAACAAGGTGGAACAAAGGAGCAATCGGTAGTCAGAGAACAGCCACTACAGACCCTCTAACGCTGGTTTAGTCGCGTCAATCCCCTTCCGATTATTCATCTATCCTTCCGGACTCGATGAGCAGCCGGAAGACTCGATGTTCGTCTGCTGCTTGGGCCACGACCACCGTTTCAAGCAATCCAAATTCGGTATAGATGACTAGATATCGCCAAGTACAGGGAACGTATACATATTGGCGAATACCGTCTGAGCGGCTGGTCTCCCTCCTATTTCCGGCATTCAAGCAATTCCCCATTTCTCGGGTCTTCGTCTGTCCCTCGCGCTCGCCAGACAACGTGTTCTCCTACGAAGTACCGGGCAGTCCATCCAACATCGCCATGATAGTTGCTTGCGTGGATTTTGAGTTCGACTACCGTTTCGCCTACCTCGAAGTATGCCGTTTCCGAGTCGCCCCGGGATGTAATTTTATCTATATTTGGAGACAACGAAGCTAGCAACTCAACGTATTCGTCAACTCTCTCACCGGGCCTATCGACGTGATGTTTTGCTTCTCCCTGTTCAGCGGCCTCTTCGAGAACCATCCGTAACTGATTGTCTTCAACCTTATTGAGAGAAACCACGTCAGCACCCGCTGGCGGATCTGAGACAGTGGCTTCCAAATCGAGTGTCGGCCGATAGACCGCTCCAGTTCCTTCCACCGGAACTACGTAACCGTCGTCTTCCGATATCGGACTTTCGAGGGTGGAGACGACGACCTCGTAGGAATCCAATTGCGACTCTGATTCGTACTCCTGAACAACCTCACGAACGTAGGTGTCCTCGTACGTTGTGACGAATGATTCGACTGTCTCCGGATTGAGGTCGTCCGGTAAGTCAACACCAAGATCCTGCGTCGTGGGGCAGTCCTCAGGAAGATCGTCGCCGTTCGAAGCGAGCCCTGTGCAGCCAGCGACAGCAACCACACCAGCAGCTATGAGCGTTTCTCGACGAGTGAATCGTTCCATCATAAAAATAACAAATATATGTGAAGTAATCTGTCTTGGGGGGAATCTGATGACCGCTATCTTCACGAACCTCGACAACGACGATGCCCTTTCAGCGCGATTTTGCGACGACAACGACCGACAAGACCAGCCGCGCTCTCTCGCTCGCGCCGTCGTCAGCGTGCCTACACCCTTTACAGGCGCCCAACAACGCCGCCGAACTACGAAGTCTGAACCGGATGCCGTAGAACAGCCGTCACACTCGGTTTGAAGCGGTAAGTACGCACGCTAACTTATCGGCTGTTTCACCAACTCCGTCCGAAGGAATTTACGTCAGTCATTCCTATTCGGGCACATGGGAAGCTACGCGACACCGCCGGACTGGGCCGAATCCGGCGACAAGTCCGACGACACAGCAGCCAAACTCGGTGACGTCCTCTCAGGGCGGCTGGCAGACGTCGATATCGACTCTGTCGAAGCGGTTCGGGACGTGCGTTGAGAAGCGTCAGTCCTCGTCGATCGGTTCGAGTGGCACTCGTTCTACCTCGATGTCTTCGTAGTCGTTCTCCGAGGACAGTACGTCCATCCCTCGCGTTTCCGCTGTCGCTGCGTGGAAGGCGTCGAACGGCGTCATTCCCTCGTCGTAGTAGTTGACGGCTTTCAGCACCACCTGTTTCTCTTCTTCGTCGCGCACAGGGACGAGTTCGAGCAGGTTCGCCACCAAGGGGACGTAGTCGAACTCGTAGCGTTCCCGCGCGAGCAGGAGTTCGAGATACGAGAACGGCGACGTTTCGACGTCGTACTCGGCGAGGGCGTCCTCTGCGGAGCCCTGTAACCAATCAGTGTCTTTGGCGAGTGCGAGCAGGAAATCCGTCTCGACGTACACTGTCATCTGTCGCCGCCGGCTTGCTCGGCCTCATCTTTCGCCTCGGCTTCGATGTCCTCTCGAATCTCCTCGACAGACGAGTCGTGAAGTTCGCCTGCGGCCTCGCGGACAGCGGCGAGCGGGTCGTCCGCGACCGGAATCAGCTCGATTCTGTCCTCGTACATGACGATGTGATACTTCTGCCCGTACTTCTCCCGTACCTCCTTCGGGATGTACAGCCGTCCCTGCCCGTCCGTCTCCGCTGACATAGATGGGAGTACGTTACCACTGACAAAGAATCTTACCACTAGAATGATCTTGGTGGCGCTTATCACCCCTTCTCAGTAGTGTGTATGGTGGAATTCCTCTATCTGAACAAAGGAGCAATCGGTAGCCCAAATCAGGCGTTTAAGAGTGACTTTCAGAGCGTTCTCGCCGCGATTCTGTTCGCGCTCGGGTTGCTGACGACTGAGAATGGTGATTCAAATAGTTGCACCTCCAATAGCATTATTGTGTTCTGGTTGTAATTGAGAGGTATGACTGGTGAAGCGCCCGGAACCGAGACGTGGAAGGAGAACACGAGCGCGTTCGACCGCGTGCGCTCTGTTGCGGTCACACTCAGCGAACCTCGGTCGGCAGATTGGATCGCCGACGAAGCAGCTGTTGCAGGAAACACCGCCAGAGACCACTTGCGTCGTCTCGTAGAAATGAACGTGCTGCAACGGCAGACTGGAGCGCAAGCAACGCTGTACCAGCCTGACCCGCTGTACACACGCATGCGGTCGTTGCGAGAACTGCTGGACGGTCGTGACCGTGACGACTTGATCGACGTGCGAGCGGAGCTATTAGAGCAGATTGAGTCGTGGAGCGAGAAGTATAATGTGACCGCCGCGAACGAGCTTCGTGAGCAGGCCGCGACAGTCGAGACTGCCGAACAGACGCGTGAGTTGCGTCGTGTGGCGGCGGATTGGGACGTGGTTCGGTATCGACTCAATTTGGTCGAAGATGCCATCGAGCACTACGCAGAGTACTCGTCTGGTGGTGCGCCAGCGCGGGCGTAATCGTGTTTGCTGCTGATGGTGGGTACGACCCAGGGGAAGCGTCACACGTTGCGTTGTTGGAGATTCGACGGAGTGCTGAGAAGCATCCTGCTGTTGAACAGGCACGCGGGCATCCGTCGTCGTTGTTCACGCGAGTGCGGATGGATGTTGTCCCGAAGCGCCTCGGTCGGTCGTCGAGTTCAGGCGTGCTGACAGTGCGTTGGTATGCAGGCGACACCAGAGACGCCCGTCCAGAGTTCTCGTTCCACTATAGCGAGGAATCCGGGTTCGATTGTGGCTGGCATCACGAACCGAACCCACACGTGGATGAATGGGGACATTACCAAACGCGGCAGTCCACCGCCGATGAGTATCAGTATACGGCTGTGTCGTTCGGGAGTAAACAGCCGGCACGTGTGTTTTGGGAGGTTTTGGAGCGATTGGAGTCGGGAGAGAAGTGACTAGGCGGCCTGTGATTCTCAACCACGTATTCGACGGAACAGAATCGAAATCAAGAGTGGTTTCACCGCGTCGCAGTATGGATTTTAGCAAGTTGAACAAGGTCGAACAGCGCGAGAACCGGTGAACCATCCTTGGGGCACGGCGCGGCGACTGTACGGATATATATTACACAGTAGACTTATTAATTGGGTTACTTGTAGCTCGCTGGTCGTCCACGACTATGGCGCGAGTGGTACTACGAACGGCTTTGACAGCCAGCTCGGACAGGGCTGACAAAGGGGACAGAAATGCGAGGAATCTGAGGGGGGCGGACCGGCAGCCGAGCGCGAGCTGAACGAACTACTGCGAGTCATTCTATGTGGACACATGCCGACACCACCGTCGAACCGGGAACGAGTTGCATCGAGGGACAGCGATGAACGACGCGGACCTGTCGTCTCCGGAGTACTACCTCAACAGGGAGCTCTCGGAACTGGCGTTTCAGGAGCGGGTCCTCAGCGAAGGAATGGACGAGCGCAACCCGCCACTAGAACGGCTCCGGTTCCTCGCGTTCTTCACGAAGAACACGGACGAGTTCTTCATGAAACGCGTCGGAGGGCTCAAACAACAAATCGACGCCGGCGTGACCGAGACAACTCCGGACGGGCGGACGCCCGAACAACAGTGGCGCGAAGTGCTCGACGCCGCGCGCCCGCTCTTCCGACAGCAATCGGAGTACTGGCAGACGACTCTCGAACCGGCGCTCGCGGACGCGGGTATCGAAATTCGCGACCCCGAGCGTTTGCCCACGGACCAGCGGGAGCAGCTCCAGACGTACTTCGAGGACTCGGTTCTCCCGACGCTGACGCCGCTTGCGTTCGACCCCGCTCACCCGTTCCCGTTCATCTCGAACCTCTCACTGTCGCTGGCCGTGCTCTCCGAGGACGAGAACGGCGACGTGACGTTCACGCGCATCAAGATACCACCGAACCAGCCCCGGCTGGTCGACGTCCTCGGAGCGGACGAACAGTACGTCCTACTGGAGGATTTGATAGAGACTCACCTCGACCTGTTGCTCCCGGACCTCGACATCGTCGACGTGTCGAAGTTCAAGGTGACACGGAACGCGGAAGTGCGGCGCAACGAAGCGGTCGCCGAAGACCTCATCGACGTCGTCGAGGAGGTGCTCGAACAGCGACGGTTCGCGACGGTCGTCCGGTTGGAGGTTGACGCCGACATGCCCGCGCGGTCGGTCGGGATTCTCAAAGAACACCTCGACGTGAGCGACCGCGAGCTGTTCTACCGGGAGGGGCCAATCGACTTCGAGGACTTCTTCGAACTCGTCGACCTGGACCGACCCGACCTCAAACTACCGTCGTGGACGCCACGACCACATCCGCGATTGCGGCCGGTGGCCGGCGACACGCAGGACGGGGCGAACATCTTCGACGAGATTCAGGAGGAGAGTATCCTCGCACACCATCCCTATCACTCCTTCGAGGGGACCGTCCAGCGGTTTCTCGACGCGGCGGCGAACGACCCCGACGTGCTCGCAGTGAAGGCAGCCATCTACCGGACTGCGAGCGATTCGAAGGTGATTCAGAGCCTCATCGACGCCGCCGACAACGGCAAGCAGGTGGCGGTGATGGTCGAGTTGAAGGCGCGTTTCGACGAGAAGAACAACCTCGAGTGGGTCCGGCAACTCGAAGAGGAAGGTATCCACGTCGCGTACGGGACCGTCGGACTGAAGACGCACACGAAGACCGCGCTGGTCGTCCGTCAGGAAGACGACGGCGTCCAGCTCTACTCGCACGTCGGCACGGGGAACTACCACTCCGAGACCGCGAAGGGGTACGCCGACCTGGGCTTGCTGACCGCCGACCGGGACGTCGGTCAGGACCTGACGAAGGTGTTCAATTTCTTCACCGGGCCGACGCTCGACGAGGAGTTCCGTAAACTGCTCATCGCGCCCGTTACGATGCGCGAGCGGTTCACGGAGATGATTCGGCGAGAAGCCGAGCACGCCCGCGAGGGGCGACGCGCGCGCATTGTCGTGAAAGTCAACGGGCTCGAAGACCCGGCGATGGTCGAGGAACTCTACCGCGCCTCGATGGCGGGCGTCGAAATCGACCTCGTCGTCCGGGACATCTGCCGGCTCCGCCCCGGCATCGAGGGATTGAGCGAGAACGTCACCGTCCACTCCATCGTCGGACGATTCCTCGAACACGCCCGAATATTCTACTTCGAGAACGCGGGCGACCCCGAGTGGTACATCGGGTCCGCCGACTGGATGACGCGGAACCTCGACTATCGAGTGGAGGCGGTCACGCCCGTTGAGACCACGCGGCTGCGCCGACAGCTCCGATTCGTCCTGGAGGCGTCGCTGGCGGACAACCGCCGCCGCTGGGTGATGGAGAGCGATGGGAGCTACGAGCAAGCCGCCCCGGGCGACGAGCCAGTGCGAGACGTCCAAGCGATACTGATGGAGGCTACGGAGGCAGCCGTCGAACGCGGCTACGGGACGGGGATGGAGGTCGACACGGACCTTGTCTCGGGCGACCTGCTGGTCGAGCCCGTCGCGACCGCGGACGGGGACGCGGACACCGGGCGCGACGAGCGGGCCGCGACTACCCAGGACGACGAGCAGGCGCATTCCGACGGGGGCACGGTGTCGGTGTTCGACACGCACGCCGAGCACTGGTACCGCCCCGACAGCGAGACCTACAACTGGGCCGTGCGGACGAGCGACGGTGACCGTCGCTACTTCAAGACGCGTGACGGGGCGCAGGCGCGACTTCGCGCGGAGTACGGCGACGAACGCCGGATCTGACGCGGTTTCTCGTCCGACAACAGCCGCCTATGGTCGGCTATAGAGCACTCATATCAACCTCTTTGCGCCTGCTCGACCGTACTGCACACGATGGCATCTGAGGCCTCCTCGGAGTTCTCCACACAGCTAGTGACGCAGACGGACGCGTACCTCTCGACGATACGCGAGTGCGTCAGTCGACTCGCACAGCTCGTCGAGGGCTACGCGTCCGGGGAGTCGCCCGACGAACTCGTCGAGGAGGTTCGCAGCCTGGAGAGCGAGTGCGACGAGCGAAAACGGACGCTCAGCTCCCTCGTCACGAACACGTCCGTCCGGGAGTTCGGCATCCGCAACTCCCGCGTGCATCTCAACTCCGAGCAGGTCGTCAAGCTCTACCAGCTGCTCGACGAGATTCCGAACACCGCCGAACAGGTCGCCGAAGACATCGCGACAATCGGCCCGCCCAGAGCAGCGTGGGCCTTCCAGCAGTACCACGAAATCACCGACCATGCGATGACGGCGATGGACGCTCTCCAGAACGCCGTCCACGAGTTCGTCTACTTGCTGTGTTCCTCGACGGAGACCGGAACCATCGCGGACCACATCGGCGAGGTTCGCGCGGCCGAGAGCGCGTGCGACAGCATCCGCAACAACGTCATCGCCGAGGCCTTCGAGGGGGCGACGACGACGCAGCCGCTGCTCTACCGGGAGTTCGCGAACAACTTCGACCACCTCGTCGACACGATGGAGGATACGACCGACCATCTCGTCCTCCTCTCTAGCAGCGAGCAATGGATTACCGCCGAGCCGGAGCACGTCTGAACTCGCCGCTGACACGGACTCCGGCTCAGAGCGGCGTCACGATTTTCTCGTCGCTGCGACTCTGATGGGTCGTCGCTGGGTCGACCGTGACGAACTCGTCGCGCCGGAAGTCGTAGGCAGTGAGCGTCCCCCCGTAGACACAGCCCGTGTCGAGGCCGACGGCGGACTCGCGTTCGACCGGACAGTCGTGGACGGTATGCCCGAAGAACACGCGATTGGGTCCGTCGTAGTCCTCGTACCAGAACGGCCCGTCGTAGCCGTCACCGTGCGGGGCGCGCATCGTCAACAGTTCTTCGAGCGTGTGGTCGGCGAGCGGTCGTCGCGGGTCGACGCCGCCGTGGACGACGAGTGCGTCCGCGAACGAGATTGCGACCGGGAGCGACTCGAAGAACGCGCGGTCGCCGTCGCGGAGCCAGTCGGGGGCTTTGTCGCCGCGTACTATCTTCTGCTCGTTGTTCCCGCGGACGCTCACGAGGCGGTCGTCACCACGGACGAGGTCGATGACCCCGGGGCTGTCCGGCCCCTTCCGCACGAGGTCGCCGACGAAGACCACGAGGTCGTCGTCCGCGAGTGCGAACTCGGCGAGCAGCGTTTCGAGGGGCGTCCGGCTTCCGTGGACGTCCCCGACGAGATAGACGTCGCCGTACTCGTCGAGGTCGAGTCGTTCGTGATGCGGTTCGACGTCGTCGCTGAACTGTGGCGGTCGGGTCATCAGTAGGGTTTCGCGGAGTCGGACCGATTAGCCGCGGCGAATCGCGGTGTACACGTGACGTAGCTTGCGACCGGATTAAGCGGTTGCTAATAGGGGACTATACCGATATGTAGCTTCTCGCCGATTCACGCGCATGACGCTCTGGTCTGGCAGCCGCCAGCACGCGATGTTGGCGTCACTCCATCATCACGTGCTGGCAGTTCGGCTCGATGCGAACGGACGGCGCTCCGTCCTCGTTCGACAGCCAGACCTCGATGCCCGCCCAGTTCGGGTCGTTGCATGGCAACTCCGGCTGCTCGAAGCCCGGCCAGTCGCGCTCGAAGCGCGTCCCGTCGACGGTCACGACGACGGTTTCGGGAGCAGTGGCTTCTGGGAATGTCGCGTCCTCGTCGGCTTCGTTGCGCTCGGAGAGGGCGTACGTTCGTTCGAAGACGGCGTCGCCGTTCTCGGCCTCAACGGTCACGGTGACGTCGTGGGGCGTCTCCGCGTCTGTCAGATACACGGAGACCGTGTGCGCGGGCTTCTCAGCTGTCGGACTGGTACAGCCGCTCACGGCGGCGAGCGTCGCGCCGACGCTCGCGAGGAAGGTGCGTCGCTTCGTGGAGGGCATGCGACTGCGAAACGACGGCGTCGGTCGTGTTAAGTGACACTATGAGGGCTATATATTCACGGCAGAAAGTACGTGCAACCCCGTGCGGGCGAAGAAACTACGGGGGTCCAGTCGTAGCGTGGCCCATGCCCCTCGTAAACGAGGACGACCTCGACTGGATCGATGTCGACGACGGCAAGATGCACGTGCGCCGCAAGCAACTGGGCGAGGCAGCGGGGGGCGACGAACTCGGCTGCAGTCTCTACGAACTGCCGGCGGGCGAAGCGTCGTGGCCGTACCACTACCACACGGCCAACGAGGAAGCGCTGTACGTGCTCGCCGGCAGCGGGATGCTCCGCCTCGACGGCGAGCAGCAGGCGCTCCGAGCGGGCGACTACGTCGCGCTCCCCGCCGACGAGTCTGGCGGTCACAGGGTCGTGAATGACTCCGACGGGCCGTTGCGCTACCTCGCCGTCTCCACGATGAACGAACCCGAAGTGACCGTCTACCCGGACTCCGGGAAACTCGGCGTGTTCGTCGGCGCGCCACCAGGTGGTCGGGGCGAGCGCTCCCACCACGGCTACTACCGCATGGCGGACGACGTCGACTACTGGGAGGGCGAGTGACGGCTGCCAGAGCGGTTATGTCGCCGGCTGCGGTAGGTCTCGATAATGAATCGCCGAGACGTGCTTCGAGCGAGTGCAGCAGTCGGCGTCGCGGGACTCGCCGGCTGTGTCGTTCCGGGGGACGACGATAACGACGAGGCGTTCATCGAGAGCTTCGAGGACGGCATCGGCGACTGGGAGACCGGTGCGGCCATCGGCCCCGAGGTCGACATCGCGGAGTTCGAGTGGGAGGTCGACGTCTCGGATGCGGAGGCAGCGACTGGCGACCGGTCGCTACGGGTGTGGAACGAGGGCGATTACGACGACGGCGTGACGTGGGCTGTCCACCCAGTTCCAGTCGAGCAGGGACAGGCGTACGAAATCGAAGTCGAGGGCCAGTTCTGGAGCGAGTCGGAGTCGTTCAACACGATTCGCCACGCCGTGATGCGCCTCGCCCCCGAGCCACCCGAGGTTGAGGAGGATTTCCCGCAGCCGGGTGTGAACACGTCCGAGCTGGGCGAGACGCCGTACGGCGGGCTGCGGGAGCCGCTGTGGCTCGCTGACGGCTGGCACGAGTACGAGTTCGAGTGGACGACGCCCGAGCTGTCAACGGACACGCTGTACCTCGCGGTCGGGACCGCGGTCATCTGGGAGGCCGACGCGACCCACTACGTCGACGACCTGTCGGTGAGTATCGAGGAGCGCTGAGTGGCGGGCTGGCTGCCCGGTCGTGACGGGGAGCCGAAGTTCCTTATGCGCTCGGTAGCGACGTAGGAGGTATGACCGAGTACGAACTCGACGAAACCGACCGCGAGATTCTGTACGCGCTCCAGGAGGACGCGCGTAATCTCTCCTCGGGCGACATCGCCGAGCGCACCGACACGTCGTCGAGCACGGTCCGCAAGCGCATCCAACGCCTCGAATCGGAGTCGGTCGTCAAGGGGTACAGCGCGGACGTCGACTACCAGGAGTCCGGGTTTCCGCTCCGGATGTTGTTGTTCTGCACGGCACCGATTCCGGAGCGTGGCAACCTCATTGAGGACGTGCTGGACATCCCGGGCGTTGTGTCCGTCCAGGAGCTCGTCACCGGCGAGCAGAACCTGCTCGTGACGGCGGTCGGCGAGACTGACAGCGACATCACGCCGGTGGCGCAGGCGCTGCTGGACATGGGGCTGTCCGTCGTCGACGAGGTACTCGTCCGCAGTCACGAAACGACGCCGTTCGAAGGATTCTCCTCCGAGTGAGGGGGACCGGGACGTCGATTCGCTGCGACGACGTACGCCTGAGCCGCACGAAACCACATTATCGACCATGTTGTTAATTTACAAAGTTCCTGCGAACACTTCGTTACCATAGAAGAATATAATAACCAGACTGTTCTACCATGGTGTAACACCGACCAGTTCGTCGAGTGCCGTCGACGAGACGCCGCTGGTCGAACAGGGACTCCAAAAAATGGCTGGCCAACCACAGTCGAACGACACCGTACAGCTCTCCGAGACCGCGACGCCGTCCTCCTCGCCGATTCCACGAGCCGCGACCTACGCCGTCTGGTCGCTGTTCGTCCTCAGCCTGGGCGCCCTCACGCTGACGGTTCGAGGCGGGCAGGAGTGGGCGTTCGCGGACGCGGTCGTCGTGGATGGCCTGACCACCGTCGTGTGGGTCGCAGTCACGTTCTTCAGCGGCATCGTCCACAGTTACGCCCGTCGCTACATGGCGGGCGACCGCGACCTCAACCGCTTCTACGCGCGGACCGTCGCGTTCACGCTCGCAGTCATGACGATGACCGCAGCCGACCACGTGGCGCTGTTCGCGGCAGCGTGGCTGTCCATGGGCCTGGTGATGGCGGCACTCATCGGGCACGTCCGCGACTGGACGCAGGCCCAAGCCGCCGCCCGGACCGCTCGCCGGTACTTCCTCGCCAGTAGCGTCCTGCTCGGCGTCGGTCTCGCTGTCTTGGTCTGGACGACGGGCACGACGACGATTACCGGCATCCTCAGCCACATCGAGACAATTCCGCGCCCGCTCGCGCTCGCCGCCGTCAGCTGTCTGTTCCTCGCTGCGATAGTTCAGTCGGCCTTGTTCCCGTTCCACACGTGGATGCTGTCGTCGATGACGGCACCGACGCCAGCGTCCGCCCTGATGCACGCAGGGTTCGTCAACGCCGGCGGCATCCTCCTGACTCGCTTCTCGCCGCTGTTTGCCGACGAACCCACCGTCATGTCCGCTATCGTCCTCGTCGGCGCATTCAGCGCGCTGTTCGGGCAGGCGCTGTTGCTCGTCCAAACAGACGTGAAGTCTGAACTGGGCGCCTCTACCGTCGCCCAGATGGGGTTCATGATACTCCAGTGCGGGCTCGGTTTCTTCGCCGCCGCCATCACGCACCTCATCCTCCACGGCTTCTACAAGGCGTACCTGTTCCTGTCGTCGGGGTCCGCCGTCGAACAGACTGTCCCCGGAAAGCCGGGGAAACCGCGGCTGTCCGCCGCGAGCGTCCTCGTCAGCCTACTCACCGCCGTCGGCGGCGGTGCCCTGTTCGCCACGCTCACCGGAAAGGGGATGAAAGTCGACAGCGGGCTCTTCCTGGCGTTCGTCGTCGTCCTGACGACGATGCACGCCTCGCGCGACATCCTCCGGCGGACGACTCTCTCACCGGCGGTCAGACTCGCCAGTACGCCACTCGTCGTCCTGACCGCCATCGGCGGCTACGCCGCGGCGTTCAACGCCGTGTCGACGACCATCGCGGGCGCATCAGTCGCCGAGGCGCCGACCGAACTGACAGTCGTCCACGTCGCCGTCGCCGCGCTGTTCGTCGCAGCGTACCTGGCGACGGAGTTCGACTGGTACCGCCGCAGCGACCGCCTCTACGTCGCGCTGCTGAACGCGGCCCAGCCGGAGCCAGACACCGTACTCACGCGCAAGGAGGACTACGATGACACGTAACCAGGACGCCATCGAGGCCAGCATCGAGCGCGCGGCCGAGTCCGTCGGCTCGGTCTGGCCGCTGCACTCGTTCGTCACAGCCAACCCCCTCTCGGGGTTCGAAGACCAGCCGTTCGCGGACGCGGTTGCGGAGGGCGAGCGCCTGTTCGGCGGCCGCGGCTATCCGCGGCCGGCCGTCTTCCGGCAAGCCTGGGAGGACGGTCGCATCGACCCGGACCGCCTCGCTGCGGAACTGGATGCTCACGGAATTTCCGACGACCCCGAATCCCTGCTCGACGAGATGGAGACGACTGCGTCCCAGCGGGACGTCGACCCGGCGATGGAAGCGGTCGACCGCGTGCTGTCGAAGTGGCTCGCGGCGTTCCTCGACGAGGGGCGGGCGGAGTGGCCGATGCCGCACCGCGAGCAGGGATTCTATGCCGCGTGGCGCGCCCTCGCTCCACACGACGACGAAATCCCGGGCTGCCACAGCACCGCTGACCTGCCCGAGACCGCGAGTGAGGCGCTGGAAGCAGCCCTGAGCGAGTACCCGCGGGACCGCTGGGAATCGGTGTTTGAGCACCACCTCGCCGCGCGGCCCGGCTGGACCGGCTTCGTCAAGCAGCGCGCCGACAACGACGGCGCGTGGCAGACCGCAGCGCCCGTGACGCTGCTCGACTACCTCGCGGTGCGGTTGCTGCTGGCCGACCTGTTGGGCGCCCACGTCGAACCCGACCGCGACCAGGCGCCCGTGGACGAGGACGTTCCGCTGCCAGAAATCTGGCTGAGCGCCTGGGAGCAGAGCTACCGCGACCGCCTCCTCGACGGCATCGACCAGTCACTGACGGACTCAGCGTCGACGGGCGACGGCGAGCGCCCGGCCGCCCAGCTCGTCTTCTGCATCGACACGCGCTCGGAGGTCATCCGCCGCCACATCGAGGCCACCGGTCCCTACGAGACGCACGGGTACGCGGGCTTCTTCGGCGTCCCGATGCGTTTCCAGGCGTACGACTCGAAGGCCGAGAGCGACGCGTGCCCACCGATTGTCGACCCAGAGCACCGCGTCACCGACGAGCCGGACGGTACCCATCAGAACGCACAGGCGACCCACGACCGGTGGACGAACTTGGTGACCGCGACTCGGAAGCACCTGAAGTCGTTGAAGAGCAACCTCGCCACCGCGTTCACGTTCGTCGAGGGCGGCGGGGGCGCCTACGGGGCGGCGTTGACCGCCCGGACCCTGCTCCCGTCCGCCGTAGCCAGCGTCTCCAACGCGGTCGACGACCGCGTCCCGGCACCGCGCGAGTTCTGTACCCCGACGGTCGAGCACGAGCCGGGAGCGCACGGCGACCTCCAACAGGGGATGACTTTCGAGGAACAGGTCACTTACGCCGCGAACGCCTTCGACCTCATGGGCTGGACGGAGTTCGCGCGCCTCGTTGTCTTCACGGGGCACGCCAGCGAGACGACGAACAACCCGTTCGATTCGAGTCTCGACTGCGGAGCGTGCGCCGGGAACCCCGGCGGCCCGAACGCGCGCGTCCTTGCCGCCATCTGCAACGACGACGACGTCCAGTCTGCGCTGCGGGACCGCGGGTTCGACCTCCCCGACGACACCGTCTTCCTCGCCGCGGAACACAACACGACCACCGACGAGATAACGCTGTTCGACGGCGGCGTCCCCGAGAGCCATCAGGCGGACCTCGAACGCTTCCGCGAGGACTTCGAGGACGCGCGCGCCGCCGCAGCGGCCGAACGCGTCGAGTCGATGCCTACGGGTGGTGCCGCGGACGCCGTCAGCGAGACGGAGCGCCGGCCCGCAGACTGGGCGGAGACGCGCCCCGAGTGGGGGCTAGCCGGAAACGCCTCGTTCGTCGTCGGGCCGCGCGCGCTGACCGACGACCACCACCTCGACGGCCGCGCATTCCTGCATTCCTACGACTGGACGACGGACCCCGAGGGCGACGCGCTGGAAGCCATCGTGACCGGGCCCCTAGTCGTCACTCAGTGGATTAACAGCCAGTACTACTTCGCGACCGTCGACAACGCCGTCTACGGGAGCGGGTCGAAAACCACGCAGAATCCGACCGGTAACGTCGGCGTGCTACAGGGCAACGGCGGCGACCTGATGACCGGGCTGCCGCTGCAGTCACTGAACGTCGACGACGACCAGTCGTACCACCAGCCACTCCGCCTCACCGCCGTGATTCACGCGCCCGTCGAGCGGGTCACCGACATTCTCCGCGAGCACGAGGCGGTCGCCGAACTGTTCGACAACGGCTGGCTGTCGCTGACGGTGCTGGACCCGCAACACGACAACGAGGCGTTCCACTATCAGGGCGGCCTGGAGTGGGAGCCGACGCTGGCGGAACCCGTCGTGCAGTGACTACGGTTTGTGCGTGAAGATGATGGCGCGGCCGTCGTCGACGCCGACGCAGAGGTCGAGTTGCCGCGAGAGGTTGAGGCTCGTGGGGTTGTCCTTGCAGACAACGAGGTCGTCGAAGGGGTCGCCGCAGGCGGGACAGGACACGGAAACGGTGTTCTGGTAGGATTTGAGCGCGCTGTTCTCCTCGCGCGGCGTCAGCGACGAGACGAGTTCGTCGAAGTCGACGTCGTCCATACCGAGTGACTCGTTCACATCCACATAAATGCTGGCGGGGGTCCGAACGCGCGGGGACAGAACGGGACCGGTTAGAGGTACCGCGACATGCGGTGTGCGGCGCCCATCGGGTTCACTGTCGAGAAGCCGGCGCGCTGGTAGAGCCGCTGGGCGTCGCGCTTCCACGCTTCGACGGAGAGCCAGACGTACTCGACGCCCTCGCTGCGGGCGTGTTCGAGGCCGGCCGCGAGCAGGTTCGTGCCGATGCCCGCGCCCTGATAGTCCTGGTGGACGAAGATGGCGAGTTCGTGGCGGCCAGTGCCGTCGGCGACGAACATCACGTGCCCCACGACGTTGCCGTCCACGGCTGCGACGACGTTCGGGCCGTCGAGGACGCCATCGAGCCAGTCACGAATCGCGTCTTCGGCTAGCGGCGGCGTCCCCTGCGCGCGCTGTGCGGGGTCGAAGTCGTCGTACATCGGGACGAGGGATTCGACGTCGCCGCCCTCGGAAGCGCGCACGACGACCTCGCGGCCCTCGCCGTCCGTGAACGTTATCGGTGGCTCCGTCGGCGTGATTCGACGCGGCCGGACGGCGTCAACCAGTCGCCGCGCCAGTCCCGCGACGCGCGGGAGCACGCCGAGCGTCCGCGACCCCGACATGTGCATGTCGTTCACACGCACGGATTATATAGCTATGCGGCGTCGATGGTTAGTGACAGTCCTACTGGAGCCTACACCGCCTCCTGGTACCGCCGCCCCGACAGCCACACGAATCCAAACCCACCGAGGTAGCACGCGAGCCGCCCAGCGTCGAGGACGACGTTCGGGAGCGCGCCGGCGAGCCAGCCCGCCGGTGCGCGCTCGATGTCGATGACGCGGAGCAGGTGGTAGTCGCCGTCGTAACGCACGTACGTCTGATGGGGTGGGAGGCGCTCGTCAGACCGCGCCACCCCCTCGGTGACGGCGCGCGCAGCAAGTGAGTCGTCGTCGGTGACGTTCCGGGCGGCGGCAGCGCGGACTTCCGGCGTCGACATGCCTTCGAGCGCGACGACGGGCCCGTCCGCGGTGTCGCGGAGTACCGGTTCGTAGTACTGCTCGCGGAGTTCGATGTAGTCGGTCGTCGGGAAGAACGGTCGTTCAACGACAGACTCGTTCACGCCGACCGTCGTCCCATCCGCGAGCGCGCGCGCGACGACGCAGCGCTGGGACTGGTACTCGGGGTACCCGCAGCCGTGGACCGACACCTGGTAGTCGCCATCGAGAGAAATCGGTGTCGTCGGCTCGTAGACGTACGTGGTTTGCTGGGCGCTGCTGGCGGGAACAGCGGTTCCGGCGGCGAACAGGAGGAGCGCGCCGACGGCGAACAGGAGGGCGCTGCGACTGGGGCTCACGCGGGCCCAGTTGCTCGCTGCGTCCAAATCGTTTGTGGGACGGCTACCGCCAGTGTTCCCGGCGAGCTGGCCGAACGGCTCCGTGATGAAGGTTCTGCGGCCTCGCAAGCAGTGAGCAGCGGAACGGTCAGTCGTAGGTCTCCGCGAGCGCGTCCAGCGCCTCGTGGTGCTCGGTCGTGTGGGGCGCGGTGAGCGGCGAGACGGAGACGTGACCGTCGACGACGGCGCGGCGGTCCGTGCCGGGCGGGTCGGGGATGTCGCCCTCGTCCATGCGGTCCCACATCCGGTCGTGAAGTGTGATGGTGCCGCCGTTGCGGGCGGCAGTCATGTCGTAGCCGTGCGATGGTCGAGTCACGACCATCTCGCCGGTGACATCCGCACCCGGGTGGGGCGCGTTCACGTTCAGGTAGTCGGCGTGCTCGAAGACACCGGCGTCGACGGCGTGTTCGACGAGGTACGTGGTGGCGTCGACCGCGGTCTCGTAGTCCGCCGGCTCGGTCGGTTCGCCGAAGTCCTCCTCGGTGAGAAACAGCGACGACGCGACGGCGGGAACGCCGAAGAACGCGGCTTCGACGGCGGCGCTGACGGTACCCGAGCGCCCGAGCACGTACATGCCGAGGTTCGCGCCCTCGTTGACTCCCGCGACGACGACGTCCGGGTACGGCCCGAGCGCTTCCAGACCCGCAATCACGCAGTCGGTGGGTGTCCCATCAATTGCGTACCCGAGCTCGTGCTCCTCGACGGTGACCTCTCGGGACATCGCACGTCCGGTCGAACTCTTGTCCGTCGTTGGCGCGACGACGGTGACGTTCCCGACTTCGTCCAGCCCCTTCGCGAGCGCCCGAATCCCGGGCGCATCGATGCCGTCGTCGTTGGTGACGAGGATTTCCGGCTCGTCGCTCATCGGAGCACGGCCCCCAGCGCGTCTGTCATTACGCGGGGAGTCACCCCGGTGGGGAAAAAGCGTGTCGGCGTCTGCACCACGTCAGAATACGAGGCGTTCGACGACCCGCCGCAGGAATCCGGGCCGCCGGGAGTCTCTGGGATAAACCGTGATTTCCGTGCAGTCGGGGACTGTCGGCGAGTAGCCGCCGCGGCCACCGCGGATGCGCGTCTGCACGCCCGACCGAATCAGGACGTCGGGGTCGAGAGGGGCGCCCTCGGCCCGCGGGTCGTGGGTGTGCACGGGGACGGAGAGCATGTCGGCGAGTTCGTCCTGATAGGACTGAATCGTTTGCTGGCGTTTGTCGGGCTGGTCATCCAGTGGGAACCACAGCGTGACGTGGCCGCCGGTCCGGCTCGCGATGGCGTCCGCAATCGCGACCGCCGCCGGATCGAATGGCCCGCCGTCGCCCTCTAGCACGACGTTCCGGGGTTCGTCGTAGCCGCGGTTTTCCACAAGCAGGACGTCACAGCCGGCGTGGCGGACGACCCAATCAATGGGGTCGCCGAGCAGCCGCGACCGCAGGCGCAGGCGCTCGTGTTCGGCGAGGATAGCCTCCACACCTCGGTGTTCAGCGTAGTTCACGATGGCGTGTTTGGTGTCGTGGCTGACGATTTCGCCGTACTCGACGTCGACGTCGAACTCGTCGGCGAGGTCGCCGGTCTGCTTCTCAAAGCGGACGTCACCGGGCGACTGCACTTCCGCGGCGTGGTCCAGCGGCGCCTGGTCGGGGACTTCGTCGAAACGCACGACGACCACGCGCCCGTCCTTCGCTTGGACGATGTCGGCTGCCATCGACAGCAGCGCGCGCTCGCGCTCGGTCTCGGTGTCTCGCGTGAGCGCGACGAGCACCTCGGGGGTGTCCGTGAAGTCGGCATCCACGAACGCCTCCGTCTCTGTGAGGACATCGCGGCCGAGTCGCTGCCGGATGACGTCCGTGGCGGCGCCTTCACGCCGGATGCGCGAGCGAGCGTAGACGAGATACCACACGACGCTGCCGAGCGTGATGACGACTGCGCCGACTAGCGGTATCAGCCCCATCTGCGTGAGGAGGACGATGCCGCTGAGAACGCCGAACGCCTGCATCCACGGGTAGAGCGGCGACTCGAACTCCGGCTCGTAGCCCTCCGTCGAGCCCTCGCGGAACGCGACCAGCGCGAGGTTGATAAGTACGAACACGAGAATCTGGAACGCGCTCGCGAGCTTCGCAATCACGAGGATGGGAACGAACGCGATGAGCACGAGCACCACCGCGCCCGTGAGCGTGATTGCGGTCGTCGGCGTGCCGAAGCGCTCGTGAACCTCCGCGAACGTCGGTGGCGCGAGCTGGTCGCGGCTCATCGCGAACGGGTAGCGAGACGAGGAGAGGATGCCGGCGTTAGCGGTCGAGACGAGCGCGAGCAGCGCTGCGCCGATGACCGCGTAGACGCCCCATTCACCGAGCGTGACCTCGGCGGCGACCGCCATCGGCGTATCCGAGCCGGCGACGCTGCCGGCTTCCGTGACACCGACCATTACTGCGACGATGCCGACGTACAGCAGCGTGGTGAACGCCAGCGACCCCAGGATGCCGATAGGGATGTTCTTGCCTGGGTCTTCGACTTCCTCGGCGACGCTGGCGACCTTCGTGACGCCCGCGTAAGAGACGAACACGAGACCGGTCGCCGCGAGCAGCCCCTCGACGCCGCCCGCGAAGAAGTTCTGGTAGTTCTCCGGCTGGGTCTTGGTGGCGCTACCGGCGACGAACCAGCCGAGCGCGGCGAGCATCACCGAGACGATGACGACCTGCAGGCGGCCGGTCTGTTTCGCACCGAGCAGGTTCACGAGGATGAGGAACACCGCGAGCCCGAGCGCAACGGGTTTGACCGGGAGGTCGAACAGCAACACGAGGTAGGGGACGCCGCCGACGAGCGCGAGCGCGCTCTTGAACGACAGCGAGAACCACGTGCCGACGCCCGCGATTGTACCGAGGACGGGCCCCATACCGCGCTCGATGTAGAGGTAGGTGCCGCCGGCTTCCGGCATCGCGGTCGCCATCTCGGACTTCGAGAGGGCGGCGGGGACGACGCAGACGCCCGCGAGCAGGTACGCCAGGATTACTGCGGGGCCGGCGATGTCGAGTGCGAGCGCCGGGAGAATGAAGATGCCGCTGCCAATCATGGCGCCGACGCTGATGGCGAAGACGGCGCCGAGGCCGAGGTCTCGTTCGAGTTTCTTCATGGTGATTTGGTGTCGGGGTTCGGTCGTCAGGCGACGCTATCGCGTGTTGACGGGTCGCTCGGTCGACAGTCGACGGGCGCCGGGGAGTGCGACCACGTCAGCTACGGGCTCGGGTGCGTCCACGGGTCGACGCGGCAGTGGCTGCGCGAACGGACGCGGCCTACCGTGAACGCGGCACACCCGCGGCTACATGACGAAAGCGCATAAAGTGAGTGGATTTTCTGCGAGAGCGTCAAAATACGGCGCCGATAATCACGAGTCGTCAGCCACGTCCGAGTTGAACTGCTCGAACGGGCCGCAGTGGACACTCCGAATGAGGTCCTCGTCGGCGACTTCGAGGCCGAGGTCGTCGAGGTCGCGACCGATGCGGCTGAGGTCGTCGCTGTCCGTGCCGACCGCGAAGACGTGGACGTTCTCCTCGCCGGTCATCACTTCCTCGACGCGAACCACGCCCGGAACGTCGACGGCGGCTTCCGCGAGTTCCTCGCGCCGCGGCACCGGCGCGGTGCAGATAATGAGCGTGTACAGCTGGTGGCCCGCACTCTCGTAGTCGATGTCCACGTGATACCCGCGGATGATGCCGCGCTCCTCGAGGCGCTGAATCCGGTTCCGAACGGTGCTCGGGGAGACGCCTGCTTCGTCGGCGATGGTCTGGGAGGACGTCCGTCGGGCGTCCTGCTGGAGCGCGTAGAGAATCTGTCTGTCCAGGTCGTCGAGCCCCGTGAGAGTCATAGCTCGCTCTTACTGGCGGACCCGCATAAGTACAACTCTCCGTGCGCGGTTCGTGGCCGGCTGGCCGTCGCTCACGCGCGGTCGACAACCGTCTCCTCGTCGACGACGAGGTTGTACGCCTCTTCGTCGTCGTTCCAGAGCACGAGCGCGGACTCCACGGAGAGCAGGTCGCCGTACTCGGCGGCCCGGAGGTCGCGGTTGAGGCTCGTCGGCCGGACGAGTACCGCGTAACACTCCTCGGTCTCGCTGCCGTCACTGACTTTGAACAGCGGGTTGGCGTCCTCGTCACCGAGGTTCCGCGAGAGCTTCGCGAGCACCGCGTCCACGCGGTCGGTGACGCGGTCGTCAGCGTTCGCGAGCTTCAACAGCCGGTCCGCGGACAGCGAGACGTCGTACTGGCGGACGCCGTCCGTCCGCAGCAGCGAGTACGAGAACCGAACTTCGGTGTGGTAGAACTCCGAAGGTCGTTGGCTAGCGCCCGCGAGCTGTTCCTGAAAGCTCGGCGTCTCGACGTCCGGGCGTTCGTCGAACGTCCAGCCGCGGTCGCTCGGGTGCTCACCCGGCCACAGCCGCGGCGTCGGGCCGTAGACGGTCGCGCCGCGCGATTCGAGGTCTCGTTCGACCTCGCGGAGGTGCGTGCTCGTGTGCTTGTCCGCGGGCGCGAGCCCGAGGAAGGTGCCGTCCTCGGCGAGCGCGTCGACGTACCGCTGGGCGGTTTCGACCGGCTGGTCGAGTTCGCTGAGCACGCTGCACGCCAGCACGAGGTCGTACTCGCCGTCGGGGTCGAACGCCTCGGCGGTCTCGCGGTGAATCGTCGGGTGGACGTTCTGCCCGGTCTCGGCGAGTAGGTCGTCGAGCACGTCCGCGGCGTCGCTGGGTTCGACGGCGTGGTACTCCACGAGCACGTCGTCGGGCAGGAAGTCGAAGAGGCCGAGCGCCGGACCGCCGACGCCCGCGCCCACGTCGAGCACGCGCAGGTTCCCGGAGAGTAGGTCGCCCTCCGCGAGGTCTTCGAGCACGTACTGGATTGCCGCGTAGTACGTCGCGAGGTGGTAGATTGCGTATCCGAGCGCGACCTCGTCGTCGTACTCGACGGCGTGCTGGCGGTAGTACTGCTCCTTGAAGCGCCGAATCGTCTCCCGCAGGCGCTTCCCGGAGTCGCCACGGTGCCAGTCGGCGCCCCACTGCTCGACGAGCAAGTCCTCGACGACGCGCTCGTACTCGCGGGGAAGCGCGTCTACGCCATCGAAGTCGGGGTGGACGGGTTCGTCGCTAGCTGGCACGAACGTCCCGTCCTCACGTTCCACGACACCGAGGCCGGCGGCGTGCTCGCGCAGCACCTGCCGGACGACCGCCTCGTGGGGCTGGTCGGCAACGTACTCCCGAAGTTCGTCGGGGTCCAGCGGCCGCACGTCGCGAAGGTACTTCGCGGCGTCCAGAATCGCCGCCCTATCGACTGGCATCCTCGTACACCTCCTCGAAGGTCTCGCGGTCGGCATCGGCGACCCGCTTGGCGGCCGCAGCGACGTCGTCGGCACCACCGAACGCGTCCTGAATGTCGGCGTACACGCGAGCGTTCCCGCCGGTCACGCGGTCGGCGAGCGCCGCGAGGTCCTCGTAGACCGGCGTCGCGAGTTCGTCTGGGACGTCGTCTGCCGCGAGCGCGACCGCCAGCACCGCTGCGTGTGCTCGCCCCTGAATCGTCACCATCGCGTCGTCGTGCTCGGCGGCGCCGACGTCCACGAGGTCGTTGCCTGCGGCTTCGAGCCACTCGCGGACGCGGTCGGTCGCCGGCCCGGGTGTACTCTCCGCAACTGCGATGCGGCCGGGGGCATGTTCGGGCGCGAACAGCGGGTGGAAGCTGACGCGCTCGCGAGCGGGCGCCGCCTTCGCCATCGCCGCCAGCGGGCCGCGCATCTCGCCGGTGAAGTCGACCACAGCCTGTTCGGCGCGGCTGGCGTGACGCTCGATAGCGTCGACAGCCGCCCCCATCGGCACGGCGACGGCGACGATACCGAACGACTCCTCGGTGTCCAGTGGGACAGCCGCCGCTCGGCGGTCGAGCTCCGTCGCGGCCGCTCGAGCGCGGTCCTCGTCGACATCGGAGACCGTCACCGGAGCGGCGACCACGTCCGCGAACCAGCGGCCGACGTCGCCGGCCCCCACCACGAGTACGTCCATCGGATTCTGTTAACGTCCGCCCCGGCAAAAGCGGTTCGTTCACGGCGTCCGCGCGGGCGACGCCGAACTGCTCCGATTTCCGCCGCTGATAATTCGACGCGTGAATTTTTATACCACCACGGGTACCGGTCGGGCGTGCCGCAGTTCGACACCCGCTCCGCGAACGAGCCGCCCGTCCACGACTGGCTAGTCGCGGGGCTCGGTGCGGTCCTCACGGTGGCGGCTGTCGCCCACTTCGGGAATCACCAGCACGCCCACCCGCTGGTCGTCGCGACGACCATGGGGCCGGCGCTCGGGCTGCTGGCCTACGGCGTCTGGTTCAGGTATCGTGGCCGGGAGCGCGCACGGGGTGTGACGGTGTCCACGTGGGCAGTCGGCGGAGCGGGCGGCGTGCTCGCGCTCAGTCTCTGGACGATGTTCGTCGGCGGGTACGGCGACGGGACGGCGGTAGACCACGTGTTCATCCAGCACACGAGCGTGGGGGCGCTCGGCGCCGCGATAGCGGGGACGTACAGTGAGCGCGCACGCCACCGCTCTCGTGTGCAGGTTCGGCTCAAGCACGCTCTCGACGCCGCGATGGACGGTGTCGCAGTCCTTGATGCCGACCGGCGGGTCGTGTACGCCAACGACGCCTTCCGAGAGGACTACCAGGCTGACGACGGCCTTACTGGGACCCACTGGACGACGTACTACCCGACGGACGCCAGGGACCGCCTGGCAGCCGTCTTCGAAGAACTCGACGCCAACGGCGACAGCGACGACCACTGGCACGGCCAGATGCTCGCGCACCGCGACGACGGCCGCACGTACCCACAAGAACTGTCAATAACGTCGTTGTCCGGCGGCTACGTGTGGGTGGCCCGGGACGTCACCGCGCGCGAGGAGCGCGACCAGCGCCTGCGCGTGTTGAACCGCGTGCTTCGGCACAACGTCCGGAACGCGCTGAACGTCGTACTCGGTCGGGCCGAGCGCCTCGCCGACCGGCACAACGAAGAGGACGTCGACAGCATCGTGACTGCCGCCGAAGACCTGCTCGCCGTCAGCGAGAAAGCCCGGGTGGTCGAACGCGTGCTCGGGGAGGACGACGTGGGTACCGCCCCTCTCGACGACCTCCTCGATGCGGAGCTCCAGCGAGCGCGTTCGGAGTATCCCGACGCCAACTTCGAAGTGGCCCGTGGGGTCGACGCCGACGTCGACGCCCGACTCCGGCTCGCTGTGCGCGAACTCCTGACGAACGCGGTCGAACACAACGACGCCGACCAGCCCGGCGTGACCATCACCGCCAGCAGCGACGACCCCGTGGAAGTTCGCGTGTCGGACGACGGACCCGGGATTCCCGCGCACGAGCGCCGTGCTCTCGCCGGAGCCACTGAGGATTCGCTCCAGCACGGCTCCGGCATCGGCCTGTGGGTGGTCTACTGGCTCGCCCGTCACTGCGGCGCGACGGTCGCCGTGCCGGACGAGAACACGGTCAGCATCCGCGTCCCATCGGTCGACGATTGATACGCGCCGGGAAAGAGTTAAACGAACCGACGGACTTGTTCAGACCGAGATGCCCGAACCGGCGACGGTGCTCGTCGTCGAGGACGAGCGCGAACTCGCGGACCTGTTCGCCGACTGGCTGACCGACAGCTACGACGTGCGGACGGCGTACAGCGCCGCGGACGCGCTCGACGAACTCGACGAGGACGTCGACGTAGTCCTGCTTGACCGTCGACTCCCCGAGCGCTCCGGTGACGACGTGCTTGCCGCCATCCGCGACCACGGGTACGACTGTCAGGTCGCGATGGTGACCGCCGTCGACCCGGACTTCGACACGCTCGAGCTCGGCTTCGACGCGTACGTCGTCAAGCCGGTCGAACGAGACGAACTCGAAGCGCTCGTCAAACAGCTGCTCGCACGCTCGCTGTACAACGAGGAGGTCCAGGAGTACTTCGCGCTCGCGTCGAAACGGGCGACCATCGAGACGACGAAGTCCGACGCCGAACTCGCGGACGACGAACGCTATCAGCAGCTCTGCGAGGACATCCGTGAGCTCCAGACGGAGCTCGACCAGCGCGTCACCGACCTCGACGACGAGGACTTCCTCGCGGTGTTCCACGACCTCCGGACCCATGGCGGAGCCACAAGTAACTAACCCGCGGGCAGCCCTACCACCCGAGTAGCTCCCCGATATGGGTGAACCAGTGCACGTTCTGTTCGTCAGCGAACACGAACGGACGCGCGCAGCGGTCGAGCGCGCACTCCCCGAGCACGCGCCGCTAACAGTGACCGCGCTGCCGACCGCGGCAGACGCTCTCGGTGTGCTCTCCGAGCAGGCCACTGACTGCATCGCCGTCGAACACGCGGCCGACGGCACCGACGGCCTGCAACTCCTCCGTCTCGTCCGCGACACCGACCCCGCGGTCCCGGTCGTCGTCTACGAGGCTGCAAGCGCCACCTCGATAGCCAGTGACGCCATCTCCTTGGACGTCACCGGCTACGTCCGCGACGGCGAGGAAGCCGACCCACTGGCAGCGCTGGCGGACGCGTGCCACGACGCCGCCGCATCGTACCGGGCCGAACAGGACGTCGCGATGTTGAACGACCGCGCGCGGAACGTCTACGCACGCATCACGGACGGGTTCTTCGCGCTCGACCGCGACTGGCGGTTCACGTACGTGAACAGCGCCGCCGAGGACATCCTGGAGGTAGACGCCGACGAGGTCATCGGCGAGAACGTCTGGGACGCGTTCCCGGGTGCGGTCGGGACGAACTTCTACACGGAGTACCATCGTGCGATGGCGTCCCAGGAGCCGGTGACGTTCCGCGAGCACTTCCAGCCCCTAGAGAAGACCTTCGAGGTGCGGGCGTTCCCTTCCGAGGACGGCCTCTCGGTGCATTTTCGGACGGTCGTCGGCGACGAGGACGTCCAGCGTGGCGACCATCTGCTTGAACTGACGAACGTGCTCTCCTCGGACCTCCTCGAATCCATCGACGTGCTCCGGGAGGACTTGGAGGCGACGCGCACGGAAGTCGGCGAGACCCCGGAATTGGCGTCCGCGTTGGAGTCGCTGGACCGCATGGAGTCGCTGGTGAACTACTCGATTCGGCTCGCCAGCGAACGACCGACACCTCAGGAACCACGGAGCGAGTGACAGCGACGGGCTGCCCGGCTCGGTCAGTCCGCGAGCGAAATCTCGTACTCGGTGAGGTTCTCGTAGCCGTCCTCGGTGACGACGACGATGTCCTCGATGCGCACGCCGCCGACGTCCGGGTCGTAGAGACCGGGCTCGATAGTGATGACGTGGCCGGGGCGGAGCTCCTCGCCGCCCTGCGAGAGCGACGGCTGCTCGTGAACGTCGAGGCCGACGCCGTGGCCCGTCGAGTGGATGAAGCCCGTCTCGGCTTCCGGGTCGGTGTAGATGGTGGGGAAGCCGTGGTCCGTGTAGACGTCCACGACCGCCTGATTGACTTCCTCGCCGGTCGTACCGGGTTCGACGACGTCGAGCGCAGCCTGCATGGCCTCGTGGGTGACGTCGTACCACTCCTGCTGGGTTTCGCTGGGAGTGCCGTTGAGGAACGTCCGCGTCATGTCGGCGTGGTACTTCGAGTCCTTGTCCCGCGGGAAGATGTCCACAACCACGAACTCGTCGGCTTCTAGCGGCCCACTCCCACGGTTGTGCGGGTCGGCGGCGTCTCGCCCGCACGCGACGATGGTCTCATCGAGCGCACAGCCGTGCCGGAGCAGTTCGACTTCGATTTCCTGCTTGACGAACTCGCTGGTGAGCACGTCGCCGTCGTGGACGAGTTCGCCGTCGTCGATGTCCGCGCCGCGAATCAGTTCCTCGGCGCGCGCCATGGCGGCCTCGTTGGCCTTCTGGGCGGCTCGCACGTGCTCGATTTCCTCGTCGGTCTTGGTCGCGCGCACGTCCGTGACGACGCCGTCCTCGTCGGGTTCGACCGAAATTTGCTGGCCACGGAGCGCGTCCGCGGTGGCGACCGGGAACTGTGCCTGGACGGCCAGCGACTCGCAGCCGAGATCGGCGAGGAACTCCGCGGCCATCAGCGCCTGCGCTTCGCGCTCGCCGTGTTCGGCGTGCTTCGCGCGGTAGTCGTAGTCCGCGTGGCGCTTGACAGTGTCCGCGCGGCTCTCCTGTTTCGCGCGGCCGTACTCCAGCGAGGAGACCAGCACAGCGGTCTCCTCGGGCGTGTAGACGGCGAAAAACGGGTCGGGCGCGGCGAAGCCCGTGACGTAGTAGAGGTCGCTGTTCGACGCGTCGTCGTGGAAGGCGTACCCGTCGAGTCCCCGCTCGTCGAGGAACTCGTCGAGGCGCGTGAAGTCGGGGTCCATGTACGCGACTCGTCGCGGCCGCCGCAAAATCCTACCGCCTGCGGCCATCCACACGGCCGTTGCAAGCCTCGAATCGTCGCCGCCGTCGGAACCCTGATACCGGGCCCCGCCGTCGCCGTACGCATGGACGTCACTGTCGCGAACTCCCGGGTATCGGGAACGGCCCGCGCCCCGCCGTCGAAGAGCTACACACACCGCGCACTCCTGGCGGCGGGCTACGCCGAGGGCGCACTCGTACGGAACCCGCTCGTGAGCGCGGACACGAAGGCGACCGCGCGCGCCGTCGACCACTTCGGCGGCGACGCCACGCGCGTCGACCGCGACTGGGACGTCACCGGGTTCTTCGGCGCGCCCGACGTGCCGGCGGACGTCATTGACTGTGCGAACTCCGGAACGACAATGCGACTCGTCTCGGGTGCGGCCGCGCTCGCCGACGGCACGACGGTGCTCACGGGCGACCGGTCGCTACGCTCGCGCCCGCAGGGCCCGCTGCTGGACGCCATCGAGGCACTCGGCGGGAGCGCGCGCTCGACCCGCGGGAACGGGCGGGCGCCCCTGATTGTCGACGGCCCCATCGAGGGCGGGCGCGTGGAAATGCCGGGCGACGTCTCCTCGCAGTTCGTCACGTCGCTGTTGATGGCTGGCGCGGTGACCGAGCGCGGCGTCGACATCGAGTTGACGACCGAGCTGAAGTCCGCGCCGTACGTCGACATCACGCTGGACGTGCTGGCGTCGTTCGGCGTCGAGGCGGAGGAGCACGGGAACGGCTACCGCGTCCCGGGCGGGCAGACGTACGAACCCTTCGACGGCGAGTACGCAGTCCCCGGCGACTTCTCGTCGGCGTCGTACCTACTGGCGGCGGGTGCGCTTGCGGGCGGCGACGAGGTCGTCGTCGAGGGCGCACACCCCAGCGAGCAGGGCGACGCCGCCATCGTCGGCATCCTCCAACAGATGGGCGCGGACGTCGACTGGCGGCGCTCGGACGGACGCATCGTCGTGGAGCAATCGGACCTGGATGGAATTACCGTCGGCGTCGCGGATACCCCCGACCTCCTGCCGACCATCGCGGTGTTGGGCGCGGCCGCGGACGGGACGACAACGATTACCGACGCCGAGCACGTCCGCTACAAGGAGACCGACCGCGTCGCCGCGATGGCCGAAGAACTCACGAAACTCGGGGTGGCCGTCGAGGAGCGGCGGGACGAACTCGTCGTCCACGGCGGCGACAGCGACCTCTCCGGTGCACGCGTTGACGGCCGCGGTGACCACCGCATTGTGATGGCACTCGCCGTCGCCGCGCTCGTTGCGGACGGCGAGACGGTCATCGAGGGCGCCGAACATGTCGACGTCTCCTTCCCGGACTTCTTCGACGCGCTCGACGACCTCGGCGCCGCCGTCGACCTATGAACTGAACGCGGGCGCGTCGTTCGTCCATTCGTGTGAAGGGGTGGCAGACGACCAGTGGTGTTTTCTACGGATGCAGTCGATTCGGTCGTATGCTCGATTCCGCTCTTGCCGAGGAGCTCGTCGCCGACGAATTCGCGGAGGGGTTCGTTCGCCCCGACTACGACGGGTTCTGTTTCTCGCGGGTGCCGGCGACCGCGGCGTCGCTGGTGGGTGCGGACCTCGGAGCGACGCTCCCGGGTCGCGCGCTCGCTGCGAGTGCCGTCGATGAAGTGCCCGCTGACGCTGAGCACGTTTTGGTGCTGTTCGTGGACGCGCTCGGCTTTCGGCAGTTTGAGCGCGTGCACGAGGACGTGTCCCTGCTCCGGTCGTTTGTCGACATCGGCCGCGTGACGCCGCTCACGTCGACGTTCCCGTCCGAGACCGCGGCGTGCGTGACGACGATGCACACCGGCCGCGAGCCGGTCGAACACGGGCTGCTCGGGTGGAATGGCTACGACCCGACTGGTGACACCGTCTACGAGACGCTCCCGTACGCCGCCAAGGACGACGGTGATATCTCGGTCAGTCCCGGCGAACTCTTCGACGGTGACCCGATATACGACCGCCTGGAGGAGGCTGGCGTGGACAGCCACGTGGTCGAACCGGATTACGGAACGGGGTACGACGACGGTGCGCTGGTCGGTGCGACCGTCCACCACTACGAGCGAACGAGCGAGTTCGCACTCACGATTCGGGACGTGCTCCGATCCGCGGCCGCGTCGTCGTACACGTACGCCTACTACCCGACTGTCGACGCGGTTGCCCACGAGTACGGCCCCGGCGACGAACGGTACGGGATGCAGGTCGCGGCCGTCTGCGACGCGCTGGAGCGCGCGTTCGCGACGCTCGACGAGGAAGTCCGAGAGGAGACAGTCGTCTGTCTCGTCGCCGACCACGGCCAAGTCCCCATTCGCGACGAGGACAGAATCAAACTCGACGATATCGGGGTACTCGCGGACGTACCGACGGACCGCTCGGGGACGCCGCTCGTGCTGGGCGGTCCGCGAAACGTTCACTTGCGCGTCGACGACCCCGCGGCAGCACGCGAGCGCCTGGCAGCGGCGGACCTCGACGCTCTCGTCTACTCGCGGGAGGAAGCGCTCGACGCCGGCCTCTGGGGGCGCGGGGAACCCGGGCCCGCGTTTGAGCGGAACAGCGGCGACCTCCTCGTCGTTCCGCGGGAGGGCGCACTCTGGTACGCCGGCGAGTCCGAGCAGCTCGGGCTCGCGGGCATGCACGGCGGCCTCCACCCCGACGAAGCGCTCGTCCCGTTCGGTGTCGCGCGCCTCGCCGACTTGGTGTGACAGCTTCGTCGTCTCGTGACGCTCCAGCGAAGTGGCACCTGTTGCGGAGACTGCAAGCACTAAACCCCTCGGTGCGTAGGCACCGATAATGAACGGTAATCGGTTCGGGCGGCTCTTCCAGGTGACGACGTACGGCGAGAGCCACGGCCAGGGGATGGGCGTCGTGGTGTCGGGCTGTCCCGCGGGACTGGAGCTCGACGAGGAGACGATTCAGCGCGAACTCGACCGCCGGAAACCCGGTCAGTCGATGATTACGACCTCACGCGGGGAGCCCGACGAGGTGACCATCAACTCCGGGATTCAGGACGGCTACACCACGGGCACGCCCATCGGCATGACCATCCAGAACAAGGATGCCGAGTCCGGGAAGTACGAGCCGTTCGTCACCGCGCCGCGGCCCTCCCACGGCGACTTCACGTACTCCGCGAAGTTCGGCACGCGCAACTGGGGCGGCGGCGGGCGCTCGTCGGCGCGCGAGACCGTGAACTGGGTCGCGGCCGGCGCGATTGCCAAAGAGATTCTGGAGCACGAGGGCGTGCAGGTGAAAGCTCACGTCAACCAGATTGGCGACGTTGAAGCGCCCGAGGTGTCCTTCGAGGAGATGCTCGAACACACCGAGGACAACGACGTGCGCTGCGCGCACCCCGAGACCGCCGCAGAGATGCAGGCGCTCATCGAAGACTACCAGGAGCGCGGCGACTCGATTGGCGGTTCCATCTACTTCGAAATTCAGGGGGTTCCCCGAGGACTGGGCGCGCCACGATTCGACTCCGTGGAGGCGCGCCTCGGCCAGGCGATGATGTCGGTGCCCGCCAGCACGGCGTTCGAGTTCGGACGCGGACGCGACGCGCGGACGATTCCCGGAACGGAACACAACGACGACTGGGAATTCGACGAGGAGGGCGACCCGGTGCCCATCGAGAACGACCACGGCGGCTTGCAGGGCGGCATCACAACCGGGGAGCCGATTTATGGCGAGGTGACCCTGCACGCGCCCACGTCGATTCCGAAGAAACAGCAGACCGTCGACTGGGAGACCGGCGAGGAAAAAGAGATTCAGGTTGTCGGTCGCCACGACCCCGGGCTGCCGCCGCGCGGCGTCCCCGTTGTCGAGGCGATGCTCAACGTGACGATTCTGGACTTCATGCTGTTGGGCGGACGCATCAACCCGGACCGTCTGGACGACCAGCCCGGCGAGTACGACACCGACTATCACCCGAGCAGCCCGCGTAACGAGTAGTCACGCCCGCTCACTGATGCGCGACCGGCAGCGGTCGTCGACGAGTGCGCTGCCGGCAGGAACGGTTTTCCCCGGCCTCGACGAAGCCCAACCGCATGGAGCGTTGGTCGTCGAACCTCGGCTTCCTGCTCGCAACCATCGGCGCCGCGGTCGGCCTCGGGAACATCTGGCGGTTCTCTGCGGTCGTCGGCCAGAACGGCGGCGGCGCGTACCTCATCCCATACCTGTTGGCGGCGTTCGTACTCGCAGTACCGCTACTCGTCCTCGAACTCGCGATTGGGCGGAGCGTGCGCACGGATGTCGTCTCCGCGTTCAAATCCACCGACGAACGGTTCGCACCGCTGGGCTGGGTCGTCGTCGGTGGCGTGCTGCTCATTCTCTCCTACTACCTCGTCCTCACCGGCTGGGTGTTATCGTTCCTCGCGGCCGCAATCAGCGGGACCGAGCTCGTATTCACCGCGTTCACAGACGGCTGGTGGCCGGTCGTCGCGTTCGTCGTCACCACCGCTCTCACCGCGTTGGTCGTCGACGCGGGCGTCAAGGACGGAATCGAGCGCCTGGTGAAGCTCGTGATGCCGCTCGTGTTCGTCCTGCTCGCCGCGCTCGCCGTCTACGCGGCCACCCTCGACGGGTTCGGTGACGCCACCGCCTTCCTGTTCACTCCCGACGTGAGGGTCCTCTCCGACCCTGGGGTGTGGAGCGCGGCCGTCGGGCAGGTGTTCTTCTCCCTGTCCGTCGGACAGGGCATCATGCTCACGTACGGCGCGTACGTCGGTGAAGACGTCGACCTCGTTCGTTCCGCGCTGCTCATCACCGTCGCAGACATCGCGGTCGCGCTGCTAGCCGGTCTAGTCATCTTCCCGGTCGTGTTCACGTTTGGGCTCGCACCCGCCGCCGGCACCGAGCTCGCATTCACGACGCTGCCGCGTGCGTTCGCCGCACTCGATGCCGGGTCCGCGCTCCCAGTCGGCCGGCTGGTCGCCGTCGGATTCTTCGGGCTGCTGTTCGCAGCTGCGCTCACGTCCGCGGTCAGTCTCCTCGAAGTCGGCGTCGCCGCCGCCCAGAACGCCGCGAGCTGGACGCGACGACGCGCCACGGTTGTACTAACGAGTGTGGTCTTTGTCGCTGGCCTCCCGTCCGCGCTGAGTTACAGCGCGGCTCACGTGTCGCTCGCTGGAGCGCCGGTGCTCGACGTGCTCGACGAATCCGTCGGCACGTACGCACTCCCAGTTTCGGCGCTGCTGTTGCTCGCGGCGTTCCTGTGGGTATCTCCGGACGCGCGTCGCGTGGTCAAGGTGGAGCTTCGCGGAGCGACCGTCGTCGCGAGATACGTCCTCCCCGTCGTACTCGTCGTCATCACCGGTGCGAAGCTCGCTGGCGTCGCACGACCCGCGTGGTCGACGCTCGTCTCGCGGACGACGACGATTGGCTTCGTCGCGCTCGTCGTAGCGCTCACCGGGCTACTCGGTGCCGGCTGGGCACTCCGCAAGCGCGGCCGGACGCAACGCTTTCGACGACGGCGGGACTGAGGAGATAGAAACGAACGCCTGCGCGGAGCGAAGCGGCTTTTTGCGCGGAGAACCCAACTTCGAGTAGATGGACGCCCACCAGGAAGGCCCGCAGAACCCCTACGGGATGGACGAGAACTGCCGGAACTGTCCCGGCCTCTGTGACGTCCGCGAGCGCGTCGTCCACGGCTACGGCGACGTCGGCGCGGACTTCGTGTTCGTCGGCGAGGCCCCCAGCGAGGGGGCCGAGCGTACGGGCGTGCCGTTCACGGGTGACGAGGCGGGCGAGCGCTTCCAGCACATTCTCGGGAGCGTCGGCCTGAACTACTCGCTGCCGGACAGCGCCGAGCCGGAACTCGACAACGCCTACCTGACGTACCTGACGCGCTGCCGGCACCCTGACCGCGGCCCCAGCGACGAGGAAGTCGTAACCTGCGAGCCGTACCTGAACGCCGACATCCGCATCATCAACCCCGAGGTGCTCGTGCCGGTCGGCCAGCGCGCGCTCACGGAACTCGGAAAGGAGTACACCACCACGCCCGCCGACGACCTTGACGTCGAGGACCACCACGCGACGTCGATTCGAGGGCGCGGGTTCGAGCTCGCGCCGATGATTCACCCCGCCGAGCAGACCGACGACCAGCGAGAGGCGTACGTCGACTTCTTCCTCGACCTGCTCGACACGGACTATCGGCAGACGAAGGGACGGCGCGGTCGCTAACCGGTGCTGTGACAACTGGGCGACGTGGTTCATCCGGTGCTGTAACGACGTGACCGACGCTGTGACGACGGGCAGCACGGTCGTGGCCACGGGATCGCCGTATCGCGGCGTTCAAGCGTCCCCCGGACAGAGGGCTACGTATGACTGTCGTCGCCGTCACGGTGGACCCACCGCGGGAAGGACTCGTGCTCCCGGAGCTGGCAGCCACGTCGCCGCTCTCCGAGCAGGAAGCCGTATCGCTGTACGAGGCGATGGCCGCCGACGCGTTCCGTGCGGTGGCCGAGAGCGGCGGCGACCTCCTCGTGAACTACCGGCCCGACGACCTGCTCCCCGACGAGCACGTCCCCGAGGGAGCGGACGCCGAGCAGGAGATCAGGGATCTCGTCGAGGACGTGCTCGACGAGGAGGAGGCCGCGGCCGCGCGCGTCGAAGTGCAGGTCGGGTCCTCGAAGCACGCCCGCGTCGGGAACACGGTTACGCACCTGCTGGACACGGAGGGTGTGGCGTCGGTCGCCGTGCTCGAGCCCGACGCGCCACTGGTCGCGCGCAAGCACGTCGACAGCGCAGCGCTGAAGCTCCGCCGGAACCCCGTCGTCGTCGGGCCGTCCCGGGGTGGCAACCTCTACTTCGCGGGCTTCCGCGAACCAATCGACTTCGAGGGCGCGTGGAGTGCGCCGGAAATCGAGACCGTGACCGCGCGCGCAATCGACGCCGGCCACGACGTCGACTTCCTCCACGAACAGACCCGCATCCGGACCGGCGACGACCTCGTCACGCTGGTCGCGGAACTCCGCGCACGCCGCGCCGCCGGGCGCATTGTTCCAGCGTTCACGACCGCGTACGTCGAAGACCTCGGCCTCCGCGTCGAAGCTGAAGACGGCGAGCGCGTGCTCGTTCGAGAGTAAGCCCGCCCTGCGGGGGACCCCCGTTTGCAAGTGTTGTTCGCGAGCGGGCGGGTGACTGCAGTGGGCCCCCACCCCGTTTTGCAAGTGAAGTCGGTACGAGGTCGCCGGGCGAAGAGTGACGAGGGAGGGAGTCCCCCACCCCGATTTTCGAATGTTCGAGGGGAGAGCACAGGGGGGACGAAAGCTGGAGGACCGTGACGTCCGCTACTCGGTTTCGTCAGCCATCGCTTCTCGGACCATTTCCGCGTCGACGTCGAGCTCGTACTCGAAGAACTGCCCGCCGCCGCGTCCGTAGTTGCGGTCGTGCTGGCGGAGGAAGCCGAGCATCGAGAGGTCGTTGAGGTGGTCGTGGACGCTGCGCTGGCTCAGGGGTTCGGCGGCGTACTCGGCGGCGACTTCCTCGTAAACTTCGTAGAGCTCCTTCGCGCGGGCCGGCGTCTCGCCGCTGACGGACATCTGCGTGACCGCGAGCAGGACGTACTGGCCGTGGGTCGTGAGGTCCTTGATGGAGTCCTTGATGCGGCCGCGTTCGACGCGTTCGACGGCCGTGTCGACGTCTTTCTCGCTGACGACTTCGCGGCCGTCCTCAACAGCGACGTTGACCGCTTCGCGGAGCAGGTCGATGGCTTGTCGCGCGCTCCCACGGTCGCGAGCGGCGAGCGCCGCACACTGTGGAATGACGCCGTCTTCAAGGACATCCCCGCGGAGGCCGCGCTCGGCGCGGTCGGTGAGAATCGTGACGAGTTCGTTGGCGTCGTACGGCGGGAACTTGATTTCGCGCTCGCAGAGCGTGTCCTGAACTTTCGGGGAGAGGTCGTTGCGGAACGTGTAGTCGTTGGAGATGCCGACGACCGCGACCTGCGAGTCCGAGATGTTGCCGTTCGTCTTCGCACGCGGGAGCTGGTAGAGCAGCATGTCGTCGTCGCCGAGGTTGTCGATTTCGTCGAGCACGATGAGCACGGTGCCTTCGCGAGCTTCGATTTCGTCGAACAGCGCATTCAGCACGTCCGACGTCGACAGCCCCGTCGTGAGCGGGTCGCGGTCGGTGTCCCCGCGGAGTTCGTTCACGAGTGCGATGGCGGCCTGGTACGATGAGGGGTGGTGGTGGCAGTTGACCTCGACGCTCACCACGTCGTCGACGCCCTCGCGGTCCTCGGCTTCGTATTCGAGGGCGTCCATCATATACCGCGTCACGGCGGTCTTCCCGACGCCGGTCTTTCCGTAGACGAAGACGTTGTCCGGTTCCCAGCCATCCACGACGTCCTGGAGGGCGTTGGCGTACTGGTCGATTTCTTCGTCGCGTTCGAGGATTTCTTCGGGCTCGTAGTGGTCCTTGAGGACGTCCTTGTTGGTGAACAGCTCGACGCGATCTCGGAACGGCGTCTTCATCGCTTGCGAGTCGCTTTCTGCGCATCCACTATAATACCCTCGGTTCTATCGTTTCTTCAGTTTCACATGCTCGGTCTGTTTTCCTCGCTCGCACCTACTGTTCCCGCCACGACTGTGGGCTAGCAACCGCTCGAGAAACGGTGCAACCGTGCCTCTATCGCTCGATTCTTGCCCTCGTGCAACACGTCGTTCGCTCGCCGCTGTCATCACCGCCTCGATTTCTCACCAGAACACTTGCAAAACGGGGTGGGAGTGTTCGCGTCACAATTCACTCACCACGAACGGGCCGGCCATTCCCCTCTCGAAACGAATCGACACCCCACCTCCGTACCGTCTCACCGTCGAACATTCGAAAACCGGGGGCGGGGCGTCGTCGCCTGGCAGACAACGACAGTTTGAACCGTCCACTCGTCGTACGGTCGCTCGCGTGGTGAGGTGGCAGAGCGGCCTATTGCGCCGGTCTTGAAAACCGGTGGCGTCAGCCTCCTGGGTTCAAATCCCAGCCTCACCGCTGACATTCTACATACTCGGTTCCTCGTGGAACCGAGAATCTCCTGCGCGGATTGAGAAACGGTTTTGGGGCCGGCGGCGAACGACACGAGTATGGCAGAGATGGAAGACCCCTCGGGCCGGGACTGGGTCCACGACCCTGACGGCGAGAAAGGCAGCGAGGGCGGCCGCAACTACGATATGGCGGTCCTCTCGAAGATGGTCGACGAAGAAGACGACTTCCCGCTGGAGAAATCGGCGTTCGTCGAGGAGTTCGGCGACTGGCCGGTCCGCATCAACCACGAGAAGGTGCTCTCCGTGGCGGAAATCTTCGAACACGTCGAGGAAGACGAGTTCGAGACGAAGGTGGCCTTCCACAAGGCGGTCGGGGACGGCCTGCGCCGCGCAAACATCTGGGACTACCACCCGCCCGAGCGGTAGGCCGGCGACAGTCGAGGTATCTTGGCGTCAGTCGACACTGATAGCCACGTAGCGACGACAAAACCACCGAGAAGACGCGTCTCTCGAGCTACTCGGACTCCGACTCCAACTCCGGCTCCCCGGGAGCGGCGACGTCGACCTCGCCGCCGGATTCGTCGTCCGGGTCGCTGTCCGTGAACTCGCGCTCGTATCGCTCCTCGTCGCCGCGCACCGCCCACTCGGCCATCTCCGAACTCTCGGCTTGGACTTTCTCTTCGAGGAGGTTGACCGCGACCGCGTTCGCGCCCTCCGGGATGATGATGTCGGCGTCCTTCTTCGTGGGCTCGATGAACTGTTCGTGCATCGGCTTGACCGTCGAGAGGTACTGGTCCATCACGCCCTCGAGGTCGCGGCCACGCTCGACGACGTCGCGCTCGATGCGACGGAGGATGCGGACGTCGGCGTCTGTCTCGACGTAGATGTGGAGGTCGAGCATGTCGTTGACGTCCTCGTCGTAGAGCGCCAGAATCCCTTCGAGCACGATGACGTCGGTCGGTTCGACGGTGACCCGTTCCTCCTTCCGGAGGTGTTCGGTGAAGTCGTACTGGGGCATCTCGACGGGCCGCCCGGAGAGCAAGGCGTCGAGGTGCTCCTGGAGGAGGTCCCACTCGAACGCGGAGGGGTGGTCGTGGTTGACGTTCGCCCGCTCCTCGAAGTCCATGTGGCTGAGGTCCTTGTAGTAGTTGTCCAGCGGGATGAGCGTCGCCGCTTCCTCGACGTTGTCGGTAATCTCGCGCGCTACCGTCGTCTTGCCGGCGCCCGTGCCCCCGGCGATGCCGATAGCGAACGACGGGATGGTCATTGCTACACGAGAGGGGAGGCAGCGATGTTGAATCCCGCGGTTCGAAGCCGTCACGCGCCGCAGAACCTACTCGGTCGGCGACAGCTCCGAGCCGCGAACGCCGAATACGCCCAGCAGGCCGAGTGTGCTCGATTCGCGGTCCCAGAGACTTTCGCTTTCGGGCACCATACGCGTTTTGGGGATACCTTTTAGCACGATAGAGTGCTACGTATTCCCATGGCACAGTTAGCGCTCAGGGACGTGCTTTCCCAGGAGTTCGTCGGCGTCAGTGAATCCGACGAACTCCTCGACGCGGTCGAGCTGATGCGGGCCGAGAACACCAACAGCGCGGTCGTCCTCCGTGGCACCGAGCCGGTCGGCGTCGTCACCGCCGAGACTGTCATGGACGTGCTGCTCGACGGGCACGACCCGAACGCCGTCACCGCTGCCGACGTAATGGATGGCCCGCCGGAGTCGCTGTCACTGGACGCTTCCGTGGCGGACGCCGCGGACCTGATGGGCCGGACCGGCGACCCGCGCGTCCTGGTCGCGGACGACGACGGCGTCCACGGTGTCGTGGAAGCGCGCGATGTCGCGCCGACCGTCGAAAAACGGCTCCGCGGCGCGCCCGCAGCGCCATCGACGCCCCGGGCCGGCATCGAGCAAGCGAACTCCGGCGACAGCTACAACGAGCAGGGCGTCTGTGAGAGCTGCGGCGGACTCGCCCACGAGCTCGTGGACGTCAACGGCCAGCTCCTCTGTCCGGAGTGCCAGCCGGTCTAACGCCGATTCACTGACACACGTCCCGGTCGACAGCCCGCCACGACACCGCCGCCTGAGCACGCAACTGCCAGACGTTTACTCGCGACTGAATACCAGAATTTGGGCGCATGACTGGCCGCGACGGACAGAAACGCCTATGCCCGCCGCTTCTCTCGGTCCCACCACATGGCGATACGGACCCTCGACGACCTCGACGCGGCGGACGCCGCCGGCGGGGTGCGGGTCGACCTCAACAGCCCGCTGGCCGAGGACGGAACGCTCGCCGACGACGCGCGGCTGCGGGCGCCCG
>CAXREU010000009.1:0-16537 GCA_964229715.1 Halobacterium sp.
CTGTGTCCGCGTCGGTGTCGGCGCGCAGTTCCCGGAACAGGTCCGCGCGCGCTTCGTCGGCGCTGTTCACGAAGTAGCTCACGAACTGCGCGAGCGTGCGCTCCGCGACGAGGCCGCGGCCGACGACGCCGCCCGCGCGCTCGACGGTGTCGTCGAGGTCGCGGAGGTAGTCGTGGACGGCACCGGGGTCGGCGGTCACATCCTCGCCGAGTTCCGCGGCGACGCGCTCGTAGTGGTCGCGCTCGCGCTCCGCGAACGCGGCGAACGTCTCGGCGGCGCCACCAGTTTCGTCCGACGCCCACGCCGCGAACACGTCGGCCGCGGCGGCCTCGCTGGCGGCGGCCGCGCGCAGTACCGTGCCGTCGTCGAGGCTCGCGTCCGTGAGCGCGACGAGGCGCTTCGAGGAGCCGAGGCGGTCGAGTTCGGTCTCCACGGCGGCCGCCACGTCGTCGCGGAAGTCGTCGACTTTCATAGTTCCCGATTCGCGCGCCGTGCACGTGAGCTTTTGCCACTCCCGGCCCTACGTCCGGGTGTGACTTCGACAGCCATCACGCCGCGCGAGCTCTACGACCGCATCCGGGGCGGCTCGGTCTCCGTGCTGGACGTCCGCGACCGCGACGAGTTCGAGGCGTGGCACGTCGACGGCCCCGACGTGACGGCCGCCCACGCCCCCTACATGCAGTTCGTCTCGGCGCGGGTCTCGGGCGACGCGGCCGACCTCGTCCCGGACGGACTCGACGAGCCAATCGTGGCGGTGTGTGCGGTCGGCGAGGCCAGCGACGAGGTCGCGGCGGCCCTCCGCGAGGAGGGTGTCGATGCCGTGAACCTCGAGGGCGGGATGGCGGCGTGGGCGGACCTCGTGGTCGCGCACGACCCCATGGAGGGTGTCGTGCAGTACGAGCGGCCGTCGTCGGGCTGCCTCTCCTACCTCCTCCACGACGGCGACGAAGCCGCCGTCGTCGACCCCCTGGCGGCCGCGAGCGAACGGTACGTCGACGACGCGGCCGAGCGCGGTCTCGAACTCCGGTGGGCCGTCGACACGCACGTCCACGCCGACCACGTCTCCGGCGTCCGCGCGCTCGCCGCGGAGACGGGCGCCGAGCGCGTGCTGCCCGCGGGTGCGACTGAGCGCGGCCTCGACTACGACGCGACGCCGCTCGCGGACGGGGATTCGCTCCAAGTCGGCGACCGCGAACTCGTGGCGCGACACGCGCCCGGCCACACCACCGAGCTCGTCGTGCTGGAGTGGGGCGACGCGTTGCTCACCGCGGACTGCCTATTCCTCGATGGCGTGGGCCGTCCCGACCTCGAAGACGCCGACCGCGCCGGCGAACTCGCCGGCCAGCAGTACCACACGCTCCACGACCTGCTTTTCGCGTACCCGGACGACACGCGCGTGTTTCCCGGGCACGTCGAGGCGACGACGCCGCTCGCGGACGACGGCTTCGCTCGTAGTCTCGGCGCAGTGCGGGCGTCACTGGACATCGCGGACTTGTCGCACGACGCCTTCGCCGACGCGCTCACGACGGGCCTGCCGCCGCGGCCGGCGAACTACGAGGAAATCGTCGCGACGAACCTCGGCCGGCGAGAACTCGACGCGGAGACGCTAGAACTGGAGCGCGGGCCGAACAACTGCGCGGTGTCTTCGACGTGACTCAGTCGTCGTCGGCCGCGGCCGCTCCCGCGGCGGCGTCCTCCTCGATGCGCGGCGGGTACTTCCCGCGGTCGAGTTTCAGGTCCGACTGCGGGCGCGCCATGCACGTCAGCGCGTAGTTCTCGGCCTCCTCCTCGGTGAGTCCGCGCGCGGCGGGCTGAGTGACGTCGCCCGCCTCGATTTTCGCGGAGCACGCCAGACACATTCCGACGCGGCAGGAGTACTCCTGGGCGATGCCGGCTTCCAGGCAGGCCGACAGAATCGTTTCCTTGTCGGAGACCTGAATCTCCTCGCCGGTCCCGACGAACTCGACGGTGTACTCGGTCATAGCTGGCGGTTGCAGGAGAACGGGTAAAACTCTTCCTTCGCCCGTGTCCGCGCCGGGAGGACAGATTCGTGCATAAAGAGTTTTCCTCGCGGGCGCGAACTCGAAGCGTATGACCACTCACGAGTCCGATACCGACTCGCATAGCGAGTCGAACCCCCAGACGTGGTCTGGGGACGTCGTCGTCGTCGGCGCCGGTACTGCGGGCTGTTACACGGCCGCGACCGTGGCCAACGCCGGCTACGACGTCGCCGTCGTCGAGCGAAAGTCCGCGGAGGAAGCCGGGCACATCGCCTGCGGCGACGCCCTGAAGGGCGCGGACGCGTTCCCCGAAGCCATCCCGAAGGAGCGCCTGGAGCCCGCGTTCACGAATACCGGCGTCGACCACGGCCGCTTCGAGATTCCCCAGGAGGACACCGTCCTCGAAATCCCCGTCCCCGGCGAACTCGCGGTCATCGACCGCTGGGAGTACGGCCGCCGCATCATCGAGGCGACCGAGGACGCGGGCGCGGACTTCTACTACGACGTCGTCGTGCAGGACGTGCTCCAGGACGACGACGGCACCGTCACCGGCGTGAAGGGTACGCGCCGCGGCGGGGTCCACGAGTTCGACGCCGACGTCGTCGTCGACGCGGCGGGCGCGCTCTCCATCCTCCAGGACAAGACCGACTTCTCGAATGCGACGTTCGACACGAACGTCTCCTACTCGCAGTTCTGCTCGGCGTACCGCGAAATCGTCGAGGTCCCCGAGGAGGTCGAATGGGACGACGCGCTCGTGTTCAAGCCCACGGAGCGCGCCGCTGGCTACCTCTGGTACTTCCCGCGGACGAGCACCGAAATCAACGCGGGGCTGGGCTTCCAGATGAACGAGGAGCCCATGGAGCTCGTCGACGACCTGAAGAACGACCTCCGCGAGCGCGGGGAGTTCGAGGGCGCCGAAGTCACGGACAAGCTCGGCGCGGCGCTGCCGACGCGACGGCCGTACGACTCCGCGACCGCGCCCGGCTACATGGCGGTCGGTGACGCTGCGGCGCACGTCAATCCGACCACGGGCGGCGGCATCGCGGGTGCTGCGTACGCCGGCAAGTACGCTGCGGAGGCAGCCATCGACGCCATCGAGGCCGGCGACGTCTCCGAGGAGATGCTCTGGGAGTACAACGAGCGCGTGATGGACCACTACGGCGCGCGCTACGCCGCGCTCGACGTCTACAACATTCTCTCGACGGCGGTCGACGTCGACGACCTGATGGGGCTGCTCGCGTCGCTCCCCGGCGAGAAGCTCGCGGAAGCGCTCTACGGCGGCAGCACGGAGTTCAGCCTCCAGTTGAAGGTCGTCACCGCGCTGAAGTCGTTCGGCTACTGGTCGAACATCTGGGAGTTCTACAAGACCAAACAGCAGGCCGACCGCCTGCTGGAGCACTACGAGGACTACCCCTCCAGCCCGGACGCGCTCGCCGACTGGCAGGCCCAGCGGGACGACATCATGGAGGACGTCTACGAGGTCACCGGCGCGGACCCGAAGTACTGACTACGGCTGCTCGCGGGCGACCCGCAGAATCGCTTCTGTGAGACTCTGTACGCCGATGCTAATCGAGCGCTCGTCGACGTCGAACGTCGACGTATGGTGGCCGCCGGGGTGGTCGGTACCGACTCAGACGTAACACGCCAGGCCGCCCTGTTCCTGCACGCGCTTCATGAGGAACGTGGCGTCCTCGCTGCCGCCGAGGACATCGCGGTCCAGGACAGAATCGACGCCGTCTACGTCCGCGGCTTCCGCGCCGAAGACGTCGCGGAGTTCGTCGTCGCTGGTGGCGCTGGGCGCCTCGCCCTCGGTGGAAAGTTCGACCTCGCAGTCGTGCATCTCCGCGGCCGAATGCAGTACGCGGTCGGCCTTCTCCTTCATGTAGCGCATCAGTTCGGTGGTCTCGCCGCGGACTTCGCCTTCGACGAACGCGTCCTCGGGGATGATGTTCGTCGCGGTGCCGCCGCCCGCGCGTCCGGCGTTCACGCGCGTGGCGCCGCCGTCGTGGCGCGGAATCGCGTAGAGGTTCTGGATGGCCGTCGCCATCGCCTGCACCGCGTTCCGACCCTGCTCGGGGTGGGCGCCGGCGTGCGCGGGTTCGCCCTCGAACTCCGCGAGTAGGTGGCTGACCGCGAGGAAGCCGTCGATGCCAGCGACCACTTCCCCCGTGGGGTGGTCGAGGCCGAGGTGGACCGCGTACAGGTAGTCCACGTCGTCGAGGTGGCCGCTCTCCGCGACGGCCTTCCCGCCGCCGACGCGCTCCTCCGCGGGCTGGAAGACGACCTTGAACGTCCCCGCGAAGTCGCTGGCCGCGATTGCTTCGAGGACGCCGACGCCGATGGCGGCGTGGCCGTCGTGGCCACAGGCGTGCATCTGGCCCTCGTGCTCGGAGCGGAACCCCGCGCTGGCGGGGTGGTGGTCAGATTCCTCGGATTCGGTGATGTGGAGCGCGTCGATGTCCACGCGCAGCGCGACGGTCGGTCCCTCCCCGCGTTCGAGCACCGCGACGGCGCCCGTGTGGCCCCCCGCCAGTTGTTCGAGAATCGCTGGGTCGGCGCCCTCGTCGCGGGCGCGCTCGAACCAGTCCGCGAGCTCGTCCTCCTCGGGCACCGCCATTCGCGCGTCCGGGTCGATTGCGTCGCGGCCGACGTGGAGCCTGTCTACCCCTATTCGTCGGCACTCCTCGACGATGCGCGCGGTCGTGTAGAACTCACACCACGCCGGCTCCGGGTGGCGGTGGAGCTCCCGCCGCAGGTCGAGGAGCGTCTCGCGGTTCGTGTCGTCCATATCTCAGTAGCCGTTCGGGCTCCGGTTAAATGTACGAGTCTGTCGAGGCCCAGCAAGCTATTTCAAGGTAGCCAGAAATTGACAACCGTATCAGCATGAGCACTGACCAGACGGACGGGTTGTCCGACGACCTCGAGGACGACGGGAAACCCGACATCGAGTTCTACGGCGGTAAGCTGGCGAGCGCGTTCCCGCTCGTCTTCTTCGTCATCTGGGCGATTGTACAGAGCGGCATCCTCCGCATCGGGGCCACCACCGGTCTCGTCGTGGGGATGCTCGTCGCGCTCATCCTCGGGCTCTTCCTCGTGAAGGGGTCGTGGACGGGCTACGCGAACACCATCTTCGAGGGCATGACCCGCAAGGTCGCCGCGACCGCAGTCGTCGCGTGGCTGTGGGCGGGCATGTTCGCGAACACCATCCAGACCGGCGAGTTCGTCTCCGGGCTCGTCTGGGCGGCCGACGCGGCGGGCGTCGGCGCGTCCCTCTTCCCGGCCGTGACGTTCATCCTCGCCGGCCTGCTCGCGACCGGTATCGGCACCGGCTACGGGACCACGGTCGCGTTCAGCGCGCTGTTCTTCCCGGCGGGCGTGCTGCTCGGCGCGAACCCCGCGCTGCTGTTCGGCGCCATCCTCTCCGGCGCCGTCTTCGGGGACAACCTCGCGCCGGTCAGCGACACCACCATCGTGAGCGCGGTCACGCAGGACGCCGACATCGGTGGCGTCGTCGCCTCCCGGTTCAAGTACGCCATCGTCGCTGCGATACTGGCGTTTACCGCATACCTCGTGGCCGGCTCCACGCTCACGGGGCTCGATGTCGCCGGAGACGCCCGCGACATCCTCGTGTCGAGCGCTGAGCCCGCCGGCCTGCTCCACCTCCTCTCGATGGCGGCCGTCATCGGCACCGCTGTTGCCGGTCGGCACATCGTCGAAGCCATCTCGTGGGGCATCGTCGTCGCATTCGTCCTCAACCTCGCGTTCGGGCTCGCGGAGTTCTCCGACATGCTCGTCTTCCAGGCGAGCGAGGAACTTGGCATCGCTCAGGACCTCGCGTTCCTACCGTTCGTCGAGCTCGTGCCGGCCGGCGCGACCGGCGTCGCCGGCAGCCTCTACGCCGGCGCGCAGGGCGTCTTCCCGCTCATCGTGCTCACGCTCCTCATCGTCGCCGGCGCCCAAATCATGATTCGGGGCGGCGGCTTCCGCGCCATCCAGGAGTGGCTGCTGAACTCGGTCGCCACCACCGTTCGCCGCGCGGAGCTCACGATGGTGCTGGGCACCGCGTTCGTTAACTCCATGATTACCATCAACACTGCCGCCGAAATCGCGATTGCGCCGTACATCGCGCGGCTCGGCGAGCGCTTCAACATCAACGGCTACCGCCGCGCGAACATCCTCGACGCGAACACGTCCGCGCTCGGCTACATCTTCCCGTGGTCGGGCGGCGTGCTCGTCGGCTACGCTACGCTCCAGACGCTGCCCGGCGAGTACGACTGGTTCGAGCAGTCGATGGTCGTCAGCCCCGTCGACGTCGTGCCGTTCGTCTTCCACGGGTGGCTGCTCGTCGCCGTGTTCCTGTTGGCGGCGCTCACCGGGTTCGGGCTGGAGTACACTAGCGACCGCGAGGCAGAGGAGGTGGCGCGCGCATGAGCCTCCTCAAGAAGTACACGAAGGGCTGGTCGTTCCGCACCAACAAGCCCTCGTTCTCGGAGGGCGACGAGATATCCGTCTTCGTGACGGGCGTCGAATCGGGCACGCCGGTCGCCCGCGTCGGCGACACGAAAATACGGGTACCCGACGCCGACCCGAACCTCGTCGACAAGCGCGTGCTGTTGCGCGTGACGTCCTTCGACGACGACGAACACGTCGGTGAGGCGGAGTACCTCGAGACGGTCGGCGAGAGCGCGTTCTGAGCGCGCGCCGCTACCGACGTTTCGCGGAGACGGAAAGAGAGACGAGAAGAACGGCGTTACGACGAGCCCAGCGGCTTCACTTGCTCCAGTTCGGCTTCGACGTGGACGCTGTCCGGGAAGTCCCGCTCCATGATGTCGCGGGCGAGGTCGTCGTGGCCGTACAGTTCGATGCGGCGGCGGTAGACCGTGTACGTCCACACGCCGTTCTTGCGCTCGTCGCGGCCGTCGAGCGCGCTGTACAGCGGGACGGCCTGCTCGTCGGGGCTGTCCGAGTGGGGGCCTTTCATTTCCGCGCCCTTTCGGCGGCAAGTCTCCTTGATGTCGGAGACGACGCCGTCGAGGGCGGCTCGGTCGCCGCTCTTCAGCGAGAGTTTTGTTACGAAGGTCATGGCTGGGGGTGCTGTACGAAGCCATGCGCTCCACCGTGAAAAAGCGTGTGTTTAGCCGGATGGTGCGTGTCAGTCACCCACCCACTCCGACATTCTCTTAACTGGTCGTCCACTACTTCGTGTTAATGACGGTCGAAGCGACCAGCGCCGGAGCCATCTTGTTCCGCGACACGCGGGACCGGCGCGAATACCTCCTCCTGAAGAGCCGGCCCGGGGACTGGGAGTTCCCGAAGGGCGGCGTGGAGGGGGACGAAGAGCTCCAGCAGACGGCAATCAGAGAGGTACAGGAGGAAGCCGGCATCGAGGATTTCCGCCTCATCGACGGCTTCCGTGACGACTACGACTACGTGTTCGAAGCCAACGGCACCCGCATCCACAAGACGGTCCACCTGTTCGTCGCGAAGTCCTTCGAGGCCAGCGCCGAACTGTCGAACGAACACTCGGACCTGCAGTGGCGCGACTACGAACAGGCCATCAACACGATAACCCAGGACGGCCCGCGGGACATCCTCCGGGACGCCCACGAGTTCATCGACCAGCAACTCGAAGAAGCCTGACCGGCCTCCCACCGGTCGCTACTTTTCCGCTCCGTAGCAGTGCGTCTCTCGGGGACGCCAGCGAAAGAGGTAGGAGGACGAACTGCTTCACCCCTCTCGTGGCCGACTCCGAGTTCGCGTTCGAACTCCGCGTTTGCGCGTGGGCCGAACACCACTGGCACCCGGAGGACGAGCGTCCCTGCATCGTGGCGCGCCAGCTCGGCACGAAGCGGCGGCGCTGGGACACCGTCGTCGTGGAGGTCGACCCGGAGGCGCTGGCGGCGCGCGCGAACTTCGGCACCGACCGACTCGACTCGGACCTCCTGCACGTCGTCCGGCACGCGCCCGAAGCGTGGCAGTACTACCGAGACGCGCTCCCACACCCCGGCTATCCGTGGCGCTACGTCCGCGAGGCGATTCACGAGGCTGCCGACCGGGGTGTCGTGGAGACGCGACGGGACGGGAACAAGATCGAGCTCAAGCGGAAGTGGCGGTACCCCGATTGGGTCGAGCGAATCGTCGCCGTCGAGAACAAGCCCGACCTCGACGCCTCGGCGGCGGACGCGCTCACCGACCAACTGGAGCGCGACGTGGCGCTCGGGCTCGCCGACGAGGTGTGGCTGGCGACCGAGTCCAGCGACGAGCGCGGCGCCGAGCGCGCGCTGTTCGCCGAGATGCCCGTCGAAGCCGGCGTCCTCACGTTCTCGGACGGCGACGCGTCGGTCGCGTGGCACCCGCGGTCGCTCGACCCCGAATCCGTCGGCACCAGAATCACCGAGCGGCCGTCCGACAGCGAGTTCGACCAGTCGCCCGCGAGCTTCGAGTACGTCGACGCCGACTGGAAGGCCGACAAACGGCTCGCTATCGCCGAACGCGCGTACGAACGGGGCTGGCGCTCCTACCTCGATACGATGCGCCCGGACTGCCGGCACTTCGCACTCCAGCGGGACGCACGCGGCTACGTGCCGTACTGCGCGGCGAAGGAACGCGAGCAGACAGCCGTGGAGTGTTCGGGGTCGTGTCCCGAGTACGAGCCCGAACCGCCGACTTGGCGACAGGGCGGGTGGCCAATCGGGGGCGGGCCAGGGTCGACGATTCGGCGCGTTCTCGACGAGCGCCGGCAGCGAGAGCGGTAGTTGTTCGGTGCCGCCTCACGTGTCGCAGGGGCGCTACTGGACGAGTTCGAACTCGATGACGTGTTCGTCGCCGTACGTCGCCTGATGGTCGTCGCGGAACTCGAAGATGTCGTCTAACGCCTCCATCTCGCGCGTGAAACTACACAGTGTACACGTCACCGTGTAGGGCATGGAAAATCCACCATCGTCTGATACGGTCTCTAGACGGATAGTGTTCCATCTTCACCCACATAATCAACAGCGACAGTCGGCGTGAGCGGCCGACAATATCAGGCGTCCGAGGCGGACTGCTCGTCGTCGCGCTCCGCGACGTTCACGTCCTCGCGCGGGACCGCGAGCTTGTACGTCGGGACGGTGCGGTGTTCGACGGTCACGATGCCCTTGCGCTTGAGCGTCTGGAGTGCGCGCCGGACGTCCGCGGATTCGAGGTCCGGCACGTCGAACTCGTCGCGGACCGCGTGTAGCACTGACACGACGCTCTCGGCGCGCTCGTCGGGGCCGGCGATGACTGCGAACACGCGGCGTTCGTTCTCGGACATGTGGACCGCTGGCGCCTCGCCGCTCTCGGGCGCCTTCCCGACAAGCTCGGCCGCCTCGGCGGTCGCGCGAATCAGGCTGTTCTCGTCGCGGTAGTAGTAGTCCCGGAGCTCCGACTCGAGGTACTGGTGGACGTCGCTGCCGCTTTCCATGTCCCAGCGGTCCTGGAGCACGCTGTTTTTCGTGGGCTGGAGTTCCACGATGTCCGCCAGCCGCTCGCGGTCCTCCTCGGAGAGGGTCATGCCAGTCGGTACTCAGCGCCGGTATTTCGGGCTTGCGAAGACCCCGGGCATTATTGGCGCCGTCCACGTTCACACGCGCATGGCAGACACAGTCCGAGCCGAGTTCGAGGACGGCGTCGCGACCGTCACCGTCGACCGCCCCGAGCGCCTGAACGCACTCAACGTCGAGACGCTGCACGCGCTCCACGACGCCGTCGACGAGGCTGAACAGCGCGACGCCCGCGTGCTTGTGCTCACGGGCGCGGGCGACGATGCGTTCGTCGCTGGCGCGGATATCTCCCACATGGCCGAGATGGACTCCCAGGAAGCCCACGAGTACGCCGAACTCGGCCACGACCTCGCGGACGCCATCGAGTCGTTCCCCGCGCCGGTCGTCGCCGCCCTCAACGGCTACGCGTTCGGCGGTGGGATGGAGCTCGCGCTCGCCTGCGACCTCCGCGTCGCCAGTGAGACCGCGGTGATGGGCCAGACCGAAATCGACCTCGGCATCATCCCGGGCTGGGGCGCGACCCAGCGGCTCCCCCAACTGGTCGGCGACGAGACCGCGCGCCGCCTCGTCTACTTCGGCGACCGCCTCGACGCCACCGACGCCTACGAAGAAGGCCTCGTCGGCGAGGTCGTCGCACACGACGAACTGGACGACCACGTCGCCGAACTCGCGGCCGACCTCGCGAGCAAGTCACAGACTGCGCTCAGCGCCGCCAAGGACGCCATCAACCAGAGCCACGAGACGCCTCTTGACGCCGGACTGGAGTACGAGCGCCGGACGTGGGCGAGCCTGTTCGGCAGCGACGACCAGCATGAAGGCATGCAGGCGTTCCTCGACGACCGCGAACCCGACTTCGAGTAATCAAGTCGCGGGGGCAACAGTTAGGGGCGTACGTCTGGTAATCCCTTGCATGGGACGAGACGTCAAGCTCAATGAACTCCGCACGGAACTCGACTCGCTCACTTACCCGGCCACCCGCGAGGACGTGCTCGCGGAACTCGAAGACGTTGTACTGCGGTACGCGGACGGCGAAGAACGCCTCGGCGACGTTGTCGGCCGCGTCACCGAGGACGTGTTCGTCAGCCCCGACGACCTCGAAGCCGCACTCTACAACAACCTCCCGACGGAAGCCGTCGGCGAACCCGGCCAATCGGAGGGCGACGGGTGAAACAAGGGGCTTAACTTACACGACGGCCTTCACGTCGTATGGAGTTCTGCGACGAGTGCGGCTCGATGATGAAAGCGGAGGACGGCCTCTGGGTCTGCGGTGGCTGCGGCAACAAACAGCCCAAGGACCCGGACGCCTCCTACGTCGTCACCGAAGGGCAAGAAGAGACCGAAATCGTCGACGTCAGCGACGCCCAGGACCGTGGGCTGCCGACGACGGAAGTGGTTTGCCCCAACTGTGAGAACGACCGGGCCCACTGGTACATGCAACAGATTCGGTCTGCCGACGAATCCGAGACGCGCTTTTTCATCTGCACGGAGTGCGAACAGCGCTGGCGCGAAGACGACAACTAAAAGGACCTTTTTCCGCCTCGGGTGCGCTCGCTGCGCTCGCCCACCACTCGGCGCAAAAAGCTACGCTAAAAAGACCTGCCTCCGCGGGGCTGCGCCCCGCTCCGGCAGTGAAACGCGCGGCGGAGCCGCGCGTATGCTGGTGCTTCTGGGCGTGCTTGCTGCCTTAGATTCAAATACGAGAACGCGACCAGCGACGGCTATGCAGTAATCGAGAGCGGGACGGTGGATGCAGCGAGGCGGCGAGCCGTCCCCGAAAACGAGCCGCCGGACAGCTACGGGTTCCGCGCGAACGTCAGGTAGCCGGTGTGGCCGACGCCCGCCGTCGACGGCCGCGAGCCGCGCTCGTCGAGGTCCATCTCCCGCTGAATCGTCTCGACGGTCTCCACGTTCGCCAGGCCCGCGTCCTCCGCGGCGAGGTTGACCTCGCGCGCGTCCTCCACGAACGGCGAGTAGACGGCGACGTAGCCGCCCGAGACCAGCAGGTCGGCCGCGCGCTCGACGACCGACGGCGCGTTCTCGGTGTCCAGGGTCAGCAGGTCGAACTCCGCGAGGTCGTCGAGGTGGTCGGTCACGTCGCCCGTGCGAACGTCGACCGTATCCGCGACTTCCGCGAGTTCCATGTTCTCCCGGGCGACCTCGGCGAACTCCGGGTCGCGCTCATAGGTCACGACATCCGCGCCCAGCCGCCCGAGGTAGGCGGCGAGCACGCCGGTACCAGTGCCGGCGTCGAGTACGCGGTCGCCCCGAGATGCGCCCGTGTGACCGACGACCAGTCCGATGTCCTTGGGCATCATCGGCGCGCCCGTCCGGTCGAGGTGGTTGAACAGGTCCGGGCCGCGCAGCTCTCGGACCGTGAACGGCTCGCCGAGGTGCGTCTCCACCGTGTCGCCGGCTTCGACGCTCTCGGGAACGTCGATGACGCCGAGGTCGGTGTGGACTTCGTCGCCCGGTGCAGCGAGGAACTCCCGGTCCTCCCGAACGAGCAGAATCACTCCAGCCGGGAGATGGCTGCGGCGAGGTCGCCGTCGGTCGCCTCCAGCGCCGCGCGCGCGTCGGCCTCAGTGGCGCCGGTCCGCTGGACGACCAGCTCGATGTCGTCTTCGGGAATCCCGCCGCCGCTCTCGCTGGCTGGCTCGGCTTCGACCTCGCCCGCGCTCTCGACCGTCTCGGGCTCGCCGATAATCTGGTAGGTCTCCTGCCCGCGGGCGTCCATCTTCGTGACGTCCGGGTTGTCGAAGACGAGCTGGTCGCCGTCGGCCCGCTTGATGACGACCTCGGTGGCATCGATTTCGTCGACGTCGATGCCCATCTGTGTCATCATCTGCTGCATCTTCTGGGGGTTCATGCCGCCTCCGCCAAACATGCCCGAAGCCTCGCGTCGCGGCGTGAAAAGGATGACGAACGACCGGTTGCGACGAGCACTCGCTTCGCTCGTCCGGTGATTACTTCTCGACGCTGTCCCGCACCATCACTGCCATCCCGGTGTCGAAGTCGAGCATCGAGCCGGCGTCGAGTTCCGCGCGGCCGACTGCGAGGAGCGCTCCGCGCTCGTGGACGACGGCGACCTCGTCGCCAGCGCGGACGTCCGGGTCGACGGTCTGGACGAACTTCGCGAAGACGTTCTTTCCCTCGCGGACGAACGGCTCGCTGTCGTCGCCGACCACCACGCGCGCTGCCGGGTGCGCGAGGTCGTCGACGAGCCGACGGCCACCCGCCGCGCCGAGCGTGAAGCGGCCGTCCATTCCGACGGAGACGAGGCGTGCGCCGTCGTCGCGGGCGACTTGCTGCGGGCGGCCGGTGGTCGAGCGCTGCACCTCGAAGCGTTCCTCCGGCGGGAACAGCGCCGCGCCCGCGCCGGCTCCGAACTGGTAGTCGGCGACGGTGCGCAGCGAGTCCACGTCCGCGTCCTGCATGCGTCGAGGGTCGGCTGGCGGGCGTAAAGCCACTTCGGGTCGCGCCCGGAAAGTGGATGCGTTTATGTGGTGTGGGCCGCAACTCGGAGGCATGAACGAGACCGCGAAAATCGGGATTGCGGCGGTGTTGCTCGCTATCGGCGCCGGCTTGTTGGTGTGGGCGAGCTTCTCCCCCTCGGGGACGGCGCTGTTGCTGGTCGTGGCGGCCGTCGCGACGACGCTGCTGGCGGCCGGGTCGCTGTTGATGGGTTCGACCGGCACCGACGGCCGGATGGTTTAGAGGAGGAAGGTCTCTTCTCGCTCGCTGAGGTCGACGAACGCGTCCGCGACGTCGACGAGTTCCTCCGCGGTGGACTCCTCGAACGCCATCACTTCCACGCGAACGCCCTCGTGACGGAGGTGGTTGCAGAGCCGCGAGAAGTCGCCGTCGCCCGTGCAGAGCACGACGGTGTCGACGTGGTCGGCGAGCGTCACCGCGTCGAGGCTCATGCCGACGTCCCAGTCGGCCTTCTTGGAGCCGTCGCCGAACGTCTTGATGTCCTTGATTTTCGTCTCGAAGCCGATGTCTCGCAGCGCGTCGAAGAAGCTGTCCTCGTCCTCGGACTGGGCGCGGATGACGTACGCGATGGCGCGCGTCAGTTCGCGGTCCTGGACGGCCTTCTCGAGGAGCGAGGAGTAGTCGATGTTCCGAGAGTAGACGCTCTGCGCGGAGTGATAGAGGTTTTGCGAGTCGGCCAGTACGGCGACTCGCTGCCCCGGTTGGATTGGAGCCATACGAACCGTACACGCCGACGCCGTAAAGAAGGTACGCGACCGTCGGGTCAGGCGGGCGGCGTGTCGTGGCGCGTCAGCGACAGCGAGCCAGGGTCGAGCTCGTAGTACGACTCCCACGCGGGCGCCAGCGAGACCACGTGCGTGGGGCCGAACTCGGTCTCGGCGTGCTCGTGGTGGTGGCCGACCAGACAGAGGTCGGGTTCGAGCGTCTCGAGGATGTCGTCGATGTGCTTGCAGCCGACGTCGTACTCCTCGGTGACGGGGAGGCCGTGTGGGGCTTCGTGCGCGAGGAAGACGTCGACGTCGTCGAGCTGCTTGGCCCGTTCGACGTCATCGCGGACGAAGTGGCGGCGACGGTCGTCGTAGAGCTGTTCGCGGGACTTCTCGAACTGCGTGGGCGCGTAGTTCCCGGAGAGGCCGGCGACCCGTAGGCCGTCGACGGTCTCGGCGGTGCTGTGGAGGAGGTGGGCGTTCGAGACGTCGTCGCTCTCGATGCGGCCGTGGCGCAGCGCCTCGACGACGTCGAAGTCCTCGTTGTTGCCGCCGATGAAGTAGGTCGGAATCGGGAGGTCGTAGTACATGAGGTCCCCGGCTTGGAGCGCGATGTCGGCGTCGGCCGCGCGGTACGCGGCGAACAGCGACTGCCGTCGGTCGGGCGTGTTCGCGTGGGCGTCCCCGAGGACTAGCATCTACACGGACCTGCGGCCAGACGCGGCAAAAACCTCCCGGTGCGCGCTTCGGGTCGGCAGTCCTTGCGCGCGGCGACAACTCTTTGTCCCCCGCTGCCCACAGTTGCGCGTATGAGTGGTGCTCTCGAGACACGGTTCAGCGCCGTCGAGAGTGCCGTCTCCTTCTCGGGTAAACGCAAACGCAGCACAGCCGACACGTACGGCTCGCTGCGGGCGTAGCACTCCCGTGCCGGGCTGCCGACGGACGCACGGCCCGCACACCGACTCCGACGCGACACCCAAACCCAGATGGACCACACAACATTCGTGAACGGCGTCTTCCCGGCGATGACGACGCCGTTCACGGCCGACGGTAGCATCGATTTCGACCGACTCCGAGCACACGCGCGACGCCTCGTCGACAGCGGCGTCGACGGCCTCGTGCCCGTGGGTTCGACCGGCGAGAGCGCGACGCTCACCCACGACGAACACGTCGAGGTCGTGGAGGCCGTCGTCGCCGAGGCCGGCGACGAAGTCCCGATTATCGCGGGCGCGGGCAGCAACTCCACGCACGAGGCGCTCGGGCTCTCACAGCGTTCCGTGGACGCGGGCGCGGACGCCCTGCTGCTCATCTCCCCGTACTACAACAAGCCCGAGCCGGAAGGCATGGAAGCCCACTACCGGGAAATCGCGGACCGCGTGGACGCCCCCCAGATTGTCTATAACGTGCCCTCGCGGACCGGGCGCAACATTGCCATCGAGACCGCGGAGGCGCTCGCGAGCCACGAGAACATCGTCGGCTACAAGGCCGCCAGCGGCGACGTCGGCCGCATCAGCGAGGTCGTCGAGCGCACGCGCGAGGAGGACTTCGGCGTGCTCTCCGGCGACGATGGTCTGACGCTGCCCGTCCTCTCGGTCGGCGGCACCGGGACCATCAGCGTCACCGCCAACGTCGAACCCGAGCGCGTCAGCGACCTCGTCTGGTCGGCCCGCGACGGCGACTACGAGACCGCGCGCCAGCGCCACCAGGAACTCGAACCGCTGAACCGCGCGCTGTTCGCGGAGACGAACCCGATTCCCGTGAAGGCCGCCCAGGAGATTCTGGGTCACGGCCCCGCGAACTACCGCTCGCCGCTCACCGACGCCTCCGAGGAGACGCGCGAACGGCTCCGCGCGGCGCTGGACGCCCTCGACGACGCGGAGGTACCCGCATGAGAATCGGGGTCACTGGCGCGACCGGACGGATGGGCCGCGAGGTCCGCGAGGAGGCCGCCGAGCGCGGCGTCGAAGTGGCGTTCGCGACGGCCCGCGACCCCGGCAGCGACCTCGACCCGGCCAGCGAGTTCGCGTCGCTCGTCGAAGCCGAGAATCCTGACGCGGTCGTGGACTTTACCGTGCCGGAGGCGAGCGTGGAGTACGTGACAGCCTGCGCGGCCGCCGGCGTCCCCATCGTCGTCGGCACCACCGGTTTCGACGACGACCAACTGGACGCGCTCCGGGACGCGGGCAGCGACGCGCCCGTGCTGCTCGGCGCGAACTTCTCGCGGGGCATCCAGGCCCTCCTGGACGTCGTCGAGCAGGCAGTCGGGTCGCTCCCCGAGTACGACGTGGAAGTCACCGAGACCCACCACAACGGGAAGCGCGACGCGCCCAGCGGCACCGCGAACGTCTTACTCGACCGCATCGAGGACGAACGGGGCGAATCTGAACGAGTCCACGGCCGCGTGGGCGACCAGCCCCGTGAGGAGGGCGAAATCGGCGTGCACGCGCGCCGCGCCGGCGACGTCACCGGCGAGCACGAGGCGCTGCTCGCCGGGAACGGCGAAGTGCTGGAACTCACACACCGCGCGGGCGACCGCTCGGTGTTCGCGGCGGGCGCGCTCGACGCCGCTGCGTGGCTCGCCGACCAGCCCGCCGAGTTCTACCGATTCGAGGAGGTTGCTTCCGAACTATGAGTCTGGAATCTGACGTACGAGACCTGTGGCAACGACACGAAACCGGCGACCTGACGGTCGAAACCGCGAGCGCGGACGACGCGGACACGCTCGAAGCGTTCCTGGACGCGCTCGAAGCGGGGGACGTGCGCGCCGCCGAGCAGTCCGGCGGCGAGTGGGAGGCCGTCGAGTGGGTCAAGCGCG
>CAXREU010000010.1:0-16770 GCA_964229715.1 Halobacterium sp.
ACGTGGCGCTCGATGGGAATCGGGCGCTCCTCGAACTCCACGAGGTTCGCGCGCATCCCCCGCGCGAGCTCGCCGGGGTTGCCGACGGTCGCCGAGAGGTAGATCCACTGCGCGCCCTCGTAGTCGCGGTACTGCTGTTCGCGCTGCTCGCAGTAGTACTTCAGCCGCGAGATGAGGCCGTCGAGGCGGTGGCCGCGCTCGTCCTCCTTGAGCGTGTGCACCTCGTCGATGACCACCGTCCCGATGTCCCCGAGGTCCTTCCCCGTGCGGAGCGCGTGGTCGATGCCCTCGTACGTCCCGACGATGATGTCCGCCGACGGGTCGAACGCGTGGCCGTCGTCCCGAATCCGCGACGACCCCACGCGAATCGTGACGTTCGCCAGGTCGCCGTACTCGTCCTGGAAGTCCTCGTGCTTCTGGTTCGCGAGCGCGACCAGCGGCACCAGGAACAGCATCTTCCCCTTCCCGGAGAGGTGGCGGTGCAGCCCCGCCATCTCTCCGACGAGCGTCTTCCCGGTCGCCGTCGCGGACACCACGAGCTGGTCCTCGCCGTCGAGCAGCCCGTTCTCCACGGAGAGGCTCTGCACGGGCAGCAGCTCGTCGAACCGAGACGTCAACAGTTCCTTCACTCCGGGGTGGAGGTCGAGGCTGTCGACCGGCACGGGGTCGACCTCGTCGGTCGTCGCGGACACCTCGTCGAACTTCGTCAGGTCCGGGTCGAGGTTCCCGCCCAGCAGCCCGGTGATGCGGTCGAGGTCCTGTTCTTCGAGCAGCAGCTCCTCGAGGCGGTCCTGCGCTGCGCCCGTCATGCCGCCGTTGAAAGAGAGCTCGCGCTCCAGCTCGCGAATCGCGCAGTCCTGGCAGATGAACTCGCCGTCCGCCTCGATGGCCGTCTCCGAGGTGATGGGCGAGTACCGGCCCTTCCCCGCGCAGTACCGGCACGTCCGCACGACCTTCGCGTCCTGCTGGTAGGCGTCCAGCATCTCTCGGAGCTCCTCGCGGCCGCTCCGGCTCGTCTGCTCGCTGATGCGGATGCGGTCCGCGCGCCGCGCGATGTCCACGAACTGGTCGGGGCTGCGCGGCTCCTCGCCGCTCCCCGTCTTCACGCGAAATCGTCCGGGACGCGGCCCCGCATCCCGCTCCGTCAACTCCAGTTTCGCGCGGAACAACCGGTCGCCGCCCCGCTGAGCGACCGCCAAGTAGTCGTCTCCGGTCTCGTGGAGGAACAACGTATCCACGCGCTGGACCTGCTCAGACACGAACCAACGTAGGGGAGGACGGTATTTCAGCGATTCGCTTGCTAGGTCCTCGCGTATCGGCCGTGCCCACTATCGGTGCTTTCGACGTCTCCTCGAAAGCCCCGACGCGGTCGCCTCCCGCGGTTCGCTGCGCGCGCTCACTTCGGTCGCGTGCTTACGTCGCCGGGGTTCGGCGACCGCGCCGCCCCTTTCAGTCCACCCGGTGTCGGTTGTTCAGTCGCTGTCGGCGGTGGTCGGTGTCGTCGCTACTCCACGAGTTCGATGGCGTCGTCGCCGTTCGGAACGACGCAGACGAACGCGCCCTCCGCGTCGCCGGGGTTGTCGTACCAGTGGACCGCGCCCGCGGGGATGAGGAGGCTGTCCCCGGCGCGCACCTCGTACGTCTCGCCCTCGATACCGACCGTGTACTCGCCGCTGAGGACGTACTGCTCGTGTTCGACCTCGTTCGTGTGCTCGGGGACGCTCGCGCCCGGTTCGAGGACGAACCGCCGCATCGCGAAGTGGGGCGCTCCATCGGTGTCGTCCAGCAGCACGCCCTTTCGCATGCCCTCGGCGGCGTCCACGGTCTCGTACTCGACGTCGGCAGCACGGCGAACCACGTGGCTCGCGGTCTCGGAAGTCGTCATACACGTACCGTGGCGGTCCCGGGCCTTAGGCGTCACCGTCCGAGAGGCCGAGGACCTCGCGGGCTTCGGCCGGTGACGCGACCGGGCGACCGAGCGTCTCCGCGACGCCGACCACGCGCTCGACGAGTTGGGCGTTGCTCTGTGCGAGTTCGCCCTGCTCGTAGTAGACGTTGTCCTCGAGGCCGACGCGGACGTGCCCGCCGAACAGGATGCCCATCGTGGCGAACGGAAGTTGGTGTGGACCGAATCCGAGCGTGTTGAACGCCGCGCTCTCCGGGAGGTTCGACACGAGGTTCAGGAAGTTCCGCGGGCGCGGCCGGGTGAGCGTCCCGGGTCCGAAAATCAGCGTGGCGTAGACGGGGTCGGCGAGGTCGCGGCGCTCGAGCAGGCCGTGGACCTCGTTGAGGTGGCCGTCGTTGAACACCTCCAGTTCGGGCTTGATGCCGCGCTCGTCCATCTCGTCGTACAGCGAGTCCACGAGCCCGCGGGTGTTCTCGCTCGTGAGGTGGTCGTAGCGGTTCAGCGGCCCCATGTCGAGGCTCGCCATTTCCGGCGCGGGGTCCGTGCGAAGCGGCTCGTGGCGCAGGTCGTCTGGCGCGCCCGTGCCGCCCGTCGAGTGCTGGATTATCACGTCGTCGGCGTGCTCGCGGATGGCGTCGTCGATGGCCTGGAAGTTCTCGGTCGCGAACGAGCGCTCGCCGTTGGGCTTCCGCGCGTGGACGTGGACGACCGCAGCGCCCGCGTCTTCTGCGGCGGCGGCCGCGCGTCCGATTTCTTCCGGTGTCTCCGGGACGTTCGGGTTCGCTTCCTTCCCGTGGACGCCGCCGGTCAGCGCCGCCGTCACGACGACGGGGTCGCCCGCGAGGAACTTCTCGTAGCTCACGACTGGCCCTCGTACTCGCGGAATATCTCGCAGTGCGCGGCGTGGTCGAGGTCGTAGCGGTCGTTGCAGATGTCCGCGCGCATCGGCTGGACGAACTCCTCCGTGACCGTGCAGTACGCCCGCGCGGTGTCGAACTCGCGGCCGTCGCCCTCCTCGCGGTACTCCAGGTGCGGGCAGGTCATACGTCGCGTTCGCCCGCCGGCGTGTTAACCGTTCGCTGGCCCCGTCGTTCGGTGGTGACGCCGTCGTCACCCGGTGACAGTGCCGTCTAACGTGGCTATACGTGTGTGGGCCGCGTACGTTGGTGCATGACAGAGCCGACGCCGGGACTCCACCACGTCACGGCCATCGCGGGCGACCCGCAGGCGAACGCCGACTTCTACGTCGAGACGCTCGGCCTGCGGTTCGTCAAGCGCACCGTCAATCACGACGACCCCCAGACGTACCACTTCTACTTCGGCGACTACGAGGGGACGCCCGGGACGAACATCACGTTCTTCCCGTGGAGCGATAGCGGCCGCGACGGCCAGTTCGGCGCGGGCCAGACCCGCGACACCGCGTACCTGATTCCGCCCGAGTCCGTGGACTTCTGGGTCCGGCGCCTCGACGACCACGGCGTCGCTGTCGAGGAGCGCGAGCGCTTCGGCGACACGGTCCTCCGGTTCTCGGACCCGGACGGCATCGGCCTCGAACTGGTCGCGAGTGAGCACGCTGATGCGTCCGACGCAGTCCCGTGGCCCGACGGCCCGGTCCCCGAGGCACACCAACTGCGCGGGTTCCACAGCGTCACGCTCTCGGTCCGCGAGTTCGGGCCCACCGAGGAAATTCTCACCGAGGTACTGGGCTACGAGCACGTCGGCGACGACGGCGACCGCCGGCGCTACCAGACGCGCGCGGGCGGCGCGCATTCGGTTCTGGACCTCGTACAGACCAACGCCGGCCGCGGTACGATGGGCGTCGGCACCGTCCACCACGTCGCGTTCGCCGCCAAGGACGTCGACGACCTGGAGGCGTACAAGGAAGCCTACGCCGACCACGGCCTCTCCGCTAGCGGCCCCATCGACCGGAAGTACTTCCAGTCGCTGTACTGCCGCGAGCCCGGCGGCGTGCTGTTCGAAATCGCGACCGACGGCCCCGGCTTCGACGTCGACGAGGACGTCGAGGACCTCGGGTCCGGTCTCGTGCTCCCCGAGTGGCTGGAGGCCGAGCGCGCCGAAATCGAGGGCGCGCTCCCCGAGTTCGAACCACCTCATCCAGAGAACGGAGGGGCGTAGCGTGCTGCACGCGAGCGACCGCGTCGGCGAGCCGTTCCGCTGCGCCTCCGACCCCGGCGTGCTCCGGTCCGGCACCGACAGCGTCGCCGACCTCGTCGACGAACTCGACCGCCAGGGCTTCGAGCGCGCGCTCGTCGTCTGCGGGTCGACCGTCGGTAGCACGCCCGCCGTGATGGATCCGGTTCGCGACGGACTGGGCGACAAACTCGTCGGCGTCTTCGCCGAGACGACGCCCGAGAAGCGACTCTCGACCGCGCTTGACGCCCGGGACGCGTACCGCGAGCACGACGCCGACGTCCTCGTCGCGCTCGGCGGCGGCAGCAGTCTCGACGTCGCGAAAGCCGTCAGCGTGCTCGCTGCGGGCGGCCACGACGCCGAGGCAGCCGCCCGGGAGTTCGTCGAGACCGGCACGCTCTCCGCCGACGGCGACCTCGAACCCATCGTCGCCGTGCCGACGACGCTCGCGGGCGCGGACCTCTCCGTGGTCGCTGGCCTCAACGCTCACCCCGATTCCGGGCTGGTCGACGCGCCCGTCAGCGGCGGGCTCTCGGACCGTCGGTTGATGCCGCGCGCCGTCTGCTACGACCCCGCGCTCGTCGCTACCACGCCCCGCGACGTGCTCGTCGGCTCCGCGATGAACGGCTTCGACAAGGGCATCGAAACGCTGTATGCCGCGAACGCGACCCCCATCACCGACGCGACGGCCGCCCACGGGCTCGGCCTCCTCGCGGACGGCCTACGCGAGTTAGGCGAGGGCAGCGTGGACGCCGACACCCTCGAACCCGTTTTGGAGGGGTTGTTGCTCGTCCAGTACGGCATCTCGCGGCCGGGTGAGACGACGCTCTCCGTGATTCACGCGTTCGGCCACGGGCTCACGGACGGCTACGCGGTCCAGCAGGGCGCCGCCCACGCGGTCGTCGCGCCACACGTCCTCCGCTACCTCTTCGCGGAGGTGGACGGCCGTCGAGACTTGCTCGCGGACGCGCTCGGCGTGAAAGACGCGGACGACTCCGCGGAAGCGGTCGTCGAAACCGTCGCGGACGTTCGGGACGCGCTCGGCCTCCCCGATTCGCTCGCGGACGTCGCTGGTCCCGTGCCCAGCGAGTTCCCCGCAGTCGCCGAGACCGTCGTCGCGGACGCCTTCGTTGCGAACGCGCCCTCCGGTCTCGACCTCACGACTGACGACGCCGAAGCCGTCCTTCGGGCCGCCGACTAACCGTCACGGGCGCTCGCACACGACCGCCGCCCCCGCTTTTAAGCGGTCCGCGCCGGTATCGTCGGGTATGCGAAGCTTCAAAATCGGGAGCGCGTTCGGCATCCCGATAAAACTCGACGTCACGTTCCTGTTGATTCTGCCGGTGTTCGCGTACCTCATCGGAACGCAAGTCGACATCTGGATTCAGACGCTGAACGGCGCGCCGTTCAACGCGAGCCTCGACGCCGCCGCGCTCACCGAGGACAACATGCAGTGGTATCTCGGCGTCGCCGCGGCCGTCGGCCTGTTCGCCGGCGTCGTCCTCCACGAACTCGGGCACAGCGTCGTCGCGATGCGCTTCGGATTCCCCATCGACTCCATCACGCTGTGGATTCTCGGCGGCATCGCCAGCCTCTCCGAGCAGCCCGAGGAGTGGAGCCAGGAGTTCTGGATTGCCGTCGCCGGCCCCGTCGTCAGCATCGCGCTCGGCGTGCTGTCGTTCGGCGCGCTCCGTTTCCTGCCGGCGTCGTTGGACACGTTCCGGTTCGTCTTCGGCTACCTCGCGCTGATGAACTTCGCGCTCGCCGCGTTCAACCTCCTCCCCGGCTTCCCGATGGACGGCGGGCGCGTCCTCCGCGCGCTACTCGCGCGCAAGCGCTCGTTCGCCCGCGCCACCCAGATTGCCGCCGAGGTCGGGAAGCTGTTCGCGCTCCTGCTCGGCATCGTCGGCCTGCTCGGGTTCAATCTCATCCTCATCGCCATCGCGTTCTTCATCTACATCGGCGCGTCCGGCGAAGCCCAGCGCACCGTGATGAACGCCGTCTTCCAGGACGTCAGCGTCGCCGACATCATGACCCACGACGTCCACACCGTCGCCGCCGACGACTCCGTCGCCGAACTCATGGAGCGCATGCTCGAAGAGCGCCACACTGGCTACCCCGTCATGCGCAACGGCAGCGTCGTGGGCATGGTTACCCTCGACGACGCCCGCGACATCGACCCGGTCGAGCGTGACGCCATCCTCGTCGAGGACGTGATGTCTGAGGACGTCTACACGATTCCCCGGTACAGCAACGCAATGGACGCTCTCGACGCCATGCAGGAGCACGGCGTCGGCCGCCTCGTCGTCGTCGACGAGAACGGCGAGATGGTCGGGCTCGTCTCCCGCACGGACCTCATGACCGCCTTCGACATCATCCAGTCCACGGGCGTCAGCGAGGAGCCAAAAATACCCGACACGAGCGGTCAGTCCGCCCCCTGACTACTGGAGCGCGCGCACGACGACGTCCCCGTTCGTCGCCGCTATCGTCACGTCGTGGGTGCCGTCCCCGAGCGTGCCCGTGGCGTGAGTGTCTCCCTCGCTCCCGTGCTGGAGGTCCAGGTCTTCGACTTCTACGTCGCCGTTCTGTGTCTGCGCGTTCACGACTGCGTCGATGGCCGGCGACAACGCGGTGTCCACGTCGCCGTTCTCCGTGCGCAATAGCACGTCCCCGGTCAGCGGCGCGGGCACGTCCGCCCCGACGTCACCGTTCTCCGTCGACACCGACTCGACAGGGCCGGCGTCCCGGACGGTGACGTCCCCGTTGGACGACCGTGCCGCCTCCACGCCCGCCACGCCCGATACGTCCACGTCGCCGTTCTCGGTCTGTACGACTGCCATCGCGGTCCCGTCGGGCACTTCGACGTCGAGGTCGACGCTCACACCGCTCGTGTTACCGTCGACGTCCGCGTCGACCGCGAGCGCACCCTCGACTTCCGATGTCGCCACGGTCACGTCGTCGAGTCGGCCTTCGCTCGGCGCCGTTACGCGTGCGTCCACCGCGACGTTCGTCCGGTCGTCGGTCTCCACGGTGACGTCACCGTTCTCGCCCATCACGCGCACCGGTGTGCCACTCGGCAGGTCGACCTCGTACTCGCGGCTCTCCTGAACCCGGTCGCCGAACAGGTTTCCGCTGTCGATGCACCCAGCCAGGACGGTCGTCGTGCCGGCCACGAGGCCGGCGAGGAGGGCTCTTCGTCGCATACGACTGCTTCACGCGTGCGTGAACTAAGCAGTTTGCCCGGTTCGCAGCGGCGGCGAACGCGTCGCGACACGCAAAGCGGTCGCTGTGCGGTTCGAGTACGTGAGAAGGTCCAGGGGCGAGAATCGAACCATGTGAGTCGCAGCGCCGAGCGCAGCGAGGCGACCGTCTCACAACGGTTCGATTCTCTTGGACGCACGATAGCTCGCGACGGAGACGAACGACACGCAAAGCGCTCGCTGTGCGGTTCGAGTACGTGAGAAGGTCTAGGGGCGAGAATCGAACCGGAGCAAGACGTGCTCGCTCCCGTTGGTCGCTGCGCGCGACTTGCAGGGTTCGCTCTCGCCTGCTGGACTTTACGCTCCTCACTTCGTTCGTCGCGAAAAGGTCCAGGGGCGAGAATCGAACCCGCGTCTCAGCCTCCACAAGGCTGAAGGATAGTCCACTACCCTACCCCGGACACTGCATCCATCTCTAGCCGACTGGAATTCAAATACGTTACGACACGGACCGGCCGACCCTATCTGAATAGGATTTCATATCGGAACGACTATCTGAAAGCAGGCTCAGGTAGGCTGTATGGCTCAGAGCTCCGACCGGCTGCGACGGCTGCTCGCCGACGAACTCGGGGAGTGCTGCGACGGCGACGTCGAACGGCGGCTCGACGAACTCCACGCGCTCGCGGACGACGCCTTCGACGACGCCACCCAGTCCGTGTTCGCGGTGCTCGGCAACGACACCCGGTACCGGCTCGCGCGCGTGCTCGCCGAAAGCGACGGCGAGCGCTGCGTCTGCGAACTCGAACCGCTCGTCGACGTCTCCGACAGCGCCGTCAGTCACGCGCTCTCAGACCTCGTTGACGCCGGACTCGTCACCCGACGGAAGGACGGCAACTGGCGATACTACGACGCCACCGCGCTCGCCGACGACCTCTTCGCCGCCGCCGACCGCGGGGTGTCGAATGAGTAGCGTCCACGAGCACGGCCCCAACTGCGGCTGCGAGGCCTGTGGCGACCCGCGCTCGATGGACGTCCTCGACAAGTATCTCACTGTCTGGATTTTCGCCGCCATGGCCGCCGGCGTCGGTCTCGGCTACGCCGCGCCGTCGGTGACTGCGCCCATCCAGAACCTCCACCTCGTGGAAATCGGACTGGTGTTGATGATGTACCCGCCGCTGGCGAAAGCCGACTACTCGCAGCTGCGCGCGGTGTTCAGTAACTGGCGCATCCTCAGCCTGAGCCTCGTCCAGAACTGGCTCATCGGCCCGACGCTGATGTTCGCGCTCGCTGTCGTCTTCTTCGGTGGCGTCGTCCCCGGGCTGCCCGCACGCCCCGAGTACTTCCTCGGACTCGTGTTCATCGGAATGGCGCGCTGCATCGCGATGGTGCTCGTCTGGAACGAACTCGCGGAGGGCTCCACGGAGTACGTCACCGGGCTCGTGGCGTTCAACAGCCTCTTCCAAATTCTCACGTACGGCGTCTACGTCTGGCTGTTCGCGCTCGTGCTCCCGTCGGCGTTCGGGCTGGACGCGCTCGCGGCCGGCATCACGAGCTTCGACGTCACTCCGATGCAGGTGTTCGAGGCCATCGTCGTCTTCCTCGGCATCCCGTTCGCCGCGGGCTTCCTGACGCGGTTTGCGGGCACCCGGCTCCGCAGCGAGGACTGGTACGACAACAAGTGCGTCCCGAAAATCGACCCGTTGACGCTCGTCGCGCTGCTGTTCACCGTCGTCGTGATGTTCGCCACGCAGGGGAACAACATCGTCGCCGCGCCCGGCGACGTCCTGCTCGTCGCCGTCCCCCTCACGGTATACTTCGTCGTGATGTTCCTCGTGAGCTTCGGGATGGGGAAGGGCATCGGTGCGGACTACTCCACGACCACCGCCATCGGCTTCACCGCCGCGTCGAACAACTTCGAACTCGCCATCGCCGTCTCCGTCGCCGTCTTCGGCGTCGGCTCCGGCGTCGCGTTCGCCACCGTCGTCGGCCCGCTCATCGAAGTCCCCGTCCTGCTCGCGCTCGTGAACGTCGCGCTGTACTTCCAGCGTCGCTACGACTGGACCGACCACACCACCGGCAGCCTCGACACCTCACTCACCGATGACTGAACCCATCACCTTCGCGTTCGTCTGCGCACAGAACGTCGTCTCACCTGCGGTGCGACGTGCTCTGCACGCCCCGCGAGAGGTGGTCGCGTGACCTCCCTCGCGTTCGTCTGCGTGCAGAATGCGGGCCGCTCCCAGATGGCGTACGCGTTCGCCGAACGCGAGCGCGCGAGCCGCGGCCTCGAAGCCGAAATCGACCTCGTGACCGGTGGGACCGACCCCGCCGACCACGTCCACGCGGAAGTCGTAGCTGCGATGGCCGACGCCGGCTTCGATATTGCAGACCGTACGCCCAGAGAGGTCACGTTCGAGGAAGTCCGCGATGCCGACTACGTGATTACGATGGGCTGTTCCGCGAACGACGTCTGTCCGGCGGGCTGGGCGGGCGAGAACCGCGACTGGGACCTCGACGACCCCGACGGCCGCTCTCCGGACGATGTCGCACGAATTCGGGACGACATACGGAAGCGGGTCGCCGCGCTTTTCGACGAACTCGCGGGCGACGACTGACACTGTGACGCCGACAGAACGAGGCGAACGCTGCCTCCGCGATGCGCCGCCGAGCGCGAAACTCGTGTTCACAGTGCTGGCGCGTGACGGCCCGCTCGCTCGGCGCGACCTCGTCGTGGCGACGCGGCTCCATCCAGACACCGTTCGCGATGGCGTCCGCGCGCTCGACGACTGTGGGCTCGTCGCAGTTCGTCCCGTCCCCGGGGACGCCCGCCGCCGCACGTACCGCATCCCCGACGACGCCTAACCCCGGAACGCGGCCCCGCGGACGATACGCTTTTGCACGGCTGCCGCCTACCTCACAGTGACTGTGGCCGTTACGGACAAAATCTACGTGAAGAACCATCGTCAGATAGCGTCCCAGCTGGACACGCGCTTCCCGAAGAGCGCGTTCAGCGGCGCCACTCTGGACATCCTCTTCACGGGCGACCTCTCCGAGTTGGACGAAGCCACCCGCGACAAAGTGCTGGACTTCTCGGAGGACTTCCTCGACTGCGGCTGCGACTCCAATCCCTACTGCGGGCACCCCGAGCGGAAGTTCGTCAAGTACCTGCTCGACCTGCGCGCGCAGGGACTGGACCCCGAGTCGATGGTCGACGTGATGACCCAGGACTACATGGTGTACGCCTACCCCGGGGACCTCTACTCGTTCCTCGACGACGCGGTCCGTACACTCGAAGCCGTTGAGGACCTCGCCGAGGTGGACGGCCGCACGGAGCAGGCCGAGCGGGCGACCAGGGAGAAACGCGAACTGTCGCGGTAGCTATCCGAGCTGATAGGGTTCTTCGTCGTCGTCGCCGTCCAGCTCTTCGAGGTGGATGACCTCCTCGACGTCGCCGTCGGATTCGACCTGTTCGCGAAGGTGGTCGATGTACTTCTTGTGCTCTTCCAGTTGGTCGCGGAGGTGTTCGGCTTCGAGTTCGAGGCGCTCGTGCTCGCGCACGAAGCTCTTCGGGACCTCGACTTTCGGCGGGAACTCCTCGCTCTCCACGGACTCGGGCTGGTTCTCGGGGACGACCCGGACCTGGCCGTCGTGGGCGACCAGCGAGTCGACGTAGTCCCGGAACACGGCGGACAGCGAGAGGTCGCGCTCCTCAGCGATGTCCCGGAGCGCGTCGAAAGTGTCCTCGTTCACGCGGAACGAGATGGTCTTGTTCTTGTTCCCCATCTACCGCCAAATAAGGAAACGAACCCTATAAGCGTTTGTCAGACAGTCACGCGTCGGCCGGCACGTCCGCTTCCGCGTCCTCAGAACTCTACGAGTTCTGATTGGCTGCAGGAGACGACTCCGTCGTCTCCTGCGTGTCGAAGTCTTCGAGCGCTTCGAGGAGCGCGCGGCGGTACGGGGAGATGTCTTCGCCGTACTCGGCGCGGGCGCGCTCGGCGTACTCGTGGCCCTCGTCGTCGAACGCCTCGAGGCGTTCGAGCGTGCGCTCAGCGGTCTCGACGACCCAGCGGTCCCGCGTTGCCTCGTCGACGGCCGTGATGGACTCCGGCCGCAGGGAGACGTTCACGGACCCGTCGTCGGTCTCGAAGGTCCGTGGCTTCCCGACCACGGCGACGTACTGCGGCGTGTCGGCATCGCGGAGCGCGGACGCCGCTTCCGGCTGGTACTGGCCCGCGTACACGAAGAACGTCCCGGTCGGGTCGACGACGCGGCCCCGCCAGTACTCCGAATCTTCGCCGATGTCCTCGGTCTCGGTGAGCGTGCCGACGACGAACACGCGGTTCGCGCGCTCCCCGGTCGGCAACAGCGCGTACAGCGGCGCGCGCTCGTCGTCGGACTCCTTGAACGTGAACTCGGCGTCGTTGAACTCGGCGGCGAAGGCGCGGCGTGCGACCTCGCGGGTGGGTGCGTTACTCATGTTATATCGACCTCGCTTCGATGAGGACGGCTTCCGGGTCCGCGGGCTCGCCCAGCTGCTCGGTGTCGTTGGCGAGCACGTACCGGCCGAACGTCGGGCCGGTCACGCGGTAGTAGCGCCCAAGCACCGTCTCGCGCATCTCGTCGGCGACGACGGTGGTGTCGAGGGCGTCCTTGGCCATCTGCTTGGCTTCTTCGAGGCCGATGCCGGTCAGCGCCTCGGTCGCTTCCTCGTCGAAGATGACCTCGTGGACGTCGCGGCCGTCGTCGAGTACGCCCTTGATGCGGAGGTCGAACTCGCCCTCCACTTCGCCGTGCTCGTTGCAGCGGCCGTTCTGGAGGACGCGCGTGCAGTCCTCCTCGGGGCAGCGCTTGATGAGCCCGCTCCCGGACTGGATGTCCACCAGCGCGCCCTCGACAACGTCTTCGTTGTCGCCGACGTCGAACTCCTCGTCGACCTCCTGAATGGAGGTCGTGCGGTTGAGCTTCACGGAGTACCGGCCCTGGTATTCGTCGGTGACGACGTTCCCGAGGCGGTAGGTCTTCCCCTCCTGGAGGTCCTGGAGGTCGGATTTGGCCCACTTGGTGAACTTGATTGTGCCCGTCGGGTCGCCGAGCAGGCCGACCTGCCCGACCGAGTCCGAGCGGGGCTCCCAGAGTTCGACGACCTTCGCGGTGAGGTCGACCCACTGCTCGGGCTCGTCGACGTCCTCTACCTGAACGGTCTCGTTGCCGCCGCCGCCCGCGAGGTCGTCGCGGTCGAGGCCAGCCTCGTCGAGGTAGTGGTTTTCGACGGAGCGCCGCGCCTCGTCGAGCGGGACTTTGTACTCGGAAACCAGTTTCTGTAGCCGTGCTTCTACGTCGTCGACGGTGGCGTCGACGTGCTCGGAGAACTCGTCGTGAATCTCCGCAGCGGTGTCTGAAAGGTCGCTCATGGTCGTATTCGTCTCCGCGTGTTTTCGGTGGGAGACGTATCGGTGTTGGTGCGCTACCGTATTTAAATTGTCGTAACCGCGGTGAAAGTGGAGCCTGGGACTGCCTCGACGAGCACCCCAAAACCGAGCACGAGGAGTGCGACGCCCGACACCACGCGGAGCAGCGCGGCGCGCTCCTCGAACAGGCTGCGCGCCCGGCCGGCCGTCGCGCCGACGACACCGAGATACGCTGCCGTGAGCACTGCGTACGTCCCACCGAGCACGGGCACGCTGGTGGTCGCGCCGCCGTCAACGAACTGCGGGAGGAACGCGAGGAAGAACACCGCGACTTTCGGGTTGAGGACGTTCGTCGTCACGCCCGCGACGAACGGCCGCGAGACGTCACTCCCGCTGCCGAGGCTGCCGCCGCCGCCGAGCGTCCGGATGCCGAGCCAGCAGAGGTACGCACCCCCACAGAGCTTCAGCGCGGCGAACGCCACCGGTGATGTGGCGAGCAGCGCCGCCACACCGACGGTCACGAGGGCGGTGTGGACGAGCACGCCCGCGCTGACGCCGAGTGCGGCGAGCGCGCCCGTTCGCTGGCCGCCGGTCGCGCCCGCCGAGAGCACCAGCACGGTGTCGGGCCCCGGCGCGAGCACGAGCGCACCCGCAGCGAGCACGAACGCCGCGAATCCCGCGTCGAACACGACCGCTCCGATGCGGTCGCGCCCGGTAAGCCTCGCGGTCGCCGCAATCCCGCCACGCGAACAGGTCTATAACGCGAGCCCGACAACCTCGATTCGATGCACTGTTCGCCCGAGGTCTGCGACGAGACGCTGCCCCCGAATCGCGGTGGTCTCGCGTGGTGACCACGGCCGCCGTCCTGCTCGCTGGCGGCACCGGCACGCGGCTCTATCCCGCGAGCCGCAGCCACCGCCCCAAGCAGTTTCTCGCACTCGGGGACGACGACCGCAGCCTTCTCCGTCGGACCGCCGACCGCGCCGGCTTCGCCGACGAGCTGTTCGTCGTCACGCGCGAGTCGTACGCCGACCGCGTCCGCGACGTCGTTCCCGAAGCCACTGTCCTCGTCGAACCCGCCGGCCGCGACACCGGCCCGGCGCTCGCCTACGCCGCAAGCGAGGTCCGCGCGGCCGCCGCGGAGGCGGCCGCGGACGGCGCCGCCGACACCGTGCTGCTCTGTCTGCCCAGCGACCACGTCGTCGGCGACGGCTTTCGTGCTACAGCGGAAACCGCCGTCGACGTAGCTGCACGCACCGACGCGCTCGTGACGCTCGGCATCGAGCCGGACCGCCCCGCTACCGGCTACGGCTACATTCAGCCCGGGACCCACCACGGCGACCACTACGCGGTCGACCAGTTCCGCGAGAAACCCGACGAGGAAACGGCTCAGGAACTCCTCGACGACGGCTGCTACTGGAACGCGGGGATGTTCGCGTGGACGCCAGACGCCTTCCTCGACGTCGCCCGCGGCGGCCCACTCGACGCAGTCGTGGACGCACTCGAAACCGGGGGCGACGTTGAGCGGGCGTTCTATGCAGTCGACTCAGTGAGCGTGGACTACGCGGTTCTCGAACGCGCCAGCGACGTGCGCGTCGTCCCGGCGGACTTCGCGTGGGACGACGTCGGCGCGTGGGACGCGCTACTGCGTCTCGCCGACGAGAAGAACGCGACGCTGGGCAACACACTCGCCATCGACGCGTCGGGGAACGTCCTCGCGAGCGACGACAAACACGTCTCCGTCGTCGGCGCGGACGACCTCATCGTCGCGGCGTTCGACGACCGCGTGCTCGTCGTGCCGACCGACGACGCCCAGCGCGTCCGCGAGGTCGTCGCCGAACTCCGCGATGACGACCGGTTCTGAGCTACTCGCCGTCGCCCTCGCGGACCTGAATGTCGCCGTCGCTGGTCACCGACACCAGCAGCGGCGCGTGCACGCCGCGGCCCCGGACGGCCGACCCGGCGGCGTCGCTGACGCGCTTCATCACCTCGGGCGCGGACAGCGACACCTTCACGTTCGCCTCGTCGCAGGCCGCGTACACCATGTCCGGCACGTCGTAGAGGTCCGTCCCCGCCTCGATTTCTACACGCACCGGCGCCTGTAGCGCTTCCGCGAACGCCACCGTCTCTCGGGATTTCGCGACGTTCTCGCGCGCGCTCGCCTCCACCTTTGAGATGTTCGCGCGGGACGTCCCGAGCTGGTCGGCGATGGCGGCCTGCGAAGCGCCGCGCTCGCGCAGTGCCAGCACCTCCGCCTGCCGCCGCGTCAGCACGCTCTCGTCGGCGTCGAAGCCGGCGCTGGCCAGCACCTCGTCGGCGTCCGGAACCCCCTCGTCCATGTGTACGCGGACGCCACCGGAACGCAAAAACCCCGTGGACGGCGCCCCAGAATCCTTTGACGCGGTGGCGCCTCAATACCACCATGAATCGGGGGCCCGACGCGGCCCGGGGTCGACGGGTGTGACGATTCGCGTCGACGCACTCGTCGACGAGTACGGGATTCACATTCGTGATACGTCAGAGGGTGAAGCGGTAGCGCTGCGCACCGACCGCGACCCGAATCTGGAACCTGCGAGCACGGACGGGTTCACGATGCCGGTCGACACCGCGGTCGAAATCGACGCAGGCGAGCTTCACTTGCCGGTGTCCATTCCGTCCGTGTTCTGGCAGGGCGGCGAAGTCGTGTACCGCGCCACGCGCGAGGACGCGCCACGTCTGGACCGCGGGACGTACGAAATCGACTGCTCGCCGCCCGCGGCGAAACTGTACGTGCGCGTCGAGGATGCCGAGCCGACTGCGGAGTTCGTCGACGACCACGTCTACTTGGATTTCGGCTCTCCGAGTCGCGTCGTCGTGGGGATTCGCTCGCACCACGAGACGCCGGTAGCGCCGGTGACGACGACGAACGACCCGAGGGATGTGATGCGTGCAGTGTCGACGTTCGGTTCGGCGTTGAAGACCGTTTCGCCGGATAGGTCGTGGCCGACGCTGCGCGGGCATCCACCGGCGATAAAGCATGGAGCGGAACTCGACATTCCCGAGGAAGTCGCGCCGCCAGAGACCGGAGTCCGAATCGAGGTGCCGCCGGAGTACGGCGCTATCTACACGGTGGCGCCGCTGGCGTACTACCTCGGTGCGAGCGTCGAACCGGGGTCGCGGCCCCGATTGATTGCGGGTGGTCGGAGCTTCGATTTGGGTGAGGACGATTTGCCGGGGAGCGTGCGGTCGGTGTTGGAGCACGTGTTCACGCTGGACTGCGCCGTCCGAGTCGCGGGGGTCTACCCGTTCCGAACGACCGCCGTCGACAAACTAGAGGAGCGGGTGGAGTTAGACTACGAGCGGTTGTTCGAGTTGCCACTGGCCGAACGGACGGCGGAGTACTTCGAGATTCCGCGGTCGGCGACGGACGGAATTCTGGGGTGGCATTACACGGCGGACGTGGCGGCGGACCCGACGTACGCGCCGGCACTCCCGTACCTCGTGGACGAGCTGGCGCTGGTTCGGAGTCCGGCACAGCAGTCCGGGCAGGTCGACTTGACGCCCTCCCCGAACGCGCTTCAACAGGGGGACAGTGCGCTCGCTCGTTCGGCTGCCGGCACGTCATCGTCGTCGCTCTCGGGTGTCGTGCCGGCGGACGTCGATACCCCGGGCCACTCGTGGGTCACTGGCGACTTTTCACCGAGCGCGGCGAACCCGACGGTGGGGTCGTTCCGGCGTGGATTCGAGTGGCCGCAGGGGGACGACGCGCTGGACGTACACGTGGTGTACAACGACGCGCGGTTGGACGCCAGCGACGAACCCGCGTACGACACCCACCAGACCGCAACGACGGACGTGCGAGTATCGCACTCGTTGACCACGGCAGAGTTGCGGGAGGCACTGTACGAGGAGACGGACTTCCTGCACTTCGTCGGGCACGTCACCGACGACGGAATGGTGTGTCCGGACGGGACTCTGGACACGCGGACCCTCGCGAAGACGGGCGTGAGCGCGTTCTTCTTGAACGGCTGTCGCTCGTACGAGCAGGGTCGTGCGTTGTTGACAGCGGGAAGCGTCGGCGGTATTGTCACGGTGGACGACGTGGCCGACGACGTGGCGGGCC
>CAXREU010000011.1:0-7545 GCA_964229715.1 Halobacterium sp.
GCCGGGCTCTCCGGCGTGCAGACGGCGGGCGAACTCGCGGCGTTCGCGCGCGAGGCGGACGCCGCCGTCGACGTGGTGTTGCTCGAACAGCGCGAGACGGTCGCGCCGTCGTTCCCCGAGCGGTTCCGGGACGCGGTCCGCGACGAGCTCGACCGCGAGGGCGTGGACGTGCGCACCGGCGTCACCGTCTCGCGGGCGACAGACGAGGTAATCGAGACCGACGACGGCGACGTGGCGTACGACGCGTTCGTGTGGACGGGCGGCATCCGCGGCCCGGACGCGCTCGGCGGCGAGCGCGTGGACGTCCGCGCGGACTTCGCCGCGGGCGACCACACGCTCGTCCTCGGGGACGCCGCGCGGGTCGTCGACGCCGAGGGGACGGCGGTGCCGGCGTCCGCGCAGGCGGCCGTCCGCGAGGCGAAGGTCGCGGCGCGGAACGTCGAGACGCTGGTCGCGGACCTGCGCGAGCGCGACGACGGCGTCCGGCCGCGGCTGGAGCGGTACACGTTCGACTCGCCGGGCTGGCTGGTGAGCGTCGGCGACGGCACGGTCGCGCAGGTCGGCCCGACGGTGCTGCGGGGCGCCGCGGCGAACGCCGTGAAGTCCGGCGTGGGCGCGAGCTACCTCGCGTCGGCGGCCGGCGTCCGGGACGCGGCGGGGCTGCTCCGCGAGGAGTTCGGCCTCGCGGCGTGACACGGCTCGTGTAACCGAACGGCCAATCCAGTTTTACGGGGGCCAGCCGACTAGACGAGTATGACGGCCGACAGTTCCGCGGCTTCGGGGCCGCCCGGTCAGACCGACGGGAGCGGGGCTGCGGAGGGCAGCGACGCGCTCGACGGCGACCGCACGGTCCTCGTCGGCGACGACGTGACGGAGTTCGCGGAGGCGGTCGGCGACTGGATAGACCAGCGCTGGAACGCCATCGTCGCGACCGACGGCGAGGAAGCCCTCGCGAAGTACGGTCCCCACGTCGACGCCGTGTTGCTCGACCGGCGGATGCCGAAGCGCTCCGGCGACGAGACCCTCCGGGAGATCCGCGAGCGCGACGGGAGCGCCCGCGTCGCGATGCTGACGGCGCTGGAGCCGGACCTCGACGTCGTCGAGTTGGACTACGACATGTACCTGGAGAAGCCGGTGGACCGCGAGGAGGTCGTCGACGCCACCCGGGAGCTGCTGGAGCGCGCGACCTACACGCGGGAACTGCGGGCGCTGTACGCGCTCAGCTCGAAGGTCGCGGAGCTGGAGGCGCACCACGACGAGTCGGAGCTGGCCGACGACGAGCGCTTCCAGCGGCTGCAGGCGGAGCTGGACCGGGTGCGCGAGCAGACGTCGGCGCAACTCGACGGCGCCGACGACGGGGGGATGGCCGAACTCCTGCAGGTCGTCGAGGACGCCGACCGGTAACGTCACGCCACGGGGAGCGTGATGCGGACGACGGTGCCCGTGGGCTCGTTGTCCCGGAGTTCGACGCCGCCGCCGTAGGACTCGACGGTTTTGCGCACGAGGAACAGCCCGAAGCCGCTGCCGGAGCTGTGCTCGCCGAGTTCGCCGCGCTCGAACACCGCGTCCTTGCGGTCGTCGGGGACGCCGGGGCCGTTGTCCGCGACGCGCACGGTCACCCAGTCGCCGTGGCGTTCGGCGTCGGCGTGGACGCGCGGCGTCTCCTTGTCGTTGTGTTCGACGGCGTTCGCGAGGACGTTCTCCAGCACCGGTTCGAGCAGTTCGTCGGCGCTCACGGCGACCTCCGGGACGTCCCCGAGCGAGACCTCGGCGTCCTCGTAGGCGTTGCGCGTGCCGTCGACGACGTCCGCGAGCGCGGGCCGGAGGTCGACGGGTTCGAGGACGTGTTCGCCGTCCTCGACGAGGGACTCGGTGTACGTGCGCATCGTCTGGACGAACTCCGCCATGCGGTCGAGGTGGTCGAGGAGGACGTCGCGGTGGTCCGCGAGGTCGTCGGCGCCGTCGAGCGTCTGGAGTCGCGCCCGCACGACCTGCACGTCGTTGAGGAGGTTGTGGCGGAGCGTGCGGTTGATGAAGTCCAGTTCCTCGCGCTCGGACGCGAGTTCGCGCTCGTAGTCGAGGCGCCCGAGCACGTCGTCGAGGTGCGTCGCGAGCACGTTGACCGCGTTCAGCTCGCGGGTCGCGAGGTGCGCAGCGAGTTCGATGCGACCGCGGTCGCCGACGTCGGCGACCGTGTTGAACGCGGTGTCGGCGTCGTCCGAGCCGACGACGACTTCGCCGTCGAGCACGACCCGGACCGCCGCGGGCGCGTACAGCTCCTCGATTGCTTCCCGGGCGAGCGCGGCGGCGCGGTCCCGGTTCTGGGCGTTCACGAGCTTCGACGCGTACTCGTGGAGGAGGCCGAGGCGCTCGTTGGCTTCCCGCTCGCGCGCGAGCTGTTGCTGTTCGGTGACGTCGGTCGCGACGACGTAGACGTACGTGCGCCCGCGGTCGGTGTCGTGGGGGACGAACTGGACGATGAACTCGCGGGCGTCGCGGTCGGCGGCAGCGAGTTCGTGGACGCCGTCCGCGTCGCTGTACGCGACCTCTCGGGTCGTCGTCTCGCCGCCGTGGTCGCCGTCAAGCAGCGACGACAGCGAGGTGTCCGCGAGGCGGGCGGCGTCCGCGATGGCGGCGTCGGGGTCGGCGAACGTCTCTAGGAAGCGCTCGTTTGTCGACGAGAGCGCGGGCGAGCCGTCGGTGAGTTCGATAGTGGCGACGGCGTCACTGGTGTTCTCGAAGAGGCCGGCGAGGCGGTTCCGTTCGACCTGAAGGTCGCGGCGGCGGCTGTCCGAGCGCGCGCGGTAGACGCCGATGCCGAACGACCCGAGCGCGCCGCCGACGACCGTGTCGAGCGCGATGATGTACGGCTTCGGCTCGTGCATCGTCCACAGTTGAACGGCGACAATCCACGCGAACAGCACGGTCGTCGCAGCGAAGCCGGCGAAGGTCGTGGATGCAACTGTGGTGACGTGGTCGTCGTCCCAGTTCGAGCGCGCGAGCCAGACGCCGCCCGCAACGAGGAGACCCACGAGCGCGAACAGCGTCGCGTTCTCGACGAGGGTGGGGAGGAGGCCCCATCCGAGTTCAGTGGTGTCCTCCCAGATGTCGTACAGCGGCACCGCGAGCAGCGCCACCCCGAGAGCGGCGACGGCGTAGCCAGCGAGCCGTCGGCGGCGGCTGTCCGGCGTGTCCGAGTCGAGCATGTGTCGGCACTGCACTCATCAGGCAGTTAAGCGTACTCGCCGAAGCGCGGAGCGACCGAGGGCGACAGTTACGCCGCGTTCGCGCGTGGCAGGTCGACGGTGAATACGGTCCCGCGGGGTTCGTTGTTGGCGATGTCGATGTCGCCGTCGTAGTGGTCGACGAGCGTCCGCACGAGGTCGAGGCCGCCGTCGGCGTCGGCGAGGACGTCGGGGTCGACGCCGGGGCCGTTGTCGCGGACTTCGAGTTGCACCGTGTCGTCCCTGAGTTCGACCGCGACTTCGACCCAGGGGTCGTCGGCGTCGTTGTGCTCGGCGGCGTTCTCCACGAGGTTGTCCACGACCGACTGGAGGGCGTCGTTCGCGCGCACGAGCGCCGCTTCGGGGAAGTCGGTGCTGACGGGCATGCCGTAGGCGTCGGCGACGCGGTCGGCCGCGGTTTCGGCGGGAGCGACGATGTCGACGGGTTCGAGGATGGCCTCGTCGGTGAGCGTGTTCGCGATGGTGCTGGCGTTCTCGATGCGGTCGAGCGCCTCGTCGGTCTGTTCGTGAATCGTCTCCGCGCGGGATTCGACGGTTTCGTCGTCGGTCGTGGCGGCGAGCAGCTCGGCCTGGCCGCGGACGATGCCGAGGCTGTTGCGAATGTCGTGGCGGAGCACGTCGTTGACGAACGCGAACGCGTCGCTGGCGCGAGAGGCGCGCTCGGCGTCCCGGCGCGCGCGAACGTAAAAGGTGCCCGCGACGAAGCCCGCGACTGCGCCGACGCCTGCGGAGACGAGCATCGGGAAGACGGGTTCGGCGACGTTGCGCCCCTCGAACTCGCGGACAGCAATGGTGAGCACCGTGATAGCCGCGAACAGCGCGCCCCCAACCGCCGACCAGGTCGCGACGAGCCAGCGGTTGTCGGCTTCGAGATCGGACGTGTGCAGCCAGTAGCTGGCGAGGAGGAGCACGGTCGCGGGGATGCCGTCGACGAGGAACGCGGACACCGGCCCGCCGACGTGGTTGATGTGCTCGATTTCCGTGGCGTGGTGGGCCGCGGAGACGGCGAGTAAGCCGACTGCAAGCCCCGCGACGACGGCGACCGGCAGGTGTCGTCGCAAACTGCCCATACGCGACCCGTCCCGAGACGCCAACTTAGTTGTTTGTAGTCGCGGAGCGGGTGACAGTAACCGAGAGAAACGGGACAGTTCTGGGAACGGCACCGCGCCCGTCAAAGCACAGTAACCAGTTACTCGCCGGCCGGCCCGAGGTAATCCCACGCCTGCAGGCGGTCGCCGTCCCCCGCCACCCAGCGGTCGCCGATGTCGTCGCGGTAGTAGAGGTTCGGAATGAGCACGTCCGCCACGCGCTCGTAGGCCTGTGCCTGGGCTTCCTGCATCGTCTCGCCCTTCCCAGTCACGACCAGGGGCATCCCGGACTCGCCGGCGACGCGCCACTGGCCGTCCACGCGCTTGGCGTCCTCGATGTGCACGCCCGCGGGCGGCGTCGTCGTCCCGCCGTCCTCGTCGGAGGCGAACACGATGGCGGCGTTGCGGGAGTTCTCGTCGTACGTCGCTTCGTCGTCGAACGGGAACGGCGGCAACACCACGCGCACGCCGATTTGGTAGCCGTCGTGGACGTCGAACTCGGGGTCGCGGCCGTTCGCGAGCGCCGCGAAGAACTCCCCAGTCGAGGACTCGATGGCTTCCTCCTGGAGGGTGATGGTGGGGTAGCCGAACCGCGGCGTGAACTCCAACGGGTAGATGCCGGTGTCGTTGACAATGCAGTTGAGGTCGATGCTGCCGACGTAGCCCTCGTCGGCGAGCCACCCCTCCATGCGGCCGAGCGTGCGCTCGAAGAGGTCGTTGCGCCGCGACCAGAACATGCTCGTCCCCATCTCGCCCGTCGACGGGCCGATGTTGCCGGGGAACAGGCGCTTGTGCTCGAAGTTGAAGTTCACCGGCTCCACGAACTCGTTCCCGTTGAAGAAGCCACAGACCGCGACCTCGACGCCCTCGACTTTGCGCTGGAGCTGGAACCCCTTCATGCGGTGGCCCCACGCCTTCTCGTACGCGCGCAGGACGTCGACGACGTCGCTGCCGTCGTCGTCGTTGCCGACGTATAAGAGGCGTTTGACGTTCTGGACTTCGCCGAGGGGTTTGACGACGTACGGCCCGGGGTTCTCGCGGACGTGCTGGATGCCCGCCTGGAAGTCCGTGAACTCCTCGTGTTCGATGGTGTTCACGCCGTTCTCCTCTAAGACCTCCATCGCGTAGCCGCGGTCCTCCTCCAGCCGGTCGGTGTTGGGTGTGCCGCCGACGACGGCGTGGCCTTCTGCACGTAGTTCCTCGGCGATAGCACCTGTCCCTACGTCCGAGCCGACCCAGATATCGTCGAAGATGATGACGTCCGCCCAGTCGACTTCCGCCTCCCAGTCGTCGGTCTTCGGGACGAAGCCGTCCGCAATCTCTTGGTCGCTGTCGGCCTCGATGTAGTACTTGACGTCGTGGCCCTCCTCGTGGACCTGCCACGCTACGTCCCCAATGAGCGCGGCGTCCGCGGAGACGAACAGAAACTTCGTCGGTTCCATACCGGGCAGTCGCGGGGTGCGACCAAAAGGATGCTGACCACCCCGAAGAGAGACGTCTCAACTCCGGCATAGGTCAACGCGGAAATCGTATCTCGAACGGGAGTGATTCCGCCGAATGCGTGGTGAAAGGTGCCATATCCGGAATTCATTTATACCAGCTGTCTGTTAATGCGTGGTATGCCATCAAGAGTCAATAGGCGCGACGTCATCCGCGGTCTCGGCGCTGCAGGTATCGCCGGGCTCGCCGGCTGTACCGGCGGCGACGGCGACGGTGGTGACGGGACGACGACCGGACGCGGCGGCGCCAGGACCCCCACTCGCGGCGGCGGCAGCAGTGCGCGGACGCTCATGCAGGGCGTTCTCCTGCCGACGACTGGCGACCTCGCCGACCTCGGCGCCCCCATCCGCGCCGGCGCCGTCCTCCCGCAGACGCGGCTAGAGGGTGAGACGGACTTCGAGTTGGACTTCTCCGTGCAGGACACCCAGACGGACCCCAACGCCGCACAGTCCGCGGCGCAGACCCTGCGCAACGGCGGCTACCCTGCGGTCACCGGCGCAGCGTCCTCGGAAGTCACCATCTCCGTCGCGGAGAACGTCTTCATCCCCTCCGGGATGGTCGGCTGCTCCCCGGCGAGCACGTCCCCGGCCATCACCGACCTCGAGGACAACGGCCTCATCTGGCGGACCCCGCCGACGGACGCGCTGCAGGGCCAGGTGCTCGCGCAAGTCGCTGTCGAACAGCACCAGGCGTCGACCGCGGCGACGATGTACGTGAACAACTCCTACGGCCAGCTGCTCGCCGATAGCTTCAACACGGCGTTCCAGGACCGCGACGGGCAGGTCTCCCAGGAAGTCTCCTTCCAGAAGGGGCAGTCGTCGTACACGTCTCGCATCTCGCAGGCGCTCAACGACAACCCGGACGTCGTCGTCGTCATCGGCTACCCCGAGAGCGGCATCCAGCTGTTCAGCGACTTCTACTCGGACTTCGACACGGACGTCCCGATTCTCGTCACGGACGGGATGCGGTCGTCGAGTCTCCCCGCGGACGTCGGCAACCCGCTGAACAACGTCACCGGCACTGCGCCGCTGGCGGCCGGGCCGGGCCGGGAGTACTTCGACGAGCAGTACCAGGCCGAGTACGGCGAAGAGCCCGGCGTGTTCACGTCGCAGGCGTTCGACGCCACCGCGGTCTGCCTGCTCGCGAACGCGGCCGCCGGCGAGAACAACGGCGCCGCCATCGCTCAGGAAATGCGGAACGTCGCGAACCCCGGCGGCGAGGAAGTCACGCCGAGCACCCTCGCGGAGGGGCTCGAAATGGCCGCCGAAGGGACCGAAATCCAGTACTCGGGCGCGTCCAGCGCCGTCGACTTCGACGAGAACGGCGACCTGACGGCCGCGACCTACGAGTACTTCGGCTTCCAGGAGGGCGGCGGCATCGAGACGCTCGACGAGATTCAGTTCTCGGCGTAACGCCACGACCACCCGTTTTTTCGACGCTCCGCCCCGATAGCGACGCGTCCCGCTCGAGAGCCGGATTCTCTGGGCTTGCGAACGCCACCCGCGTGTTTTGTCGGGGCCTGTAGTAGTGGTCCGCGGAGAGTTATGCAAGCTACACGAATGCGAGTGGCGGCAGCGACCGCCCTCGTCGTCGTCTCCCTGACTGCGGGCTGTATCGGCGGGCTGTCCGCCGACGGCTCCGTCGATGCCGCCGCAGTCGGAGACGCAGTCGAACAGCGATACGCCGCCCTGGACGGTTACGACGCGACGGTC
>CAXREU010000012.1:0-15807 GCA_964229715.1 Halobacterium sp.
GCCGCGAGGCCGTCGGCGTCCGCGACCAGCCGGCTGAGCACAGCCGCCGACGCGACGCCGTCTATCCAGCCGCCGAAGGCGGTGTGGACGTGTTTCCACGGCTCCGCGGCGAAGACGACGTCGCCGCCGTCCTCGCGGGCCGCCGCGAGCCCGTGACCGAGCGCCCGTACCGGAAAGTCAGCGTCGAGTGCCCGGACGTCGCTAAGGACGCGGTGATGGCCCAGCTCGCCGAGGACCTGCCGATCGAGTTCCCGGACGCCGACGTCGACACCGAATACGGCGTCCGTCTGGAGTTCCCGGACGCGTCGTGGACGCTCGTACGCCCGAGTGGGACCGAGCCCTACGTTCGCGTGTACGCCGAGAGCGACGACGTCGACGAGCTCGTTGAGTCGGTCGCCGCGGTCGTCGAGGGCGCCGTCGACGAAGCCTGACAACGAACCCACGTTTTGCCGCTTGTCCCCACAAACGACGCCTTTATCACCGTACGAATGTCTCGTTACACGCAAGTATGTCCAACTTCGACAGGCGGGAGTTCATCAAGGCGACAGCGGGCGTCGGCGCAGTCGGCCTCGCGGGACTGGCGGGCTGTACGGGCGGTCCTTCTGGCGGCGACGAGACGGAGACCGAGACCACCGAGGAGTCCGACGGCACGACTGAGGACTCCGAGGGGACGACGACCGCGGAGTCGGACGTCACCAACGTCGGGATGGTGTACGCGACAGGCGGCCTCGGCGACGGGTCGTTCAACGACCAGGCCCAGACCGGCATCCAGCAGGCTGCCGAGGACTTCGACGTCGAGTACAGCGAATCCCAGCCGGACGAAGTCGCGCAGTTCAGCGACTACCAGCAGCAGTACGCCAGCTCGACGGACCCCGACTACGACCTCGTCTCCTGCATCGGGTTCCTCCAGGCCGACTCGCTTTCGGAGACGGCCGCGAACTACCCCGAGCAGGACTTCCAAATCGTCGACAGCGTCGTCGACGAGCCGAACGTCGGCAGCTACGTCTTCCGCGAGCACGAGGGCTCGTACCTCGTCGGTGTACTCGCCGCACACCTCACGTCGATGAGCTTCAGCGCGGGCGGCGGCGCCACGCAGTCGGACTCCACGAACGTCGGCTTCGTCGGCGGCGTCGAGAGCGACCTCATCCAGAAGTTCGAAGCCGGCTTCACCGCGGGCGTGAAGGCGACCAACGACGACATCGACGTCCAGACGTCGTACGTCGGGAGCTTCAACGACACCACCGCCGGCCAGGAAGCCGCACTTTCGATGTACAACTCCGGCAGCGACATCGTCTTCCACGCCGCAGGGAACACGGGGACCGGCGTCTTCCAGGCCGCACAGGACCAGGAGCGGTTCGCCATCGGCGTCGACCGCGACCAGTCGGTCACCAAGGACAGCTACGCGGACGTCATCCTCGCGAGCATGGTCAAGCGCGTCGACACCGCCGTCTACAACGCCGTCGAAGCGACGGGCAACGACAACTTCCAGGGCGGGCAGTCCACCACCCTCGGCCTCGACGACGACGGCGTCGCCTGCGTCTACGGCCAGCAGCTCGGCTCCGAGATTCCCGAGGACGTCAAGACCGCGGTCAGCGACGCCCGCCAGGGCATCATCGACGGCGACATCTCCGTCCCGCAGGACCCCTCCGACGCCTAACGGCGGCTAGCGCACTCACAACCACATTCTGCACGCACTGACGCAAACGGATACGGCTGTCCGACTCGAAGACATCACGAAACGATTCCCGGGCGTCGTCGCGAACGACAACGTCGACTTACCCGTCGAGCGCGGCTCCGTGCACGCGCTGCTCGGCGAGAACGGCGCCGGAAAGACAACCCTGATGAACGTCCTCTACGGCCTCTACCAGCCGGACTCGGGCCGCATCGTCGTCGACGGCGAGGAGCGCGACTTCGACTCCCCGCGGGACGCCATCGACGCCGGCATCGGGATGATTCACCAGCACTTCATGCTCGTGGACACGATGACCGTCGCGGAGAACATCGCGCTCGGCAACGAGCCCCGGAAGTGGGGCGGCCTCGCGGTCGACCGCGAGGCGGCGCGCCGCGACGTCGTCGAGCTCAGCGAACGCTACGGGTTCGACGTCGACCCCGACCAGACCGTCGCCGACGTCAGCGTCGGCGTCCAGCAGCGCGTCGAGATTCTGAAAGCGCTGTACCGCGGCGCGGACGTGCTCATCCTCGACGAGCCGACCGCCGTACTCACGCCCCAGGAGGTCGAAGACCTCTTCGACGTCCTCGACGAACTCACCGACCAGGGGAAGACGGTCATCTTCATCACGCACAAACTCGGCGAGGCGATGCACGCCGCCGACGACGTTACCGTCCTCCGGGACGGGAAGAACGTCGGCACCGTCGACGCCGACGAGACCACCCGCGAGGAACTCGCGGAGCTGATGGTCGGCCGCGAAGTCGTCCTCGACGTCGAATCGACGCCGCCGGACGTCGGCGACACCGTCCTCGACGTGGCTGAACTCTCCGTGCTCGACGACCGCGACGTCCCCGCCGTCACGGACGTCTCGTTCGAGGTCAACGAGGGCGAAGTGTTCGGCGTCGCCGGCGTCGACGGCAACGGACAGGCCGAACTCGTGGAAGCAGTCACGGGCCTGCGCGACCCCGAAGCCGGCACCGTCGAGTTCGACGGCCGTGACGTCACCGACGTCTCACGTCGCGACCGCATCGACAGCGGGATGGCGTACATCCCCGAGGACCGTCAGGAGCGCGGGCTCGTGATGGACTTCGACCTCGTGGAGAACGGCATCCTCGGCAGCCAGCACAGCGCGCCGTTCGCGTCCGGTCGCACCATCGACTGGGACGCCTCCCGGGCGCACGCCGAGAGCGTCGTCGAGGAGTACGACGTGCGGCCGCCGGACGCGGACACGGAAGCCGTCGCGCTCTCCGGCGGCAACCAGCAGAAGTTCATCGTCGGCCGCGAGTTCGAGCGCGACCCTCGCCTCGTCGTCGCCACGCATCCGACGCGCGGCGTCGACATCGGCTCCCAGGAGTTCATCCACGACCGCCTGCTCGAACTCCGCGACGAGGGCCGCGGCGTCTTCCTGGTCTCCTCGAAACTCGACGAAGTGACGGGGCTCTCGGACCGCCTCGCCGTGATGCACGACGGCGACGTGATGGCGGTCGTCGACCCCGACGAAATCACCGAGGAAGAGCTCGGCCTCCTGATGGCCGGCGAGTACCCCGAGGGGTACGAGCCACGTAGCGAACGCGACGCTCGGGGGGTGGCGCAGTGAGTCCCTCCGAGCGCGCGCACGACCTGCTCGGGCGGCTCGTCCGCGCGTCCGCGTTCGAGCGCTTCCTCATTAGCGCGTCCGCGCTCCTGCTGTCGGTGTTCATCGGTGCGCTCATCATCCTCGGCGCGGGCCGGATGACAAACTGTGCGAGCGCCGCCTACACCATCGCCGTCCCCGGGAAGTTCGTCACCCAGTTCGTCGGCGGCAGCTCGGTGTTCGCGATGGGGTTCTGTTATGACCCGTTCGCGGTGTACGACCTGCTGTTCCTCGGCGCGCTCGGGGACATCCTGAACAACCCGCTCAACAGCCAGTTCGCCACCACCGTCGCCGAGACCACGATTCTGATGTTCACGGGCGTCGCGGTCGCGGTGGCGTTCCGTGCGGACATCTTCAACATCGGTGTTCAGGGGCAGCTCGTCGTCGGCGCGCTCACTACAGGCGTCGTGCTCACGTTCCTCGCGCCGCCGCTGGCCGGCCTCGGCGTGCTCGCGACCGTCGTCCTGCTCCCGCTGGGCCTTCTGCTCGGCGGCATCGCGGGCGGCGCGTACGCCGCAGTTCCGGGCGCGCTGAAGGCGTACGCGGACGCCAACGAGGTCATCACCACTATCATGCTGAACTTCGTCGCGACCTCCATCGCCCTGTTCCTCGTCTCCCGCGAGAGCTACTTCAAGGACCCCGAGAGCTTCGCGAATCAGACGGTGAACCTCCCGGATGTCGCGCTGTTCCCGTCGTTCCTCTTCCGGCCGCGGGACGACGTCTCCGTGCTCGCGCTCGCGTTCGCCGTCGCCGTGCTCGTCGGCATCTGGTATCTCCTCCAGCACACGCCGTTCGGCTACGACCTGCGCACGAGCGGCCTCCAGCCGGACGCCGCCGAGTACGGCGGTGTCGACGCTGACCGCACCATCGTCTCCAGCATGACGCTGTCGGGCGCGCTCGCCGGCATCGGCGGCGCCGTCTACGTGTTGATGGTGCTCGGGAACTTCCAGACTGGCGTCCCGGACTACGGCTTCGACGGCATCACCGTCTCCATTCTCGCCGGCAACAACCCGCTCGGCGTCGGCTTCGCGGCGCTCCTCTTCGGCGTGCTCAAGAGCGGCTCCATCGTCGTGCAGGTCGGCTCGAACGTCCCGCCGACGCTCGTCGGCGTGCTCCGCGGACTCATCATCCTGTTCGTCGCGATGCCGGAGTTCTTCCGGATGATGGGCCGGAAGTTCGGCTCGTTCGGCCAGCCCGGCGAGCCAGTTGCCACCGACGGCACCACCGGGGGTGGGAGCGATGAGTGACTGGCTGCCGGGCGGCCCGGACCGCAGCATCGCGGCGTACACCTACGACTGGCTGTTCGCCGGTCGCGGTCGCCTCCAGCAGGCCGTCATCGGTGTCGTCCTGCTGGCCGTTCTCGGACTGGTCGCCGCCGGCCTCCTCGCGCCGCAGTCGGACGCCGGCCGCCTGTTCGCCGTGCTCACGGCTGACTCCACGCTCGCCGCGACGCTGCGACTCTCGGTCCCCATCGCGTTCGCCGCGCTGGGCGGCATCTTCGCGGAGAAGAGCGGCGTCATCAACATCGGCCTCGAAGGGCTGCTCATCATCGCCGCGTTCACCGGCATCTGGGCGACCGACGTCACCGGCAGCGTCTGGTACGGCCTGCTCGGCGGCGTCGTCGCGAGCACGCTTCTTGCGGGGCTGTTCGCCATCGTCTGCATCGAATTCCGGGCCGACCAGATTATCGCCGGCCTCGCGGTGTGGCTCATCGCACTCGGCCTCGCGCCGTTCCTCTCGTCGGTCATCTACGGCTCGAAGAACACCGTCAGCGTCGACACGTTCCCGACACTCCCCGAGATGGGGATTCCGGTGCTCTCGGACGCCGTCACGGCCCCGATACCGGTCGTCGGTGTCGCACCCGTCGACATTCCGTTCTTCGGCGCGCTGTTCGACGCCAGCCCGCCCGTCTACCTGATGCTGCTGGCGGTCGCGCTGTCGTGGTACACGCTCCACCGCACCGCCTTCGGGCGCTGGGTCGAAGCCAGCGGGGAGAACCCGAAGGCGCTGGACACCGCGGGCGTGAACGTCCACCGCGTCCGGTACGCGGCCGTTCTGCTGTCGGGCGTGCTCGCGGGCGTCGGCGGCGCCGCGCTCGCGCTCGGCGTCGGTCAGTTCACGGGCAACGGCCCGACGATGGTCAACGGCAAGGGGTTCATCGCCATCGTGGCGTACCTCTTCGGGAACTACCACCCCGTCGGCGCGCTCGGTTCGACGATGCTGTTCGCGGGCCTCGACGCCACGCAGCTCACGCTGCAGGCCCGTGATGTCTTCCAGGTGCCAACGGAGCTCGTGCGCACCATCCCGTACGTCACGGTCATCGTCGTGCTCGCGCTGTTCGGTCGCACGCGCATCCCGTCTGCGGGCGGCGAGCACTACGAGTCCGGCGAGGACGAGTAGGCCGAACGCGGCGGCTTTTTGTCGCGGCTGCTCGAAGGACGGGTATGAACGACGACGAACTTCTCGCTGCTGCTCGCGACGCCCTACAGGAAGCCTACGTGCCGTACTCGGAGTACCCGGTCGGCGCCGCACTCGAGACCGCCGACGGCGAGGTGTACGTCGGGACGAACGTCGAGAACGCGAACTTCTCGAACAGCCTCCACGCCGAGGAGGTCGCCGTCGGCTCGGCGGTCCGCGACGGCCACCGCGAGTTCGCGAAGGTCGTCGTCACCTCCGAAGCCCGGGACGCCGTCACGCCGTGTGGGATGTGCCGGCAGACGCTCGCGGAGTTCTGCGACGACGACGTGCCCGTGCTCTGTGACACCGGCGACGGGTTCGAGCGGTACACTATCGGCGAACTCATCCCGGACACCATCACGCCCGAGATGCTCGGGCACTGAGCGGCGACCGCTCCCGCTGCCGGAAACACGAAGACACTTTGCCGGTCGCCGGCCAATCCGGTGGCATGCCCGGCGACAGCGTGGACCCGAACGACGAGGTCCAGTATCACGTCGAACTCTCCCCGGGGGACGTCGCGGACGCAGTGTTGCTCCCCGGCAACCCCGAGCGCCTCGACAAAATCACGCCGCTGTGGGACGACTCTTCGGAGGTCGCCCACCACCGCGAGTACCGAACTGCCACCGGCAGCTACGACGGCACGCCCATCTCGGTGACCTCCACCGGCATCGGGTCGCCGTCGGCCGCCATCGCCGTCGAGGAGCTCGCGCGCATCGGCGTGGACACGTTCATCCGCGTCGGCTCCTGTGGCGCGCTCCAGGCGGAGATGGAGCCCGGCGACCTCGTCATCACGCGCGGTGCCGTGCGCCAAGAGGGCACCAGTGACGAGTACGTCCGCGAGGACTACCCCGCGGTCGCGGATAACGAGGTCGTGTCCGCGCTCGTCGCGGCCGCCGAACGCCTCGGCCACGACTACCACGTCGGCCTCACGATGAGCTCGGACTCCTTCTACGCGGGCCAGGGACGGCCCGGCTTCGAGGGGTTCGAAGCCGCCGGCAGCGACGACCTCATCCAGGAACTCAAGGACGCGAACGTCGCCAACGTCGAGATGGAGGCGTCGGCTATCCTCACACTCGCGAACGTCTACGGCCTGCGCGCGGGCGCCGTCTGCTCGGTGTTCGCGAACCGCGAGACCGGCGAGTTCCTCACCGAGGGCGAGTCCAACGCCGCCGAGACGGCGAGTCTGGCGGTCCACCTGCTCGCGAAGATGGACGAAAAGAAGGCGGAGGCAGGCGTCGACCAGTGGCACGCCGGGATGAGTCTTGAGTAGCTCAGTCGTCTCTCGATTCTCCGGAGCGGAAGACGCTCTCTTTGCCGGCGTGGAAGCGGTCGAGCGCGCGCATCGTCCCGATGTACGACCCGACAGCGATGACCGTGACGACGGCGAGGAGGGCGAACCCGTACCAGATTAGCTCGGCGACCATACCCAGGTTGACGCCGGCGGCTGCCTTCAACGTTCGGCGGACGACTACGAGAAAACTGGCTCCGAAGCTGCGGTAGTCAGATTCGAGGAGAACGGAGGCGTTACTGCGGTTACAGCGCGTCCCAGGCCTTCATCGCGCGCGACCACGACGTAATCTTCGCAATCCAGCGCGCGGCCGCGCCCTTCTTCAGCATCTTCGCGGGCGTGCCGTTGAACGTTCGGACCGGCGCGGCGAAGCCATTCACTTCGACGTCGTGGGCGATGGCGGTCTCGCCGATGGAGACCAGCGTCCCCTGGTCGTCGTACGTCCACGTGCGCAGCGGGCGGTCGTCGATGGCGCGCGCGATGTTCTCGGCGGCGACGTCGGCGGCCTGCCAGGCGGCCTGCGCGGTCGGCGGCGCGACCTCGTCGTCGCCCTGTTCGATTAGCGAGCAGTCACCGACCGCGAACACGCGCTCGTCCTCCGTCTGGAGGTTCGAGCCCGCCTGCAGGCGGTTGTGCTCGGCTTCGAGGTCGACCGCTGCGAGTTCGCTGGGGCCGGTGACGCCGCCGGTCCAGAGGAACACGTCGTAGGAGAGGTCGTCGCGCTCGTCGAACTCGAGGTGGTCGGCGGTCGCCGCGGTGATGGGGTCGTCGGTGAGAATCTCGATGTCGCGCTCTTCGAGGCGGTGGCGGAGCGCGCCCTGAATCTCGCTGTCGCCCGGCGGGAAGATTTCGGGCAGCGCCTCCACGAGCGTGACGTCGACGGGCGCGTTGTGGCGGTCGCGGAACTCCGCGAGTTCGCCCGCGCTCTGGATGCCCGAGAGGCCGGCGCCGCCGACGACGACCTGTGCGGGGTCCTCGCGAGTGGCTTCCTTCGCGGCGGCCTTGACGTCCTCGTGGATGTCGAGGGCGTCGTCGAGGCTCTTCAGCGTGTGGGGGTGTTCGCCCATCCCCTCGATGCCGTAGGTCGCGGTCTCGGAGCCGATGCCGACGAGGAGGTAGTCGTAGTCGATGGCGTCGCCCTCGGCCAGTTCGACGGTGCGGTCGTCGGTGTCAATGTCGACGGCTGCGTCGTGGACGAACCGCGTCCCGCGGGACTTGATGTCTTCGACGGGAATCGTAATCTTGTCCTCGACGCCCGGGTCGCGGATGATGCGGTGGGATTCGTGGAGGACGAGGTGGTAGTCGGTCTCGGAGACCCAGACGAGCTCCGTGTCGGGGTCGAGTTCGGCTTCGAGCTTCGACACGGCACCAGCGCCAGCGTAGCCGGCACCGAGAACGACGACTCTGTTTGTCATACGGAAACCTGCGTGACCCGGTGATACAAAGGCTTTGAAACGCCGCTCGTCAGTGCTCGGGTTCTTCGGCGGGCGCTTCCATCGAGTCGATTTTCAGGATGAGAATGTTCGCGGTGTCGTCTTTGCCGTCCAGCGTGCCCTCGATGACGAGCTTCGACAGCGGCGTCGGCCCGACGGTGACGCTGTCGCCCTCGTGGAACTCCCGGATGGAGCCGCGGAGGTGAATCTCGGCCCGGCAGAGCTCGGGGTGGTGGACGCTCGTCAGGCCGATTTCCTCGACGTTCGCGTCTTCGAGGAGTTCTCCCTCGTGGCGTACGGGGACTTCCGCGGTCGAGTCGAGCTTCTGGATTTCCAGCGCCTCGTAGGCGTTGACGGTCGGCTTGTACCCGCCCTTCGGGCCGGGGACGCCTTCGACGAGCTGGAGCGCTTTCAGGCTCTGCATCTGGTTCCGGATGGTGCCCGGGTTGCGGTCGACCTCCTCGGCGATGTCCTCGCCCTTGACGGCCTGCTCGCGCTCCGTGTAGAGGTCGACGAGCGCGCGCAGTATCGTCTTCTGACTGGAGGTCAGTTCAATCGATGACATACGAATGGTTTGGCCGGTGTTTTCCATAAATCCCCCGATGGGGAGACCGCGCGCGAGCGGCGAAGCGGTAGGTTTTACGGCACGACCGCCAATCCACGGGCATGGACGGAAATCGCGTTCTCGTCACCGGTGGCGCGGGGTTCATCGGGTCGAACCTCGCGAACCACCTCGCCGCGGACAACGACGTCGTCGCGCTCGACAACGGCTATCTCGGAACGCCCGAGAACCTCGACGACGCCGTCGAGTACGTCGAAGCGGACGTGCTCGACGACGACCTCCCGACCGACGTCGACGTCGTCTACCACCTCGCCGCGCTCTCCAGCCGGCAGATGCTCGAGGAGAACCCGCGCGAGGGCGCTCGCGTCAACATCGAGGGGTTTGTGAACGTCGTCGAACAGGCGCACGACGACGGCTGCGACACCGTCGTCTACGCGTCGACATCGTCGGCGTACGGTAGCCGCACCGAGCCCAGCCCCGAGGACATGGACCTCGAAGCCGCGACCGGCTACGACGCGTCGATGCTCGGCCGCGAGCGCTACGCGGAGTACTACAACAACTTCTACGACGGCATCTCGTGTGCGGGGATGCGATTTTTCTCGGTGTACCAGGGCTACGGCGGCAACGAGTCCCACAAGGGCGAGTACGCCAACACCGTCTCCCAGTTCGCGGACAAAATCGCGAACGGCGAGTCCCCCGTGCTGTGGGGCGACGGCACCCAGACCCGGGACTTCACGCACGTCGACGACATCGTACGCGGCCTGGTCCGGTCTGGCGAGGAGGAACTCGCTGGCGTCTACAACCTCGGGACAGGCGAGGCGTACTCGTTCAACGAGATGGTCGCGCTCATCAACGACGCGCTCGGCACGGACGTCGACCCGGAGTACGAGCCGATTCCGCTGGAGAACTACGTCCACGACACGTGCGCGGACATCTCCAAGATTCAGGACGCGACCGGCTGGAAGCCCCAGATTTCCTTCGAGGAGGGCGTCGAGCGCGTCGTCGAACCCTACCGCGACGACTGATTCTACAAACGCGCGCTTCGCCGTCGCGGAACCGCACGCACTAAGGGTCGCTCGCCGTAGCTACGCGCATGGCCAAGACCGTCCACGTCATCGGCGCACCGATGGACTACGGCTCTGACCGACGCGGCGTCGACATGGGGCCGTCGGCGATTCGCTACGCCGACCTCGCCGCGGAACTGGACGCGGCGGGCGTCGACGCCGTCGACACCGGCGACCTGCTCGTCCCCCGCGCGGAGGAGCGCGCGCCGAGCGACGGGCGCGCGAAGTTCCTCGACGAAATCGAGGACGTCACCGCGCGCCTCAGCGACGAGGTCGCGGACACGCTCGCGGACGGCGCGTTCCCGCTCGTGCTCGGCGGCGACCACGCGGTCGCCATCGGGTCGCTCTCGGGGAGCGCGCGGGACGCCGAAATCGGCGCGCTCTGGCTGGACGCCCACGGCGACTTCAACACGCCCGCGACCTCGCCGAGCGGGAACGTCCACGGGATGCCCCTCGCGGCGGCGCTGGGCCGCGGCGAGTTCGCGGACACCGAGTGGGCAAATGCCGCCGGCCTCCGCGAGGAGAACGTCGCGCTCGTCGGCCTCCGGAACCTCGACCCCTCCGAGCGCGAAGCCATCCGGGACAGCGAGATGACCGCGTTCACGATGAGCGACATCGACGAGCGCGGCGTCACCAGCGTTGTCGACGAAGCCCTCGACATCGTGACTGCAGGCACCGACGGCGTGCACGTCTCGCTGGACGTGGACTGGCTGGACCCGGACGAAGCCCCCGGTGTCGGGACGCCCGTCCGCGGCGGCGCGACCTACCGGGAAGCCCACGCGGCGCTGGAAGCGATTGCACAGCGGGACGCGGAAGAGTCGTGTCTGCGCTCGATGGAGGTCGTAGAAGTGAACCCGATTCTGGACGAGTCGAACCGCACCGCGGACATCGCCGCGGAACTGGCTGCAAGCGCGCTCGGCAAACGAATCCTCTGAGGCGGCGTCAGAGCGCGGCGGTCAACACCGCGTACGCGAGCCCCGCACCCGCCGCCGCGAGCGCGGCGTGACCGAGCACGCCGAACACGACTGCAGCACCTGCGAGCACCCTTTCGATTGGTTCGAGTTCCTGTCCGAAGACGTCTCGTTCGCGTTCGGCGACAGCCATCGTCGTTCACCCACCTAGTCGTATGAAGAGCAGGGGGACAATCCCCCGGGGCAGTTCCTACGACGTCGCAACCGCTCCCAGTCGCCGGGAATCCGCGAAAAAAGCTACGTGGCGGTTACTCGTCGTCTTCGCTGTCGTCTTCGTTCTCGCTGGGGCGGTAGACGGAGACGTCGGCGACTTCGTCGCCTTCCTCGACGTCCATCACTTTCACGCCTTTCGTGTTCCGGCCGACTGTCGAAATCTCGTCGACGGGCAGCCGGATAATCTGGCCGCCTTCGCTCATCGCGTCGAGGTTGTCGTCGTCGCTGACCGTGTCCAGGGAGACGACGTTGCCGTTGCGCGCCCCGGTCTTGATGTCCACGAGCCCCTTGCCGTTGCGGGACTGCTTGCGGTACTCCGACAGCGGCGTGCGCTTCCCGTAGCCGTACTCGGTGACGGTCAGGAGGGTGCGCTCGTCGTCGGGTTCGACCGGCGCGAGGCCCGCGACCCGGTCGTCGCCTTCGAGGTCCATCCCGCGGACGCCGCGGGCGTTGCGGCCCATCGCGCGGACGTCCGTCTCGTCGAAGCGAATCGCCATCCCGTGCTCGCTGCCGAGCACGACGTCGTGGCTGCCGTCCGTGACCTCGACGTCGGCGAGCTCGTCGCCGTCCTCGAGGCTGATGGCGATGATGCCCGTCGAGCGGATGTTCTCGAACTCGCCGACGGTCGTGCGCTTCACGTAGCCGTGGCGGGTCGCCATCGTGAGGTACTCGTCGTCCGATTCGAAGTCGAGGTCGTCGGCGGTGACGACCGCGGAAATCTCCTCGCCGTCGTCGAGGTCGAGGATGTTCACCGCGGAGGTGCCCCGCGCCGTGCGGGACATCTCGGGTACCTGATGGACTTTCAGGCGGTAGACCTGCCCCTGGTTCGTGAAGCAGAGCAGGTAGTCGTGCGTGCTCGCGGTGAACACCGCGGAGACGCGGTCCTCCTCTTTGAGGTCCGTGCCGATGATACCCTTGCCGCCGCGGTGCTGGGCGTCGAAGGTGTCCGCGGGCACGCGCTTGATGTAGTCGCTCTCGGAGAGCACGACCACGACGTCCTCCTCGGGGATGAGGTCCTCGTCGGTGACCGTGCCCGTGTCCTCGATGAACGACGTGCGGCGCTCGTCGGCGTACTCGTCTCTGACTTCGCGGAGTTCCTCCTTAATGACCGAGAGGAGCTCGTCCTCGCTGCCGAGAATCTCTTCGAGGCGCTCGATGCGCGCGGTCACGTCCTCGTACTCAGACTCGATTTCGGCGGCTTCCATCGACGTGAGGCTGCCGAGCTGCATCCGGACGATGTGGTCTGCCTGCGCCTGCGTGAACCCGAAGTCGTCCTTGAGGGCGTCCTTGGCGTCGTCGCGGTCCGCGGCGTCCTGGATGGTCTCGACCACGTCGTCGGCCTGCTCTAAGGCCTTCAGGCGCCCTTCGAGGATGTGCGCACGGTCCTCGGCTTCCGCGAGGTCGTGCTCGGAGCGCCGCCGCACCACTTCCTTGCGGTGGGCGACGTACTCCTCGAGCATCTCCTTGAGCGTGAGGACCTTCGGCTGGCCGTCCACGAGCGCGAGGTTGATAACGCCGAACGTGCGCTCGAGGTGGGACTCCAGCAGGTGGTTCTCCACGACGTCCGTGTTCGCGTTGCGCTTGAGTTCGACGACGATGCGGATGCCGTTCCGGTCGGACTCGTCGCGGAGGTCCCGGACGCCGTCGAGGTCGCCGTCGCGCACGTCGTCGGCGATGCGTTCGACGAGCTTCGACTTGTTCTGCTGGTAGGGGAGCTCCGTGATGACGATACTGTCGCTGGAGTCTCCTTCTTCGACGTGGTACTCGGCGCGCATCCGGACGCGACCGCGGCCCGTCTGGTAGGCCTGCTTGACGTCCGAGCGGCCGACGATGTTCCCCGCGGTCGGGAAGTCCGGCCCCTTCACGTGGTCCATCAGGTCCACGACCGTGCAGTCGGGGTTGTCGATGAGGTGGATGGTCGCGTCCACGACCTCGCCGAGGTTGTGCGGCGGGACGTTCGTCGACATCCCGACCGCAATCCCGGACGAACCGTTCACGAGCAGGTTCGGGAACGCCGACGGCAGCACCGTCGGCTCCTGCAGGCGGTCGTCGTAGTTCGGCTGGAAGTCGACGGTGTCCTTCTCGATGTCCGTCAGCAGCTCCTCCGCGATGGGGGACATGCGGGCTTCCGTGTACCGCATTGCCGCGGCGGGGTCGCCGTCGACGCTGCCGAAGTTCCCCTGGCCGTCCACGAGCGGGTGGCGCATCGAGAAGTCCTGGGCCATCCGCACGAGCGCGTCGTAGATGGCGGAGTCGCCGTGCGGGTGGTAGTCGCCCATCGTGTCCCCGACGATGTTCGAGGACTTCCGGTGGCTGGAGCCACTGGAGACGCCCGCCTCGTGCATCGCGTAGAGGATGCGTCGGTGGACGGGCTTGAGGCCGTCCCGGACGTCCGGGAGCGCGCGGCCCGCGATGACGCTCATCGCGTAGTCGATGTACGACTGTTCCATCTCCTCGTCGACGCGGACGTTCTTCACGCGGTCCGCGACGTCGTCGGGTACGTCAGGTGATTCAGAACTCATGTTAGATGTCCACCCACTCTGCGTCCGTGGCGTGCTCCTGAATGAAGCGCTTGCGCGGCTCGACGGCGTCCCCCATCAGCACGGAGAACATCTTGTCCGCGGCGGCGGCGTCCTCGACGGTGATGCGCTTGAGGATGCGCTCGTCCGGGTCCATCGTGGTGTCCCAGAGCTGCTGGGGGTTCATCTCCCCGAGGCCCTTGAACCGCTGGACCTGCGTCGGGTTGCCGTCGCACTTCTCCTCGATTATCTGTTCGCGCTCCTCCTCGGTCATCGCGTCGTACGTCTCGCCGCGGTACCGGATGCGGTACAGCGGCGGCTGGGCGGCGTACACGTAGCCGGCCTCCAGCAGCGGCTTCATGTGCCGGTAGAAGAACGTCAACAGCAGCGTGCGGATGTGCGCGCCGTCGACGTCGGCGTCGGTCATCATTACGATGTTCTTGTACCGGATGTCCTCGATGTCGAACTCGTCGCCGATGCCGGTGCCGAGCGCGGTGATGATGTGGCGAATCTCGTCGTGTTCGAGGATGCGGTCGAGGCGGTGTTTCTCGACGTTCAGAATCTTCCCGCCGAGCGGGAGAATCGCCTGGAATTCGGGGTTGCGGCCCTGTTTGGCGGAGCCGCCCGCGGAGTCGCCCTCCACGATGAACAGCTCGGCGTCGTCGGGGTCTTTCGTCTGGCAGTCCGCGAGCTTCCCTGGCAGGCTCGTCGAGGACAGCGCCGACTTCCGGCGCGTGAGCTCCTCGGCCTTCTGCGCGGCCTTCCGTGCCTTCGCAGCTTCGACGGCCTTCCGGACGACGGCTTCGGCGGTGTCGGGGTTCTCCTCGAAGTACGTGCCCAGTCCCTCGTGGACCGTGCCCTCGACGATGCCCCGGACCTCGCTGTTGCCGAGCTTCGTCTTCGTCTGCCCCTCGAACTGTGGGTCGGGGTGTTTCACGGAGACGACGGCGGTGAGGCCCTCGCGGATGTCCTCGCCCGTGAGGTTCTCGCCGTCGAGCTCCCCGAGCAGGTTGTTCTCGTTGGCGTAGTCGTTGACCGTGCGCGTGAGCGCGGTCTTGAACCCCGTGAGGTGGGTGCCGCCCTCCCGGGTGTTGATGTTGTTCGCGAAGGCGTGCGTCGAGGACTGGAGGTCGTCGGTCGCCTGCATCGCGATTTCGACCTGGATGCCGTCCTCGTCGCTCTCGAAGTAGATGACGTCGTCGTGGAGCGCCTGCCGGCTCTCGTTGAGGTACTCGACGAACTCGCGGATGCCGCCCTCGTACTCGAACGTCGACGTCTTCGGCTCCTCGCCGCGCTCGTCGGTGAGCGTGATTTCGACGCCGGAGTTGAGGAAGGCGAGCTCGCGCAGGCGGTTCTCGAGCGTGGAGTAGTCGAACTCCAGCGTCTCGAAGATGTCGGCGTCCGGGCGGAACCGAATCAGCGTGCCCGTCTCCTCGCCGCCGACGTCGCCGATGCGCTCGAGGTCGGTGACGGGTTCGCCGTGCTCGAACTTCTCGCGGTACTTCCCGCCCTCGCGGGAGACCTCGACGGCGAGGCGCTCGGAGAGCGCGTTCACGACGGAGACGCCGACGCCGTGGAGCCCACCAGAGACCTGGTAGGACTTCCCGTCGAACTTCCCGCCGGCGTGCAGGACGGTGAGGATGACCTCGACCGCGGGTCGGTCGTACTCCTCGTGGGTGTCTATGGGGATGCCGCGACCGTCGTCCTCCACGCTGACCGAGCCGTCCTCGTGGAGTGTCACCTCGATGCGGTCGCAGTATCCGGCCAGCGCTTCGTCGATGGAGTTGTCCACGACCTCGTAGACGAGATGATGGAGGCCACGAGCGTCAGTGGAACCGATGTACATCGCCGGCCGTTTCTGGACGGCTTCGAGCCCCTCCAGAACCTGGATTTGGCCAGCGCTGTACTCGCGTTGGTCAGACAAGAACGTTGAATCTCCCTAGGCTCCCCCCCGGTAAAAAACACTCGCACGCGTGCGCGCGCAAACCCGGGCTGGTC
>CAXREU010000013.1:0-28993 GCA_964229715.1 Halobacterium sp.
CGAGTACGGGATAACTGCGAGCGCGAGCAGCCCGACGACGGCCGCAGCGAGGCGGCGCCGACTCCCGAACAGGCCTTCGAAGGGTTCAGTGAGCGACACCATCACTCACCACCTCCGGAGCTGCCGAACAGGCCGTGTGGCCGCACGAGCAGCACCAACACGAAGATGCCGAAGCTGATGATGTCCCGGAAGCCGCCGCCGAGATAGAGCACGCCGACGTTCTCGGAGACGCCCAGGATGAGCCCGCCGACGAGCGTGCCGGCGATGCTGCCGACGCCGCCGAGGACGACCACGGCGAACGCCTTCAGCAGGTACGACCAGCCGACGAACGGCGTAATCGGGAACAGCATCGAGAGGAGCGCGCCCGCCGCACCGGCGAGGCCGGTCCCGATGCCGAGCGTGAGCACGTAGATGTTGTCCGTGTCGATGCCCATGTACTGGGCAGCGGAGCTGTTCTGGGCGGTCGCGCGGATGGCCAGCCCGGTGGTCGTGTACTTCAGGAACGCCCACGTGCCGAGAATGAGCACGATGGAGAGGACGAACGTCACGACGCGAGGGAACGACAGTGTCGCCGCGCCGATGGAAACCGCGTCCCCGGGGATGCCGATGTCCGTCGCCTGTGCGTCGCTCCCGACGACGATACGGCCGATGCTCTGGAGCATCAGCGCCAGCCCGAACAGGACGATAATCGGTTGTTCCATGCCTTTGCCGACGACGCGTTCGAGGACGAAACGCTGGAGCGCCATCCCGAGCACGAACAGTACGGCGAACGCAACGACCATCCCGACGATGGGCGTGAGGCCGAGCGCCGTGAACAGTACGATGGCGACGTACGCGCCGACCATCAGCATGTGGCCGTGGGCGAGATTGACGATGTCCATGATGCCGAACACGAGCGAGAGCCCGAGCGCGGCGACGGCGTAAATCCCGCCGAGGAGGAGGCCGTTGAGCAGCGACTGAACGAGTAGGTCGGTTGCTACCATGTGTGAGTGTGTGTACCGAGAGAGTGGGGGGCTAAGAGATTATCGTTCGCTCCACGACGGAATTGGGTACTGGAAGTCCATCGCACCACGGCCGTCCGTGTCGGGATAGACCGTGTGCTGGTTCCCTTCCCACCACTGCCCAGTCGGCGCCGTGAGGTCACCTTCCGCGGGCAGGCCGTTGTTCTCGAAGCCGAACGTGCCGATGACAGTCTCGAACTCCGTGGAGCGCAGCGTCTCCTGGAGTGCACCGGGGTCCGTCGATTCGGCGCCTTCGATTGCTTGCAGCGCGGTCTGAGCGACGTTGTACGCGCCGCCGACCGGCGTTCGGATGAGCTCGCCGTCTTCGAGGCCGTACTCTTCCTCGTAGGCCGACCACATCGCCTCGTTGCCGCCGCCGGTGAGGCCGGGCACCCCGCCCGGGCACATGCAAGCGTACGCGCCGGATTCGCCGAGCGCCGACCACCACGCGGTCGGGTCGGCGGCGCGGACGAACTTCAGCACGTCCGGCGACCAGTTGTTCTCCTGCATCTGGTTGACGGCGGTGATGCCGCCCGGCGGCGTCGGCGTCGACAGCAACGCTTCGACGTTCGCGTCCTCGGACTGGGAGATGAGCGTCGAGAAGTCCTGGTTCCCGAGTGAGAACGTCTCCCGGAGCACGACGTCATAGCCGGCGTCCGAGAGTGTCTGCTCCCAGTAGTCGGCCTGCTCTTCGCCCCAGCCGCTGTTGGGCTCCCAGAGGCCGATATTGGTCGGGCGCTCGCCCTCCGGAATGAGGTCGAGCAGGCCCGCTGTCGAGCGCGCGACGTCGCGGGATTTCGGAAACGGCGAATACGTCCACTCGTAGCCTTCGTTGCGGTGCGGGCCCTCGTACGCGAAGAACGCGCCGATGAATGGGATTCCCTGCCCCTCCGCGTACGCGGACCCGGCGGTCACGAGGAGGCTAGAGAAGCTCCCCCAAATCATGTCGACTTCGTTGTTGCTCGTAATCTGGGTGAGGTTCTGTCGGACGAGCTCGGGGTCGCTCTCGTCGTCCTGCATGATGAGCTCGACGTCCTGGTCGAGCGTCTCGTCCATCATGGCGACGCCGAGTTCGTACCCACGGCTGACGGCGGAACCCAGCGAGGAGAACTGCCCGGATTCGGGTACGGTCGCCGCTATCGTAATCGTCTCGCTGCCCCCACCGCCTCCGCCGAGGAGCGTGCACCCCGAGAGGCCGGACATGCCGACGGCGCCGGCTGCGCCGAGTGTCTTGAGATACGTACGCCTGCTCTGTGGGCTGTCACTGTCCACCATGCTATACCCACACCTATATCACTTACATCATAAAACATGCGGTACCCCTCTAAATACTGTCACCTCTATGCGAGCTTTACCTAAGAACAAGCACTCGACAGCGGCAGATGACACAAAAACCGACGGCGAGTAGCGCCCGGAACGTGCTACGTCGACTGCGACGACGGCTCAGCTTCGGCGTAGAAGTTCAGCGCGCGCAGCACCGGCTCGTCAGTGATGCCCAGCAAGATTGCCTCGTCGTCGGGTTCGTGGTGGTGAATCTCGTCCGGCGGTACCACGAAAATGTCCTTCTCGCCCCACTCCAGTGCCTCGTCGCCGACGTGGGTGACGCCTTCACCCTCGATGACGAAGTACACCTCCGTGGAGTTGTGGAAGTGCCGGTCGGTGGCCTCCTGGAGGAGTTGCGCGCGGAACGACATCGTCGGCGTTACCGGCGCGTCGCCCGTCGCCGGGTTGACGTACGCGAGACTGTGGCCGTCGTAGGGGTCCGGGTCGTCGTTGTCCGCGTGCTGGTGGAGCGCCTCCAGCATCTCGTCCCAGCCGAAGCGATACGGCGGCGTCGCCTCCCGGTCGCCCTCGAAGGGGCCGGGGATGGACCCGTCGTCCTCCTCGTTCGTCGGACGGCCACGGCCGTACTGGGAATCCCAGTAGCCCTGCGTCTTCGTCACCGGCTGGCGTTCGAGTTCGTGGTTCTCGAAGACGTGGGAGTTGTTCAGCGTGTCAAGGAACAGCGGCAGGTCGAGGATGTCCAGCCACGCTGCCGTCTCGTCGGAGTCGTTGACGTGGTCGTGCCACTCCCACTGCGGGGTGGTGATGAGGTCGTGGTCGTGCATCGGGAACTCCTCGCCCGCGACGACCGTCTTCATCTCCTCGTGGCCGTCGATGGTGAACCGAAGCGCGCTCGACGCGTGTCGGTGTGCAGGCGCCGTCTCACCAGGGGAGACTGTCTGAACGCCCACGTAGAGGGTGTTCGAAATCGCGTGGGGCGCGTTGATGGGGACGGCGACCCGACGCTGGAAGCCCGGCGGCAGGTCCTCAATGGGGACATCCTCTTCGATGCCATCGATGGCGGCCTGGATGTCGTCCCACTTCCAAATGTTCGCCCCGATGTCGTCCAGGAGGTCGCCCATATCGTTCTCGACCTCCCACAGCGGGACGAGGTCGTGCTCGTCGAGAAGCCCCCTCGTGTCCGCACTCATCTCTAGGAGGTCCTCCGTGTCTTGCGTTGCCATAGTGCTACATTAGCACAGAAATCTCATAAGTCTACTGGACCGCTCGCCGGCGCACGCGAACGTGTTAGGCTCCCTCGGCGACCTGGTCGGCGAAGACGTCCTTCGAGCGGAACATCGCCCGGCAGTCCTCACAGACCATCGCCCCCTGAATGGCGTACTCCCAGAGTTTCCCACCACAGTTCAGACAGTCGAAGTGCGCTTCCACGAACGGGTCGGCCTCCGCGTACGGATTCGTGAACTCGGCCATGCCAGTACGTCCCGGGCCGAACAGCAAAAGCGTACCGTCCACGGAATCGCCTGCGGGTTCAGTTCTCGGCGTACGCCTCGAATTCCTGGCGGAGGTCGTCGGGAAGCTCCATCGACCCGCCGCCGCCGTGGCGGGCGCAGACGCGCTGCTCGTACCCCGAGAACGCCACCTCGCCGTCACAACGCGCGACATACTCGAAGCGCACACTCCGCCCACCCGGGTCCGGCGTGAGTTCGATGGTCACGTCATCACCGGCCTCGACAGGGTTCTCGAACTCGAAGTTCATCTCCACGAGCGGCAGTCCGAACCCGTGCTCCTGGGAAATTTCCCAGAACGGAAAGCCGAGCTCCTGCATGAACATGTCGGAGGTCTCGTGGAGCGCGTCCACGATGCGCGGGTAGTGCGCGATGCCGAACGGGTCCGTGTCCGAGAATCGTACCGTCCACGTGCGCTCGTAGCCCGCCATCTCACTCATCCTCCAGCACGACGAGCGCGTCCAGCGCCACCGCGCCCCCGCTGGTCGTCAGCACGGGATTCACGTCCACTTCCGAAATCGCCTCGTGCTCGTCGACCAAATCGCCGACTGCGGCCACAACCTCGGCGAGCGCGTCGACGTCTGCGGGGTCGCGGCCGCGATAGCCTTCCAGCAGTTCGATGGCGGTCAACTCCTCGATTGCCTCGCGAGCTTCTGCCGCATCGATTGGCGCGATGCGGTGGCTGGTGTCCTCGTAGACCTCCGTGAAGATGCCGCCGAGGCCTGTCAGCACGACCGGGCCGAACGACGGATCCCGTAGCCCGCCGACGATGACTTCGGTACCAGCGTCGACATCGCGCGCTTCCTCCACGAGTACGTCGGCGTCGATATCGCGTGCCTCTGCAGCCGCGAAGATTGCTTCGGCGGCCTCGCGCACCGCGTCGGCCGAATCGAGACCGACTGCGACGCCCGCGCCGTCAGCCCACTCGCTCTTGTGCGTGACCGACGGCGAGGACACCTTCACGACGACCGGGAAGCCGATGTCTGCGGCGGCCTCCACGGCCGCATCCGAACCCCCGGCGACCGAGAACGCGGGCGTTTCGATGCCCGCGTCCGCGAGCAGCGACTTTGCCTCCGCTTCCGTGAGCGTGGTGCGGCCGTCCGCTTGCGCGGCTGCGATGGGGTCCTCAGACATCGGCGCTCACCTCCTCGTCCGCGGCAGCGTCGTCCAGCGTCGCGTACCGCGCGAGCACTGCAGCCGCGTCTGCACCGCGCTCCGGAGACGTGAACACTGGCACGTCTGCCTCTCGGAGCGCATTGAGGTCATCGGCCATCGACTCGGCCGGCCCCTCGGTCGCGAACAGCACGGGCTTATCGACGCGCTCGGCGAGGCCGTCCAGCGTCTCCTGCGGGAAGCCCAGCGCCTCCTCGAACAGTTCGTAGACGAGCACTACGTCGACGTACTCGTCCTTCGCGACGGCTTCGACGACGTCACCGAACTCTGGCATCGGCCGCCCGGTGTCGACGGGGTTCTCCGCGTACGTGATGCCGGGGAGAATCTCGCCGACCTCGTCTTGGGTGTCCTCCGCGAGGTCCGGAAGCGTCGCGCCCGCCCGCTGCAGGCGGTCCGCGATGATGATGCCCGGGCCGGCCTGTGCGGTGACGACGCCGACGTTCGCGCCGTCGGGCTCGGGGGAGTTCGCGAGCGCCTGCCCGCCGTCGAACAGTTCGGTCGTCGATTCGACCGTGGGCACGCCGTACTGCGCGAAGCCGGCAGTGTAGAGCGCGTGGTCGCCGGTGAGCGCGCCCGTGTGGGACTCCGCGAAGTCGCCGACGTCAGCCTGTCCGACCTTGTACGCGACGACCGGTGTGTCCGACTCACGGCACGCTTCGAGGAGCGCGCGGCCGTCGTCGGTGCCTTCGACGTGGAGCACGATGGCGTCCGTGTTCGGGTCCGAATCGAAGTACGGAATCGCCTCCTCGAAGCCAACGTTCGCGCGATTCCCGAGGCCAACCATCGTCGCGATGCCGCGGCCCTCGCGGTGCGCGCTGAACGCCAACTGGTGCGCGACCCCGCCGCTCTGCGCGAGAATCGTCACGCCGCCCGGCCGCAAGCGCTCGACGCCACCCGCGAACGACGCCAGCAGATTACTCGCGGGCGCGACAAACCCGCTCGTGTTCGGCCCGAGGAGTGCGACGTCGTGCTCGTCGGCCGCCGCGACGACCGCGTCCTGAAGCTCCTCGCCCTCACCGCCGGCTTCCGCGAAGCCGCCGGCGTAGATGACCGCGCCGCCGACGCCGGCCTCGCCGCACTCCTCGACGACATCCGGCACGATGTGTGCGGGGACCGCCAACAGCGCGAGGTCGACAGTTTCCTCGATGTCGGTCACGGACTCCACGAACGGCTCGCCGAACACCTCGCCCTCGCCGGACGGGTTCACCGGGTAGACCGTACCGTCGAACTCGACGGCATTCGCCATCGCCTCGTAGCCGAGCTTCCCCTCCGTGGCGGAAGCCCCGACCACTGCGATACGCTCGGGACGGAACAGGCGCTGTAAGTTCACGTCCCACAGTACACCGAATGCCACTAAAACGGTTTTCCCTCCGTCAATCGCTGGCTGCGTCCCCCTCGGTGGACTCGCCTCCCGCACTCATTCCGGGAGGACCGGGCCATCTTCGACGACGCGGGACGTGCCGGCGTACTCCTTCGCGAGTTCCGCGTACCGGTCGCCCGCGCCCGCCCAGAAGTCACCCTCCAGTTCCTGGCAGACTTCGGCGGGCGTCCCAACCGCGAGCACGCCACCGGGAATCTCGGTCTCCTCGGTGACCGTGCTGTTCGCGCCGACGACGCTCCCCGGACCGATTTCGGCGTCGTCGAGGACGACCGCACCGATGCCGACGACGCTGCGCTCGCCGACGGTCGCGTCGTGGACGACCGCGTTGTGGCCGACGGTCGCGCCACCCTCCAGCACTGCGTGCTCGTGTAGCGTCGCGTTGTCCTGGACGTTCGCGCGCTTCCCGAGCACGATACGGCCGTGGTCGCCGCGCAACACCGCGCCCGGCCACACGCTCGCTTCCGGCCCGATTTCCACGTTCCCGATGACGGTCGCGCGCTCGTCGACGTACGCTGACTCCGCGACCGTCGGCATCACGCCGTCGTAAGCTCGAAGCATCGTCTCCGTAGTCGACGCCGTCGGGTACATGCTTTTGGGACGCTCGGCGGGGAGGGCTACATTTATGCGGGTGGGTAGGTAACGGCTACCAAGATGACCGTACTCGAAGGCGAGAACCTCACGAAGAACTTCGGCGGCATCGTCGCCGTCGACGACGTCTCCTTCTCCATCGACAAGGGGGAGACCGTGGGACTCATCGGACCGAACGGCGCCGGCAAGTCGACGTTGTTCCGGCTCATCTCCGGCGTCCAGGAGCCGACCGAGGGGACCGTCTACCTCGACGGCGAGGATATCACGGGCATGACCCCGCACGAAATCTGTCACCGCGGACTCGTCCGCACGCACCAAATCGTCCACCCGTTCGAGAACCTCACACTCGTGGAAAACGCCGCCGTCGGCGCAGAGTTCGGCGGCCGGAACACCGGCGACCCGGAGGAGCGCGCGTACGAAGCGCTCGAATTCGTCGGACTCGACGACATGGCTCACACGACGCCCGACGAGCTCAGCGTCGGCGCGCTCAAACGCCTCGAAATCGCTCGCGCACTCGCCACCGACCCCGAAGTCCTGCTGTTCGACGAGGTCGCGGGCGGCCTCGACACCGACGAGACCGAGGATATCGTCGAGCTCATCGGCGACATCGGGGACCGCGGGAAGACCGTCTTCCTCATCGACCACGTGATGCGCGCGCTGATGTCCGTCAGCGAGCGCGTGTTCGTCCTCGACAACGCGAACCTCATCGCGACCGGCACGCCCGACGAGATTCAGAACAACCAGCGCGTCATCGAGGCGTACCTCGGTGAGAACGCCGGCGGCGCCGCGGGCGACACCGCGGACGCCGGCGCCGACTAACTACTCGGGTTTTCCAGCGAAGTTCACGAACGCGGCCAGTTTCTCGCTGGCGTCCTCGGTGACGCTCTCTCCGTGGTAGACGAGGCCGACGTCGAAGTCGTACGCCAGGAGCTTCGCCAGCGACTCGTCAGCGGTGTGGAGGTCCGCCGAGTAGTACCCCGTCGGTAGCACGAAGTGTCCTTCCGGGAGGCCGCGGGCGTCCGCGCCGAACACCGCGTCACCCATGACCGCGACGCCGCTGTCCTCGTCGACGAGTGAGTGGTGTTCGGGCGTGTGGCCGGGCGTGTGCACGGCCGTGAACTGGCCGACCGTGTCGCCGTCGCCGAAGCGGTGGTGGGGATCGTGGTCCTCGACGTCGAGCCCGTCCGGAAGCCACGTTTCGAGGTCGTAGCGCTCGACGAGGTCAGGGAGCCCACCGACGTGGTCTCCGTCACCGTGCGTGACGACGAGGCGCTCGGGCTCGATACCGAGGTCAGCGAGGGCCTCGGCAACTGCGTCAGTTGTGCCTTCGAGGCCGGCGTCAACGAGCGTCGGCACATCACGGTCGAAGACGAACACCCGATAGCGGCCGCCGTTCACCTCCGCGAGCGTCACGTCGTAGACGTCGGTTGCTGGCTCCGTAATCATCGCTTCGACGGTGGGTGTGGGAGAACCAAACATCTTCCGCCACACTCCCCCGTTCCGGAAGACAGATTAGGCCGGTTTCCGTGCGTGCGAGCAAACGGTGTGCTCACGTGACGACTGAATCGACGTGGTCGGACGTCCTCCGCGGGGAGTTCGACCCATCATGGCTCTCGCTGCCGGTCGGCGTCGCGGCCGCCGTCGGTGTCGTCCTGTACGCGCCCGTCACCTCGGACATGGCGACGATGCTCGCCATCACCGTCTTCTCCATCAGCCTCTGGGTCGGCGCGCCCGTCGACCCGTGGCTCACTGGCCTGCTCGCAGTCGGCCTGGTCGGCGTCGCGTTCTCGACCGACCTCGCGCTCACCGGCTTCGAGTCGGCCGCCACGTGGCTGGTCGTCCTAGGCATCCTCCTCGGTGAAGCCACCCGGCAGAGCGGGCTCGCTACCGCTATCGAACGCGCTGCGCTCGGCGTCATTCCCGGAAACGCCACCACGAACGCGGCGACCACGTACCGCAACCTCCTAGTCGTGCTGTGCGCCGCAGCACTCGGGTTCGTCGTGCTCGTGCCCTCCTCGCTCGTGCGCGTACTCATCCTCGGTCCAATCCTCATCTCCATCGGCAAGCGCTTCTCCGAACGCCGCACCCGCGTCGGCCTGTTCCTCGGACCGCTTTTCGTCACCTACTACGCCGGTACCGGCATCCTCACCGGGTCGCTCGCGAACATCATCATCAACGGCCTGCTGGAGGCGAACACCGGCGTCTCCATCGGCTGGATGGAGTGGGCGTTCTGGCTCGGACCCGTGATGGCTGTCGGGCGCGCTGCCATTATCACCGTCATCGCGTACGTCCTCTACCGCCCCCAGGATACCGACGCCATCGACGCGGCTGACGGCGCCGACATCGCCTCTGAGACGCCGTCGGACGCACGCCGCATGATGGCGTTCCTGCTGGTCGGCGTCGCTATCTGGGCGACTGACTCCATCCACGGCCTCCATCCACTGTACGGCGCGCTCGTCGTCGCCGTCCTCGCGTTCACGCCACGCATCGGCGTCGTCGGTGCGGACGCCGTCGAGAACGCCAACTTCTCCATCGTGTTCTTCCTCGGCGCCATTTTTGCCATCGCCGCGGGCCTCCAGCAGACCGGATTCACGGACGTCGCCGCGGACGCCATCCTCGCGACGTTCCCACAGGACGCGTCGTTGGCGGTCGCGCTCGCATTCCTCGCGCTCGCGTCGCTCGCGCTGACGTGCCTCATGGAGGGGCTGGCGGTCGCGAGCGTGCTCACGCCCGTGCTCGTGGCGTTCGCCGAGGGCGCGGGCCTCCCGCTGGCCCCGGTCGTGATGACCGAAGCAGTCGCGCTCAACAGCTACTTCTTCCCCTACCAGTCGGCGGTCCTCGTCGCGATTCTCGGCCTGGACGTCGTCGACTCGATGGAACTCATCAAGATGGCGGCGCTGTGCTCGCTGGCAACCCTACTCGTCTTGCTACCGATTCAAATCGGCATCTTCGCGCTCGCGTTCTGAACAACGGAAAATTACGAGAAGCGGAAGTCGGGTCAGTCGAAGTGCCGGTCGATGGTCTGCTGGCGCTGCACCGTGCCGGTGTCGGTGCGCGGGAGCGGCTCTTCGCGGATGACGTACTCGCGGGGGCGTTTGTAGTTTGCCAGCGAGTCGTGCTTCTGGCAGAACGTGTCGAGTTCGTCGGCGTCGACGTCGCCCTCGGCGACGACGATGGCGGTGACCTTCTGGCCCCACTCCTCGTCGTCGCGGCCGAACACGAGCGTCTCCGCGACCACAGGGTGGCCGTCGATGGCGCGCTCGACCTCCGCTGGGTAGATGTTCTCCCCGCCGCTGATGAACATATTGTCCACGCGGTCCGTGATGTAGAGGAAGCCGTCCTCGTCTACCTCGGCGACGTCGCGGGTGCGCAGCCACTCGTCGAAGAACGACTTCTCCTCGGCCTCGGGGTTGTCGATGTAGCCGTCCGGGACGCCCGGCCCGCGCGCGATGATTTCGCCCTGCTCGCCGGACTCGACTTCCGCCTCAGGGTCGGGGTGTTCAGTGACGGGCGCAGTTTCGACGACGCGCAGCTCCCACGAGAACGACTCCTTGCCGATGGTTCCCGGGTGCTCGTCCTGCACCGAGGGGTGTGCGAACGTGAAATTCGGACCGCCCTCGGTCATCCCGTACGTGTTGTAGAGGTTCTCCGAGAGGTACTCTGAAGTGCGCTCGACGAGCTCTTCGGTGACGACCGACCCACCGGTCCGGATGTACGACAGCGTGCTCGTGTCGTAGGGGCCGGCTTCGTTCTCCTGGACGTCGTTGAGCAGTGAGAGCTGCGTGGGCACCGCCAGCAGGCCGGTCGCGGCGTTGTCCTCGACGAGTTCGAGCACCTCGACGGGGTCGAACTCGGCGTGCAGGAGGACGGTCGCGCCCGCCAGCCAGTGCGGGTACAGCCACGCGTCCGAGGTGACCATGTGGTACCACGGGGTCGTCACGATGGCGAGGTCGGTCTGATTGATGCCGTGCTCCATAACGCCCTGGTAGGCGCCGGTCCACATCTGCTCGCCGTCGAACGCGACAGCTTTCGGCGCGGAGGTGGTACCGCTCGTGTAGAAGACGTTCGTCTTGCCGTCCGCCGGGAGGCGGTCCGGAAGTGTGGACGCGGCGGCGTCCAGTGTTTCCTCGTAGTCGACCACGTCAGGGTGGTTGATGTCCTTCGATCCGGCGTGGAACCCGACGGAGAGGCCAGCGCCGTCGATGACGTCGACAGCGGTGTCAGCGTTGGCGTCGTCGAAGAGGAGAGCGTCTGCATCTGCCGTTTCGACCATGTCGACGAGTTCGCCGGCCGTCCCACGGAAGGAGAGCTGGACGGTCGGCGAGCCGCGCTTGTGGCCGGTAATCATCGCTTCGGCGGCGGCCGGCCCGTTCAGCGTGAGAACCGCGAGCGGGGAGTCACCGATGTGGTCGGTGACTGCGTTCGTGAGTTCGGTGCTCCGGCGGTCGAACTCGTCGTACGTGAACGACCGGCCGTCGTCGGTGACGATTGCGGTGTCGTCACCGTGGACGCGGACACTCCGCTCAAATGCTTCCAAATATTGCATACGTTACTGTGCTGTGTGAGCCAAGCCCACACCCGCTAATAACAGTGTCGGTTAATCGTTCGGGACGCCTCCTGTGAAATTTTCCAGCCGACGACTACTTTTTCCCGTGCCCCGACGAACGGTCGACATGGTCGCCGCTCACGCCCGGCCGGGTCGTATGCTCCGCGCCGGCGTCAAGCCGACGTTCATGCTCCCCGCCGTCGCCCGCGCGCTCGCCGGCAGCGCGGTCGCGCCCGACGTCTCGTTCCTGCTCGCCGTCGCTCACGGCGCAGCCGTCGGTGCCGCTCTCTACACCGCGCACGTCGTCGACGAGTACGTCGACGCCCACGTGCGCGGCGAGCATGACCCGGCGCTCTCGGCGACCACCGCGAAATCCAGCGCGGTCGCGTCCACGCTCGTGTTCGCCGTGCTTGCCACGGTCCTGTGGGTCGCTGGTGCCCGTACTGCCGTCGCCGCGACGCTCCCGCTGTGGATCCTCGCCGTTCTCCACGCACCCGCGCTCGACAAACACCCAGTGACAGTCACCGCCGACTACCCGGTCGGCGTCGCGCTCGCGTTTGTCGGCGGCTACCTCACCCAAACCGACTCCCTCACGCTCGGCGTCGTCGCTGTCGCCGTCGTCCTCGTTGTCTCGCTGTCCGGACTGAAAATCTCCATCGACCGCCTCGACCAGGCGTTCGACCGTAGCATCGACAAGCACACGCTCCCCGTCCTGCTTGGGGACCGGACAAGTGCTCGCGTCGCCGCTGTCGTCTACGTGCTCGCGGCACTGCTCGTCGTCGGGTTCGTCGCGGCTTCCGTCCTCCCCGTGTTCGCGCTGGTCGCTGCTGTCGTCGCCCTCGCTAATTCGATGCCCGCAGCCGTTGTCGGGCCACACTGGTCGGTTCGCGCGCAGATGGCGCTCGCGTACCCGTTCACGGTAGCGTTGCTCGCCGCGCAATGCGCGAGCGCAACCTGTGCAGCCGCAGAAATCGCGGGACTCGCAGGCTGACTACGAGTACGCGAGGTTGAGTTCGACGTCGTTCGAAGACGCGCGCAGCTGGTCGAGGAGGTCGGTCTCGCAGCGCTCGCGGCTCACGCGGTGGGCCGGCCCCGCAACTGCAATCGATCCGACCAGCTCGTCCTCGTAGCGCAGCGGCACCGCCAGCGCGTGGATGCCTTCGAGGTCTTCGCCGAGGTTCAACGCGTACCCCTGCTCGCGGACTGTCTCCAGTTCTGCGTCCAGTTCCTCGCGGTCCGTCACCGTGTTCGGGGTGCGCGCGGGCAGCCCGTGGCGCTCGACGACGGCGTCGACTTCTTCCTCGGAGTAGTACGCCAGAATGGCCTTCCCGCCAGACGTACAGTGCATGTAGTCCCACGAGCCGAGTATCGTGTCTACGTCGATGCCGGTCTCGCCGGCGCCGCCGTAGAGGTACATTACGCGCCCGTTTTCGGGGGTAAACAGCCACACCATCTCGCCAGTCGTCTCCACGAGGTCGTCGACGACGGGACGGGCCGCCCGGTAGACGTCGTAGTCGTTGCGGACCGCCTGCCCGTAGTTGAACAGCTCCAGGCCGAGGTGGTACCTCCCGTCGCGTTTGACCACGAACCCGTGCTCGCGCATCGTCGTCAGGTGGTTGTGGACGGTGCTCTTCGCGACGTCGAGCCGGTCGGCGAGCTCCGTCACGCCGGCGCCGTCGGCCTCCCGCAGCGCCGCTAACACCGCGAACAGCGTCTCGTCGGATTTCACCCCCGTTCGTTTCGTGGGCCCGTTTGGCATACGTTTCCGTTCGCGTGGAGCCACTAAACTGTTTCACGAACGAGCGCCGAGTGGAAAGTTCGACGCATCCGAAAACACAAGGAGGGTGTCCTTCGTAGTCGCTTACAACCAAATGGCTTCCAACGAACACGGAGTCCCGGGGCGCGACACGACGCCCCCCGCGGCGGACGATCGGTCGGAGTACGACTACGTCAGCGACGACGTCGAGCGACCTGGACTCGTCGACGACCTGGAGGACCGTGTCGCCGGCGACGTACGCTTCGACACGTACACGCGCCAACTGTACGCAACCGACGCGTCCGCCTACGAGATGACGCCGGTCGGCGTCGTCTTCCCGACCGACACTGAGGACGTCGCGGCAGTCGTCGACTACTGCGCTACGCGCGAGATTCCCGTGCTGCCACGGGGCGGCGGCACGAGCCTCGCGGGTCAGGCGGTCAACGAGGCTATCGTCCTCGACTTTACGCGGTACATGGACGGCATCATCGACGTCGACCCCGACAGCCAGGAAGCCCACGTGCAGGCGGGCACCGTCCTCGAAGACCTGAACCAGCGACTCGCGCCCCACGACCTGAAGTTCGCGCCCGACCCCGCAGCCGGCAACCGAAGCGCCATCGGCGGCGCCATCGGGAACAACTCCACGGGCGCGCACTCCCTGAAGTACGGGAAGACCGACGCCTACGTTGAGGAGTGTGAGGTCGTGCTCGCCGACGGGTCAACCGCGACGTTCGGCAAAATGGAGGTCGAGGCACTCCGCGAGCGCGCCGACGCGGACGCCGACAACCTCTTGCCGCGCGTGTACGCCGGCGTCGTCGCCGTCCTCGACGACCACGCCGACGAGGTCGAATCGCGCTTCCCGGACATGACGCGCAACGTCTCCGGGTACAACTTCGACCGGCTCGTCGACGAAGCACAAGATGGCACTGTGAACCTCGCACGACTGCTCGCCGGCAGCGAGGGCACGCTGGCCATCGTCACCGAAGCGACCGTCTCACTCGAACCAGTCCCCGAAACGAAGTCGGTCACGCTGTTGACCTACGAGAGCGTCGTGGACGCCGTCACCGACGTCCAGCACGTCCTCGAACACGACCCCGCGGCGGTCGAACTCATCGACGACACGCTCATCGACCTCGCCAGCAACACCGCGGAGTTCGAGGACGTTACCGCATTACTCCCCGAGGGGACGCGCGCTGCGCTGCTCGTGGAGTTCTACGCCGAGGACGACGAGGATGGCCGCGAGAAGACCGCCAGCCTCATCGCCGACCGCGTGGAGGGCGGCCACGACGGCGGCGAACCCGACGTCGCCGGCGGCGGCGACCGGTACGCCTTCGACGCGCTGGAAGCCCACGACGACGAGGAGCGCGCAACCTACTGGAAGCTCCGCAAGGCGGGGATGCCGATTCTGCTGGGCCGGACGAGCGACGCGAAACACATCTCGTTCATCGAGGACTGCGCGATTCCGCCCGAGCACCTCCCGGAGTTCGTCACGCGCTTCCAAGAGATGCTCGAGGACAACAACACGTTTGCGTCGTTCTACGCGCACGCCGGCCCGGGCGTCCTCCACGTCCGCCCGCTCATCAACACCAAGTCCGAGACGGACCTCGCGGCGATGGAGGACATCGCCGACCGCGTCACCGACATGGTCGTGGAGTTCGGTGGCTCCGTGTCCGGCGAGCACGGCGATGGCCGCGCGCGCACCCAGTGGAACCGCAAGCTGTACGGCGACCAGCTCTGGGGCGCGTTCCGCGACCTCAAGACCGCCTTCGACCCCGACTGGCTGCTCAACCCCGGGCAGGTCTGCGGAGACATCTCGATGACCGAAAACCTCCGCTTCAGTCCCGACTACGAGTTCGACGCGAGCTTCGACGCGGAGCTCAACTGGGATAACGAGAACGGTCTGCGCGGCATGGTCGAGCTCTGCCACGGCTGTGGCGGCTGCCGCACCGGGCAGGACACCACGGGCGGCGTGATGTGTCCGACCTACCGCGCCGCTGACGAGGAGATTACGTCGACGCGGGGTCGCGCGAACATGCTCCGGCAGGCGATGAGCGGCGACCTTCCGGACGACCCGACCGGCGACGAGTTCGCCGAGGAGGTGCTGGACCTCTGTGTCGGCTGTAAGGGCTGTGCGAAAGACTGTCCCAGCGAGGTCGACATGGCGAAGATGAAAGCCGAGGTCACCCACGAGCGCCACCAGCGCGAGGGCGCCAGCGTCCGCGATAAGCTGTTCGCGAATGTCGACACGCTCGCCGCGCTCGGTAGCGCGACCGCGCCCGTCTCGAACCTCGTCTCGAAGGTTCCGGGCGCTCGTACGGTGATGGAGAAGACCGTGGGTATCGCCAGCGAGCGCACGCTTCCGAGCTTCGAGCGCGAGACCCTCAAGGACTGGTTCGACGCGCGCGGCGGCACGACCGTCCCTGCGGGCGACGCCGACCGGAAGGCCGTGCTGTTCCCGGACACGTACACGAACTACGCCCACCCCGAAATCGGGAAGGCTGCCGTTCGTGTTCTGGAAGCGGCGGGCGTCCACGTCGACCTCGCCGCCCGCACCGACAGCGGCCGGCCCGCCCACTCGAAGGGCGTCCTCGACAAGTCCCGCGAAACGGCCCGCAAGAACGTTGCGGCGCTCGAACCGCGCGTTCGCGAGGGCTGGGATGTCGTGCTCGTCGAGCCCTCTGACGCCGTGATGTTCCAATCCGACTACCTGGACTTGCTCTCGGGTGACGCCGTGGAGACACTCGCCGCGAACACGTACGGCGTCTGCGAATACTTGGACGCGTTCCGGCTGGACGAGGAAGTCGACTGGAACGCGCCCGAGGCGTCGCTGTCCTACCACGGCCACTGCCACCAGAAGGCGACGAAAAAAGACCACCACGCGGTCGGCGTACTGCGCCGCGCGGGCTACGCCACCGACCCCGTCGACTCGACGTGCTGCGGGATGGCCGGGACGTTCGGCTACGAAGCCGAACACCACGCCATGAGCGAGGCCATCGGCGACATCCTCGTCGACCAGCTCGACGACAGCGACGGCGAACTCGCAGTCGCGCCCGGCGCGTCCTGTCGGACGCAGCTCGGCGACATGCTCGACGAGGACGCCCGCGACGCCGCCGGCCTCGTCTCCGAGGACCGCGAGAGCCCGCCGACGCCCGTCGAACTGCTCGCGGCCGCCGTTCAGAACTAAGCGTTCTCGTTCTCCGCGAGGTACTGTCGGCCTTCCTCGGTTTCTCGGAGCATCTCGTCGAACACCGCGGCGTCCGTCTGGAACTTGTGGACCTGGTGGAGGACGGTGTTGTGGAACCCCGAGATGAACTCGCCGAACTCCTTGAAGAACTCGTGAATCCAGCGCTGCATGTGGTCGTTGTCCCGGAACTGCGTGATGAACTGCCAGTGGTACTCCGAGTCCGCGTTGAAGAACATCAACACGTGGGGGTCGTCGCGGAGTGCCCAGTAGCAGTCCTCCCACTGGTCGGCGAAGTTCGGGTAGTGAAAGGAGAGCCGGAACAGGTAGTGGTTGAAGATGCTCTGGTCGGGGATGACCGTCTCCCGGTAGAGGCCGTCTTCGGCCATTTCGCGGAGAATCTCGCTAATGCGGTTGTGGGAGAGCTCGATTCCGTACTCGTCGGCGAGAATTCCGCTGAGTTCGCGCGTCGATGCAGTCGGGTTCGCGACGCGAACCTTCAGAATGACGATGTTTCGGGGAGAGACTGAGTCGTCCGGCCCGTTCGCTGGCATGCCCGTGAATCAGACGGGGACCGTCAAATTCCTACTGGTTGGGGCCCCGACCTCCCTAGAAGGGGTACTCGCGGGGTTCGTGCTGGACGCTAATCCACTTCTGCTCGGTGACCTCCTCCAGGAAGTCGGTGGTGTTGTACCCGCCGACACCGGACGCGTTCGTCCCGCTGAACGGCACGTGAGCCTCGTCATTGATGGGCTGGTCGTTGACGTGCACCATCCCGGTGTCCATCCGGTCGGCAATCTCGCGGCCCGTCCCGAGGTTGCCCGCGTGCACGCTCCCGGAGAGACCGTACTCGGTGTCGTTGGCGAGTTCGACGGCTTCGTCGACGTCCGAGAACGGAATGACGGGCGCGATGGGACCGAAGTGCTCGAAGCACGCCGCGGACATATCGTTGGTGACGTCCGAGAGCACAGTCGGCTTCACGACCAGCGAGTCGTCGACGCCCTCTACATCGAGGGTCTCGCCGCCGGTCTCCAGCGTCGCGCCGGCGTCGACGGTCTCCTCGACATATTCGAGCATCTCGTCGCGCTGGGACTCGTCGATGATGGGGCCGACGACCGTGTCGGGGTCGTGGGCGCTGCCGACGGGCAGCGACTCCGCGCGCTCGGTGAGGCGTTCGACGTACTCGTCGTAGACGTCCTCGTGGACGAGGTGGCGGTTGATGGAAATACAGACCTGGCCCTGGTGGACGAACGACCCGAAGACGGCGGCGTCGATGGCTTGGTCGATATCTGCGTCCGCGGTCACGATATGTGCGTTGTTGCCACCGAGTTCCATCGCCGGGACGGCGAGGTTCTCGCCGGCGAGCCCTGCGACGTGGCGGCCGACGGGCGTCGAACCGGTGAACGCGACGACGTCGCTCTCGGGGTGGCTGGCGACGCGGTCGCCGATTTCCGAGCCGCGGCCGGTGACGACGTTGAGCACGCCTTCGGGCAGGCCGGCTTCCTCGAAGAGCTTCGCGATGAGGAGGCCGCCCACAATGGGGGTGTTCGTGGAGGGCTTGAGGACGACGCTGTTGCCGGCGGCGATGGCGGGCGCGACGGCACGCATCGAAAGGTTCAGCGGGAAGTTCCACGGCGAGATGACAGTGACGACGCCTTTCGGCTGGCGCTCGACGATGTTCTCCTTGCCGGGGATGTTCGAGTCGGCGTGCTCTCCTTTCATCCGGCGTGGCAGGGTCGCCGCTTCGCTCGTCTGGTCGCTGGCGAGGTGAACGGATGTCCCGCCCATAATGCCGGAACCGCCCGCCTCACTGCCGAGCAGGCCGATAATTTCGCCCTCGTGCTCTTCGAGGAGGTGGTTGACGTTCTCCAGAACTTCCTGTCGTTGCGCGGGCGGCGCCTCGGCCCACTCTGCCTGCGCTTCGGCGGCAGCCTCGTAGGCAGCGTCGACGTCTGCTTCCGTTCCTTCGGGCACTTCGGCGACCGTTTCACGCGTCGAAGGGTCCTCGACGGCGATGGTCTCTCCGCTCTCCGAATCGACCCACTCGCCGCCGATGTACTGCTCGTTCCAGTCCGCGTCTATCGAGAGTTCGAGTGTCATCGTCTCACGATTGTGTACCGTCTTAAATAAAAGTACGCGCGCGGGCGGCGACTACCGCATTCCACCGGCTGTGCCTGCTGTCGCTACTCGATGGGGAAGCGCAGGTCCGCGGCGTTCTCCGTCTGCGGGTAGACGAGCTGCTGGTCCCCGTTCCACCACTGCGCGCTTGCGGCCGACAGCTGCCCCGGCTCGGGCATGCCGTATTCGTCAAAGCTGAAATCGCCGATGACGGTCTGGAACTCCGTCTCGTCGAGCGTCGACCGGACCGCGTCCGGCTCCGTGGACTCGGCCCCGGCGAGCGCCTGCTCGGCGGTCTGTACGAGGTTGTAGCCGACGCCGACCATCACGCGTGGCACGGCGTTCTCGCCCGCATCCTCGGTGTTCGCCCGGTAAGTGTCCAAGAGTGTCTGGTTGCCGTTTCCGGTCATCCCGGGTGCCCACCCGGGACACATCGTCACGTAGTTGCCCGATTCGCCGAGCGCCGACCACCACGCCTGTGGGTCTGCTGCCCGCACGAACTCGATGAACTCGGGCGTGTAGCCGCTGTTGTTGATTTGGGTCATCGCTGTGATACCGTCCGGGGGCTGCGGACACGCGACCAACGCCTCGACGCCCGCGCTCTCGGACTGCGAGATGAGCGTCGAGAAGTCCTGGTTACCCGTGTTGTACGTCTCTCGCATCGCGATGTCGTAGCCTGCCTCCGAGAGCTTCGTCTCCCAGGCTTCGGCCATCTCCTCGCCCCAGCCGGAGTTCTCCTCCCAGATGCCGACCGTCTCCGGCCGGTCGCTCTCGGGAACCAGCTCTAGCATGCCAGTCGTCGCGCGCGTCACGTCGCGCGTCTTCGGGAACGGCGTGTACGTCCACTCTTTGCCTTCGTCGGTCAGCGGTGCCTCGTAGCACGTCGCGACAGCGAGAAACGGAAGTCCCTCGTTCTCGGCGAGGGCGCTGCCGGCCATCACGAGCGGGCTGGAGAAGCTCCCCCAAATCATGTCGACGTCGTTGTTGCTGAGGGTCTCCTGTAGAACCTGGCGCAGCGTCGTGGGGTCGCTCTCGTCGTCTTTCACGACGAGTTCGACCTCTTGGCCGTTGATGCCGCCGTTCTCGTTGATGACGTCGACGCCGAGTTCGTAGCCACGCAGCATCTCGGTGCCGACCGAGGAGAGTCGTCCGGTCTCCGGAACTGCGGCCGCGACGGTCATCGTGGAGTCGCCGCCACCGCCGCCACCGAAGGCTGTACATCCTGCTAATCCAGTGATGCCGAGCGCGCCGGCTGCGCCAGCCGTCTTCAGGTACGACCGCCGCGTCTGGCCTTTGTCAAACGTGCCCATACACCCCACTAGACAATCATTATGTTAAATGTTTCCGTTAGAATCGGATTGGATGTGAGCGTACCTCCGAGAAATACTTACCAGTATATGTGGGGTGTGGAGGCTGTGGTTTTCGTCACTCGTTCGCCGGTGCACGTTCCATCAGAAGTCACTCCTAATCTCACGTCGACAGCCGAACATTTCGGAAATAGATACTACCTTCACGAATGAACATACGAAACGAGACCGCAGTAATTCTGGGTCGTCAGCCGGACGCGACGGTGCCGTTGCTCGGAGCTGGACGCCACGTTGTCAGCCCGTTCACTCGATAATTATGGCTGTTCGTTCACTATATTAGCTCATTATTCATCGTCCGTTTGTAGTTTTTCGTGATTGACGGATATAATTCGCCTGTTATACAGGTGCCAGAGCGCTCGCTGCTGCGTACTGCGCGTCGAATGAACGACTACACGACGGTTTGTCAGTCCTCAGCTAAATATCAGCTCATAAACTATTGCTGCATACACTCAACAAAGTGATGGTTTTGCACACCTCCCTTGCGGTCGAGTCAGCGGTCAGGCGACGCGGTACACTGCCAGTTTGACGCCGTACGGCTGACGGACCCCGGTCGCGACGAACACGCTCTGGGTTAGCCAGTCGAGTTCGGGGTCCGCAGTCTCGAATTCGGGCACCGAGCGGAAGTAGACGTCTTCCGGGTCAACATCTTTCCCGTCGCGCAGTCGCCGGCTGTCCTCAGGGGACGCGTACCGGATGCCGCGGTTCTCCACGTACACGCGGGAGCCGTTGTCCGTCTCGAAGGCGTACTTCGCTACCAGTTCCGTGGGGCGCTCGGTGCGGTAGAGCTGGTAGTCTGCGCCACCGGGGAGCACGTGGCCGTCGATGCGGCCCGACACCGTCCCGTCGGTAATCTGGATGATGCGGCGCTCGCCGTCTCCGGTTTCCCCGATTTCGATGGGCTCGTCAACTTCGATGTCGAGGTCAAGGACATGCTCCAGCGACGGTGTGAGGTGCTCGTTGCTGTGTTCGTCGATAACTCCAGCCATACTCTCGTGTTCGGCCCGGGATACATAATTGCTACCCAACCACCGATACGAGCGCCATCCGAGCCGCCACTTTTGGGGTGTACTTTTTGGTCCCCCACTGTGAACCGCCGTGCATGGCCATCGTTGCAGCAGTCGACGGCGAACAGATTCCGGACCGAGTTGTCGAGGTTGGCGCGGACCTTGCCACGCAGTACGACGAGGAACTCGTCGTTGTTCACGTGATGCCTCAGGACACCTACGAGGAGCGCGCCAGCGGCGGAAAGACGGCGGACTTCGGCTTCCCGAGCGCGTCCGGCACCGAGTACGGCGGCAACGACGGTGAGTCGTACTCCATCGACCAGGCACGCCGTGACGCCGGCGGCGTCGCCCGCGACGTCACGACACAGACCCTCGACGATGCACCGGCGGCTGTTTCGTACGTTGGACGCGTCGGCGAAGTCGTCTCCGAGGTGCTTGGCGTCGTCGACGACCACGACCCGACGTATCTCGTGGTCGGCGGCCGGAAGCGCACACCCGTCGGGAAGGCCGTATTCGGGAGTTCGACCCAGTCGTTCCTCCTCAATGCGTCGGTTCCGGTCGTGACAGTCATGACCGAAGAGTGACCGGTAAGCATAAGCCCGGCCTCGGACGACCTACGTGACATGCGAACGGACACCATAGACCAGTTCGCGTCCTCGCTGGCGGCCGCCGACGTCGCCTGCACTCGCGTTGAGGCCGCGGAGTTCGCGGCTGCACTCGACGACCTCGTCGACACACCGGCCGTCGGCGTCCCGCTCGACATCGACGGCGTCTCATTGGAGGATACCACCGTCGAGATACCGCCCACCCCGCGCCGGCTCCGGGAAGCCGAAACTGGCGTAACGCGCGTGCACGGCATCGTCGACCACGGGAGCTTCGTGATTCAGGCGGACGCCGCGGGCACCGAACCGGTGAGTCTCTACCCGCGGACGCACGTCGGCGTCGTCCGCGCCAGCGACCTCCACTCGAACGTCGAGGAGACGGCGTCGTGGCTCGACGAGGAGTTCGACGCCGGCCGTAACTCTGCGGTGTTGGCGACGGGTGCCAGCGCCACCGCTGACATGGGCGAACTCGTGCAGGGCGTCCACGGCCCGCAGTCCGTACAGGCAGTGGTGGTGACAGACCGATGAGCGCCGACCGCGAGCGCAAGGCTGCGAAAATTCGGCACCTCCTCGAAACTGAAGGCGACGCCGTCTTCGAGAACACCACGCACGTCAACGCGGGCCGCTACGAGACGAACAGCCACCGCGACGACATCGACGAACTGCGCGATGCGTCCCGCGCCATCAAGGAGGACGCCATCGAACGCCTCCCCGAGTTAATCGAGACAGTCCGGGAATCCGTGGAAGCCAACGGCGGCGAGGTGTACGTCGCCGACGACGCCGCCGACGCGAATCGCTACATCACGGAGGTCGCCGAATCGAAGGACGCACAGACGTTGGCGAAGTCGAAGTCGATGACTACCGAGGAAATCGACGTCAACGAGGCGCTTGAAGCCGCTGGCGTCGACGTCACCGAGACCGACCTCGGGGAGTTCGTCGTCCAGGTCGCCGACGAAGCGCCCTCGCACCTCGTCGGACCGGCGTTCCACAAGTCTACCGAGGATATTGCGGCGCTGTTCAACGCCCACTTCGACCCCGACGAGCCGTTCGAGACCGCCGAGGACCTGACGCAGTTCGCGCGCGACTACGTCGGCGAGAAGATAATGGACGCCGACGTGGGGATGACCGGTGCGAACTTCGTGTTCGCCGAGTCGGGCACCATTGCACTCGTCACCAACGAGGGCAACGCCCGGAAGTGCGCGGTCACGCCGGACACGCACGTCGCGGTGGCAGGCGTCGAGAAACTGATTCCGAGTATTGAGGACTTCCCACCGTTCGCCGAGCTCATCGCGCGCGCCGCCGGCGGACAGGACATCGCGACGTACCTCTCGTTGCTCTCGCCACCTGTCGACTCGCCGGTCGTGGACTTCGACGAACCGGACGAACCCCTCGACGGAACCAGCGATGACCGGGAGTTCCACCTCGTGTTGCTGGACAACGGCCGCACGGAGATGCGCGAGGACGACGACCTCCGGGAGACGCTGTACTGCATCCGCTGTGGCGCGTGCGCGAACTCGTGTGCGAACTTCCAGCACGTCGGCGGGCACGCATTCGGCGGTGAGACGTACACTGGTGGTATTGCGACGGGCTGGGAGGCCGGCGTCCACGGCCTCGACTCCGCAGCGGAGTTCAACGACCTCTGTACGGGCTGTTCGCGCTGCGTGGACGCCTGCCCGGTGAAAATCGACATTCCGTGGATTAACACGGTCGTCCGCGACCGCGTCAACCGCGGCACCGACGCGGAGTTCGACTGGCTCGTCGAAGGGCTCACGCCGGATGCCGACCCTGGTGGTGTAGACCTGCAAAAGCGCCTGTTCGGGAACTTCGGGACGCTCGCGAAACTGGGCTCCGCGACCGCGCCCGTCTCGAACTGGCTCGCGGACTGGGGGCCAACGCGCGTGGTGATGGAGCGCGTCGCGGGCGTGGACCGCCGCCGGGACCTCCCGGCCTTCCAGCGCGAAACGCTGGTAGACTGGTTCGACGCCCGTAACCCGCTTCCGGCCGCCGGCGACGCCGACCGCAAGGTCGTCCTCTATCCGGACGCCTATACCAACTACGTGCTCGTCGACCGCGGGAAGGCTGCCGTCCGGACGCTGGAAGCGCTCGGCGTGGACGTGGCGGTTGCACCGTGTCACGAGAGCGGGCGGGCGCCGCTCTCCCAGGGAATGATTGCAACCGCGCGCGAGAACGCCGAACGCGTCGCCGACAGCCTCGACCTCCACCTCGATTCGGGCCGCGACGTGGTCGTCGTCGAACCCTCGGACCTGGCGGCGTTCCGCCGCGAATACGAACGGCTTCTCGACGACGACCGCGCCCAGCGTCTCGCCGAGCACAGCTACGAGATTATGGAGTACGTCTACGGCCTCTTGGAGAACGGCGCGGACGCGGACTTGCTCGTCTCGGACCGCGAGGTAGCGTTCCACAGCCACTGCCAGCAGCGCACGCTCGACGTGGATGTCTACACGGAGGCGGTCTTCGAACGCCTCGGCTACGACGTCGTCACGTCGGACGTGGAGTGCTGTGGGATGGCCGGGAGCTTCGGGTACAAGTCTGAGTACTACGAGCTCAGCGTCGACGTCGGCGAGACGCTTGCCGACCAGTTTGAGGCAGTTGACGTCGCCCAGCGCGAGCTCGTCGCCAGTGGTGCGTCCTGCCACGAGCAGCTCGGTTCGTTGCTCCCGCAGGCGTCGACACATCCCGTGGAACTCGTCGCGCCGGAGTAGCCACTCGTTCTGCCGTTTCGCCTGTCGTGCGTACGCACTGAAACGACGCCACAGCGCGCCCGATGCGTGCGTTACGGGAAAATTTTTTATACGGTTACTACTTCAAGTGCAGTGTGACACTCCACCACAGTGAGCGTGGGTTGCAGCCCCACGACCACGCCCGCACACTACAGCGCACAGGCCCGACACGGTCCCATCCGGACGAAGGTACAGGTCCCGAGCGAACTGTCGTTCGCTCGCGGAAACGGGTGCTGAACTGAACTCATGGACGGAAACGTCTCGATATCTAACCTCGAAAAAGTGTACGACGACGGCGCCGAGCGAACCGTTGCCGTCGAAGACTTCTCTTTCGACATCGACGGTGGCGAGTTCGTCAGCGTCGTCGGTCCGAGCGGCTGCGGGAAGAGCACGCTGCTGTACCTCGTCGCCGGATTCCTCGAGGAGACCTCCGGCACAATTGAGGTCGACGGTACACCCATTGACGGCCCCGGTACCGACCGCGGCGTCGTCTTCCAGGACTACGCGCTGTTCCCGTGGCGGACGGTCATGGAGAACGTGACCTACGGGCTCGAAGAACAGAACGTGCCCAAGGAGGAACGCCGCTCGACTGCCCAGAAGTACATCGACATGATGGACCTCACGGGCTTCGAGGACAACTACCCCAAGGAACTCTCTGGCGGCATGAAACAGCGTGTCGGGCTCGCGCGTACGCTCGCCTACGACCCGAAGATTCTGCTGATGGACGAGCCATTCGGCGCGCTCGACCAGCCACTACGCGAGGACCTCCAGGACCAGCTCATCGACATCTGGGGCGACCTCGACAAGACCGTCATCTTCGTCACCCACGACGTCGAAGAAGCGGTCTACCTCTCGGACACGGTAATGGTGATGACCCGCCACCCCGGCACGAAGAAGACCGTCACGGAGGTCGACATCGACCGCTCGCAGTCCCGCGCGGACATCATCACCAGCGACGCGTTCACCGAGACGAAAAACGAGGTCTGGAAGTCCCTCCGAGAGGAGACCCAATCCGAGGTGCAACCGTAGCCGTGAGCAACGTCAACGCTGGAACGGCGACCGCGCTCCCGGACGGGGTTCGGTCGGCCGCTCGATTCGTCTTCAACTGGATTCCACTGGTCGTGGTCACGGTCCTCTGGGAGTTCGCCAGCGGCACGGCCGTCCCCGCGGAAGTGCTGCCGGCTCCCTCGGTCGTCGCGGGCGAAATCCGTGAGCTGCTCGTTACCGGTGAAGTGTTCTCGCACCTGTTCGTGTCCCTGTTCCGCATCAGCGTCGGGCTCGCGTTGAGCATCGCCGCGGGCATCCTGCTCGGCATTGGAATGGCCCGTCTCGACCCCGTCGAGAACTTCTTCGAGGTGTTGCTCGCGCTCACGTACCCGATTCCCAAGACCGCACTGGTGCCGCTGGCAATTCTGTGGCTCGGCGTCGGCACGCAGACCGCGATTCTCATCGTCTTCCTCGCGTGCCTGCTGCCCATCGTGATGAACGCGTACAACGCCGCCGAAAACGTCGACCAGAACCTCGTATGGGCAGCGAAGATGATGGGGACCGACGGCCGCCAGCTGTTCTGGAAGGTCATCATCCCCGCCAGCATTCCCGAAATTCTGACCGGCATCCGGCAGGCGATTCCAATTGCGTTTATCGCGCTCGTTAGCGCCGAACTCATCGCCTCGAACCAGGGTATCGGCTACCTCATCCTGACGGCTGGTCAGGTCGGCAACTACCCGACGATGTTCGCGAACCTCGTCATCATCTCCGCGGTCGCGTACTTCGCGGTCCGCGGGTTCGAAATCGGCCGTGAACGGGGGTTGTCTTGGACGTGAACCTCCGTCGCAACTTCGACGTCGTCGACGCCCTGAAGTCCGTCTACTCGCTGGTCATCATCCTCGTGCTCTGGGAGGTCGTCACCCAGATGGGGATGATCCACTACTACTTCCTGCCACCGCTGACGGACGTGCTCGCCCGGTTCTTCGAGTTGTTGATGAACGGCGAGTTACTGTCGAATGCCTACCTCACGCTCAAGCGCGCGGTCGTCGGGCTCGCCATCGCCACTGTCTTCGGCGTGGTCATCGGCGTCCTCTGTGCGCGTAACGCCGCGGTAGAGTGGTTCTTTGACCCATTAATCAAAATCGGCTACCCGGTGCCGATTATCGCGCTCGTTCCCGTGTTCATGCTGTGGTTCGGCATCAACGACCTCTCGAAGATAATCATGGTCGCCGTAGGGACGTTCTGGCCAATCGCGGTCAACGCCCGCGACAGCACCAGACAAGTCGACAAGAACCTCATTTGGGCGTCGAAGATGATGGGGACCAGTGACTGGCGGCTGCTCCGCCGTGTCATCCTTCCGGCGGCGTCGCCGGGCATCATGACCGGCCTCCAGATTGCGCTGCCGCTGTCGCTCATCATCACGTTCGTCTTCGAGATGGTCGCCGGTGGTGGCGGCCTCGGCGCGCTCGAAATCGAGGGTGTGCGCTCGTTCCAGTCGACGCAAACGTACGCCGCCATCATCGCCATCATGATTGTTGGACTCGTGCTCGACCGGCTGCTCCGGTTCGCCCGTAGCCGCCTGCTGCGCTGGACGTAGCGCGGCACTATCGCTGTTTTTAGAGTTCGAAAAAGTGGGCTGTGAGCCGTTCCGACTGTGCCTCAGTTGGTTGTCGGGGCGGAGTCGCTGTTCGCACCGACTGTGCCTCAGTTGATGGACGGGACGTAGTCGTTAGTCGCGTACTCGGTGACGTCGAAGCTCTCCTCGAGGAAGCCGAGGTCGACGAGCTCGTCCATCGTGGTTTGCAGGCGGTCCATGTCGATGGTGATGTCCTGCCGGTAGTAGTCGTTGTTGTTGAGGAAGAATCCGTTGACGACGTTCTCGGGCAGTTCGAAGTGCTCGGCCGCCAGCGAGACGACCTCCGAGCGATTCTCATAGCTGTACTCGACGAGCTCCGCGAGGTCCTCGCCGAACAACTCGATGGCGTCGGACTTGTTGTCCAGAGAGTCGTTCGAGGCGACCGTGTACGCGAACGGGTAGGCTTCGTCCCAGAGGTCCTGGCTCGTAACAACCTCGGTGAAGCCTTCGGCGCGCGCGCCGACGGCGAACAGTGCCGGGAAAATGGCCGCGTCGAGGCGGCCGTCGTTGATACCGGAGGCAATCGACGGGAACGGGAGTTCGACGATTTCGGCACCATTCTCCGGGTCGATGTCAGCCGACCGGAGCGCCTTCGAGATTACCGCGTGGGTACCAGTGCCCTGTGCGTTCACGCCGATATTCGCGCCTTCGAGGTCAGCGGGCTCGGTGATTCCCGTATCGGGCCCGGCGAAGATGGTGAAGCCGTACCACTCGGGATGGGCGTCCCAGAAGTCCGTGGAAATCATCGAGATGTTTCCAGGGACGGCTTCTTGGCTGACCGCGGATCCGTAGCTCACAGTCGTGAGCAGCGCCATGTCGACGTCGCCGGCTGCCATCGCGTTCAGCGAGTCGGGCGTGCTCTCGTTGCGGGTGACGTCGAGTTCGTACTCTTCGCCGACGTTCGTGAGCTGGTCGCGTAGCTCGGGGATGTCGAACAGCGACCCGAGGTTTTCGACCGGAACTGTGAACGCGAGCCCGAGGTCGGATGCGCCGCCACCGCCACCGCCGAGGCAGCCTGTGATTCCCGTGAGGCCGACGGCTGCTGCAGCCGTGCCACTCTTCAGAAACGTGCGCCTGTTAGTGCTCCACTGTGTCATCGTATCATGCACCACACCCAAATTACAAAAAGATATCTGTATGAGAGATATTCAACACGAACGTCAGTGTAGGAAACGGTCCCCGAAGAAAACGTCCGGAACCGCCCGAGCACGGCGGCTCTTGCGGCCACGACGAACTGCGAACGTATTATTCGCTGTTCACGTAGATGATGCCATCCTCAACAACGACGTCGTACATGGGGAGGACGTAGCGGTCGTCGCCGATGTGCTTGCCCGTCTCGACGTCGAACGACCAACCGTGCCACGGACACGAGACGATGCACTGGTCGTCGTCGTAGTGCTGGTCGACGCGCTCCCCTGGGCCGCCCCACTCGCCGACGAGGCGGGGCTCGACTTTCCCCTCACAGACAGGGCCACCGTCGTGAGGACACTCGTTGCGGAGCGCGTAGAACTCGCCGTCGGCTTTGATGACGCCAACTTCCACACGGCCGACCTGTACGATAGCGGCGTCGCCGTCCTCGAACTCCGATACGGGGCCGACTTCGACGCGGTCGTCGGCGCTCATAGGTCGAACACCTCCACGGCGTTCTGGCCGAGAATGTTCTTCCGGTCCTCGTCGCTGAGCATCGGGAGGTTCGTGATGACGCTCGGACTGTCGAAGTCCCAATGAGGGTAGTCCGAGGCGTACAGCATCTTGTCGGTGCCGACCATGTCGAAACACAACTCCAGTAGGTCCGGGCGCGCCGAGACCTCCAGGGGCTGCGTGCCGAAGTAGAAGTCCGTGATGTAGTCGCCGGGTTTTTTCTCGAGCATCGGCGCCTCCTCGGAGCGCTTGAGGTACTCCTCGTTGATGCGGCTAACCAGCCCCGGGATGTAGGTCACGCCGGACTCCATGAACACGATTTCGAGGTCCGGGAACTTCTCGGCGACGCCCTGACACGCGACACTGACGATTTGGGACATATTCGATTCGAGGAAGCCCAGGGTGTGCGTCTCAATCATGTCCTGGTAGCCTGCGCGGACGTAGTCGTACAGCCCGGAGAGATCGGAAGAGCGTCGTGTAGG
>CAXREU010000014.1:0-11022 GCA_964229715.1 Halobacterium sp.
CGGTGTTCGTGCTCACGACCGTCAGCAAGGCTGACGGGTCCGTCAGCGAGGAGTTGTCGAAGCTCGCGAAGAACCCCGTGCTGCTCGCGCTCGTCGCCGGCCTGGTCGTCGGCTCGGTCGGCCTCACGGTGCCCGGGCCGGCGACGACGGGCCTGGACTGGCTGGGGACGCTCGCGCTCCCCATCGCGTTGCTGTGCGTCGGCGCGTCGCTGGATGTCGACCTGCCGAACGTCGACGTGGGCGCGACCAGCGCCGTCGTCGCGCTCAAAATCGGCGTGATGCCCGCGATAGCGTGGGCGACGTTCTCGCTTCTGGATGTCGACACCGCGACGTTCACCGCCGCCGTCTTGATGCTAGGGATGCCGACCGCAGTGTCGACGTACGTGTTCGCGAACGAGCTCGGCGGCGACGACGCGTTCGCGTCGCTGAACGTCTTTCTCACCACGCTGGTCTCTATCGGGTCGCTGTTCGTCCTCATCAGCGTCGCCGGCTGAATTGCGCGAGAAGCGTTAGCTGCCGTTCGAGCCGCTGGAACTCTCGGACTCGACGCCCATCGCGTCGAAGAGCTTCTGCGTGACCGCTTCCTCAGTCAGCGACAGCAGCGTCTCGCGGTTCTCCTCGGTGGCTTCGATGCCCGTGAAGATGCCGAGCGGAATCTCCGCGGACGCCTGCGTGGAGTGGCCGGCGGCCTCGCCGATGTTTTCGAAGGCGTCGCTGAGCACGCGCCCGATGTTCAGCCGGATGTCCTTCGAGCGCGCGGCCAGGTAGATGGTGTCCTCGACGATGCCGAAGACGGCGGTCGTCGTGATGCCTTCGAGGTTGAGAAGTTGGGAGGCGGCCTGCGCGAGTGCGTCCCGGTCGCTGATGAATCCCGCGTTCGAGACGAGGTGGCTGCCCTGGACCTCGCGGTTCGCGATGGCTTCCGCGAGCACGTCCAGCGTCTCCGGGCTCATGTTCGGGGATTCGACCTGTTCGAGGGTATCGTGGTCGGCGAACGGGTAGAGGTACGCCGCCGCGGTGAGGTCCGCGGGCGTCGTGTCCCGGCGGAAGTCCAGGGTTTCGGCGCGAATCCCGTAGAGGAGCGCGGTCGCGACCTCCTGGCTCACGGAGAGGTCGAACTCTTGGATGTACTTCGTGAGGATGGTGGAGGTTGCGGAGACGTTCGGGCGTACGTCCGCGAACTCCGCGTCGAACTCCTCGTCGACCTCGTAGTGGTCGAGGAAGATGTCGACCTCGCGGTCAAGGGACACCTCGCCAGCCTTCGCCGGGTCGACGAGCGCGACCGTGTCGTAGTCGTCGATGTCGACGTCCTTGTACGGCGTCAACTCGATGTCGAGGAGGTTGACGAACGCGCGGTTTTCTTGGTGGCCGATGTCCCCGAAGTAGAGGATGTCCGCCGCCACGCCGAGGTGGTCCGCGATGGCGTTCAGCGCGGCCGCCGCGGCGATGGAGTCGGGGTCGGGGTTGTCGTGCGTGACGATGGCCAGCCGGCTCTCGGTGCCCTCGATGACGTCCGCGAGCTGGCGGGCCTTGTACTCGAGTTCGCCGGATTCGAGCGCGCGCAGCGCTGCGTCCGCGATGACGGAGGAGGGGTTGATGACGACGTCCGCGCCCAACTCGGTGAGTTCGTCGCTGGTCACGGGGTCGCTGGCGCGCACGACAACGAACTGCTCGTCGTCGCGCTCGCGGATGTTCGCGACCGCGGCTTCGTTCGCTTCGACGTCTGAAGCCATGATGAGGACGACGTCGCGGTCGGCGACCAGTCCCGCGACCTCCTCGTCGCGGATGTCCGCGACCTGCGCGTTCAAGTCCTGGTCGCGCAGCGCCTCCACGCGGGCCTCGTCGCGGTCCACGATGAGGACGTCTTTGCCTCGTTCGACCAACTCCTCGGCGACGGCGTGGCCGACGCTCCCACAGCCGAGAATGGCGTACGTGGACATCGAGGAGATGGTTGCCCGGCTACTCATGATGTCCACGGATAGCGGAGGCCGTCACTTAATCTTCCCGACCTACCGACGAGCGAGTGCGCAATCCGCCGAACGAGCGCGTCACCAGCGCGTTTTCGGCCCCCGGATTCGGGGGGCGTGTCGGGTTTCGCTGGCGGCGGCCGAATCCGGACGCCGGCGCGGCACTGGCGTCTCGAATAAGAACGTATTTGAGTCGCAGCGTCGAACGATGGAATGCGTTGGGCCGGTAGCTCAGTTTGGCAGAGCGACGGACTCTTAATCCGTCGGTCGCGTGTTCAAATCGCGCCCGGCCCGCTTTCTCACCGAGCGATTCAGAGTCAGGCTGGGAGCGGCTGAACTGTTACGTTCGTCACCGAACGCTGGGGAAACACCGGTGAGCTGTTCCGAAGCCAGTATTTGTTTATCGTTCACAGGAAACGAGCCTGTATGGAGGAGCGTTACGAGCGGCTCACGGCGTACTGTCGAGAGCAAACAGATGGCAGTTTGCAGTCTGTGTTCGCCTATACGGAGGACTCCGCGAACCCCTACTACGTCCGTGACGACATGCAGGAGGCGTTTCGGAGCGGGGGCTTCCAGACGTTCCAGGAAGCGGCGTGGGCTGTCCACACTACCGTCCTCAAACACGCACCGAACATCGAGGTGCTCGGCGACTATCGCGCGACCATCCACACGTTCGACACGGCGTTCGTCATCCAGTTCAGAATCACCGACGACGAGGGCGTCGTCATCACCTTCGACCGCGACATCGGGCGCAATCTCCACCAGTTCCTCCTCGAGTGCGAACAGTACATCTGACCGGACCGGAGCCCCGTCTGCGATTGTGGGCACTTCCGCGGTGAGTCGTGTTCAGTCGACGTCCACGGCGAGGTACGCACCCCCGTCGTCAGTGTAGAGGTCGCGCACGGCAACGCGCGAGGAGTTCAGGAGGCGGATGAAGTCGTCGCTGGCCGTCGTTTCGGCACGAATCCGAACGGTGAGGGGGCTGCTCGCGTCGTCCACGAGTTCGAGTCCCGGCGACTGTGCGACGCACTCCCTGAAGTTGCTGGCTCTGAGTTCACTCATCGACTGGTCGCCGAGCAATGTTTTGAGGAAACTCACAACAGAAACTGGCTAGGTGGTATCGGGTTAATAGTTCAAGTGGCAGCGATTCTCGTCGCTTCTCGACGGACCCGTTGCTGGCCCGGACCGTACGCGCGGCGAACGATGGTTCTCCGATATGTACACGTCCATCGTATGGCTTGCTCGACAGCCTCCGAGGGAAGCTCGCTGGCTAGCGATTCGTGCTTTCACTGAATTAATTACACCTTGTGGGGATTTCGACCAGTCGCTTTCCCCCGAAAACGAAATACCTGAAACTTGATATAGATGCCGTCAAGTTGTACACTTGTCGAAACGGTTTAACCTCGTGGTACCATCTGAAGAACAAGAACACGTTGCCGCTTATGGACCAAGAAAACCCTCCGGTGGTTCTCGTCGTCGACGACGAGAAAGACCTCGCCGACCTGTTTACTGCGTGGCTGTCCGCCGACTACACAGTGAAAACTGCCTACAACGGGCAGGACGCGCTCGATTCACTCGCCGACTCAATCGACGTCGTCCTCCTGGACCGTCGCATGCCTGACCTCTCCGGAGACGCCGTGCTCGCGGAACTCCGCGAGCGCGGGCTGAACTGCCGGGTCGCGATGGTGACCGCCGTCGACCCGGATTTCGACATCGTCGAGATGGGGTTCGACGCGTACCTCACGAAGCCCGTGACGAACGAGGACCTCCACGACGTCGTGGAGACGCTGCTGGCGCGCAAACGCCACGACACCGCGGTTCAGCGGTACTTCCAACTGGTCACGAAGCGCGCCGCGTTGGAAGCGCAGTACGGCGCCAACGCCGAAAGCGACCCGAAGTACGAGGCACTGCAGGCCGAAATCGACTGCCTGGAGCGCGAAATGGACGCGCTCGCTAGCGAGTTCGACGACGACGACTTCGAGGTGCAACTCCGCCGCATCGAGCAGGACGCCCAGGGAGACGTCCGTGACGCCGACACCGACGGAGGGACGGTGTAATGACTGGTAGCGAAGACCGCGTGTCGACGGGCATCGGCGGCCTCGACACGGTACTGAACGGCGGATTCGTCCCCGGGCGGGCGTACCTCGCGCGCGGCGAACCCGGCACCGGGAAGACAATCTTCGGCTACCACTACCTCACGGCGGGCGTCGAGAACGACGAGACCGTGCTGTACGTCAACCTCGAGGAGTCCGTCGAGGATGTGAAGGCGAACGCGGCGGCGGTCGGCTTCGACCTCGACGGCGTGGAGTTCCTGAGTCTCACGCCCGAGAGCGAGGTGTTCACCGAGAGCCAGTCGTACAGTCTCTTCGCCGCGGAGGAAGTCGAGGCGGACGCGTTCAACGAAGCCATCGTGGAGCGAATCGAGGAGCTGGACCCATCGCGCATCTTCATCGACCCCATCACGCAGCTACGCTACCTCTCCGGGGACGAGTACCAGTTCCGCAAGCAGGTGCTGGCGCTCCAGCAGTTCCTCGGCGAGCAGGATGCGACCATCCTGTTCACCTCGCAGGCGACGCCTAGCAACCCCGACGACGACATTCAATTCCTCGCAGACGGGACGTTGACTCTCGAACACTCGCACGAGGCGCGCACGATATCCGTCCCGAAGTTCCGCGGGTCGGCCACGCAGGGGGGCGAACACACGTTCTGCATCACCGACAACGGCATTCGGGTGTTCCCCGAACTCCAGCCCGGCGAACACGAGCAGGCGTTCGTCTCCGAACCCATCTCCGCGGGCGTCCCGGAACTGGACGAGCTGCTACACGGGGGGCTCGAACGCGGGACGGTCAGCGTCAGCAGCGGCCCCAGCGGCGCGGGCAAGACCACCACGAGCACGCAGTTCATGAAGGAAGCCGCGGGGCGCGGCGAGCGCTCGGTCGTCTACCTCTTCGAGGAGAGCAAGAGCACGTTCCTCACGCGCTCGGAAGCCGTCAACATTCCCGTCAGGGAGATGGTCGAACGCGGCACGCTCGCCATCGAGGAGATGGACCCCCTGGACTTGACGCCACAGGAGTTCGCGAGCATGGTGCGCGAGGAGGTCGAGGAGCGCGACGCCGAAATCGTGCTCGTCGACGGCATCAAGGGGTACAAGCTCGCGCTCGCGGGCGAGGACGAGCGGCTCGTGCGGCGGCTGCACGCGCTCGGCCGCTACCTCAAGAACATGGGCGTCACCGTCATCTTCGTCGACGAGGTCGGCCACCTCACGGGCGACTTCCAGCCGACCGAGGTCGGCATCAGCTACCTCGCGGACAACATCGTCTTCCTGCGCCACGTCGAGGTCGAGGGCGAACTCCGGAAGGTCATCGGCGTGCTCAAGAAGCGGACCAGCGACTTCGAGCGGACGCTGCGCCGCCTTCAGATTACCGAGCACGGTATCAAGGTCGGCGAACCGCTCACGAACTTGCGCGGCCTGCTGACGGGGACGCCGGAGTTCGCCGACGGCGGAGAGCCCGGTTCGTAACCCTGCTATGTTGGGCCCGCGCGCGGAACAGCAATCCGAGGGGGTCTTCGCGGACGACGAACCGCTGTGTATCGGCGCGGTGCTCTCGCACGAACAGAACCGCGCGCTCCTCACGGAGTGGCTCGCCCCGAAGTACGACGTGCTCACGCCGGCAACCGAGGGCGTCACGTTCGAGGACGTCGCCGAGCGCGCGGACCTGTTGTTGCTCGACGCGGGCGCCTACGAGCGGCATGCCGACTGGGCCGCCGACTACCGCGAACGCGAAGCGTCGCTGTTCCGGCCGGTGTTGTTGCTCGTGTCAAACGACGAGCTGCGGGCCGCCGCGGACATCTGGGCGACCGTCGATGACGTCGTCTCCGTGCCCGTCCAGAAGGCGGCCCTCCACGCTCGCATCCACGGGCTGCTGTCGCGGCGCGCGCTCTCCCGGGAGCTAGCCGCCAGCGAGGACCGCTTTCGGACGCTGTTCGAGACGAGTCCCGACCCGGCAATCGTCGTCGACGCGGACGGGCACGTCGTGGACAGCAACGCCGCGTTCCGCGACCTCGTCGGCATCACTGAGGACTGCCACGGCCGGGCGCTGGACGACTTCGACGCGTTCGACCGTGCGTCCGTCGAGACGATGTGTGGCGACGGCGACGACTCGACGGTCGTCCCCGTGCAGACGGCCACCGAGCAGCGCTACGTGGAGTGCAACGGGAACGACCTCGCCACCGAGCCGGGCCACCGGATTGTCGTCCTCCGCGACGTCACCGAACGCATCCACCACGAGCGGGAGCTCCAGCGGCAGGTCGACCGGCTCGACGAGTTCGCGAGCGTGCTCGCCCACGAGATGCGGAACCCGCTGGGCATCGCCAGCGGGTGGCTCGACCAGGCCGAGCGCACCGGCGACACGTCGGCGTTCGAGCGCGTGGAGGTCGCCCACGAGCGCATGAACGAGATGATAGCTGAGCTCCTCCAGCTCGCCCGACAAGGCAGCGTCATCGGCGAGCGGTCGTCGGTCCCGCTGGAGGGGCTGGTCGTCAACTCGTGGAACTCCGTGACAACGGGGGACGCGACGCTCCACGTCGACCCCGCGCTGGCCGACCGAACGGTGACTGGCGACCCCACCCGCGTCGAGGAGGTGTTCGCGAACCTGTTCCGAAATGCTGTGGAACACAGTTCTACAGACCCCCAGAACGCGGAGCGTTCTGAGGACGCCGTCGAGCACGCCGTCGAGCACGCCGGCCCGGACGTCACCGTCGAAGTCGGCGTGACCGAGGACGGGCGCGGCGTCTACGTCGAAGACGACGGGCCCGGTCTGGAGGGCGTCGACCGCGACCGCCTGTTCAAGTCCGGGTACACGACCGCCGACCACGGTACGGGATTCGGGCTCGCCATCGTCAAGCAGATTGCGGACGCGCACGGCTGGACGGTCGGCGCGACGGACGCCGAGAGTGGTGGCGCGCGGTTCGAACTCCGGGGCATGCTGGACGAGGCTCGCGACGGCGAACTCGCGTAGTTTTATGCCCCCGTCGGGCGTCGTGGGGAACATGTATCGCGTGCTGGTACCGGTCGACGACGACGTAGACCGCGCGCTCGCGCAGGCCCGCTACGTGGCGAACCTGCCCGACGCCGCCGAGAACGTGGAAGCCATCGTACTGTTCGTGTTCACTGGCGACAGCGAAGACCTCCCCGAGGACGTCCAGCAGTTCAAGTCCGCGAGCCGCATCCAATCGGTGCGGCGCGCACAGGAGTTCCTCGAAGACGCGGGCGTCGACGTACAGGTCCGCGACGACTCCGGGGACACCACCGAGGACATCATCGCGGAAGCCGACGAGTACGACGTCGACGCAATCGTGCTCGGCGGGCGCAAGCGCTCGCCCGCGGGGAAGGCCATTTTCGGCAGCGTCACGCAGTCGGTCATCCTGAACGCCGACCGTCCGGTCGTCGTGACCGGCGAAGACGCCTGAGTGCGGCCCGCTACCGCGCGAACGCCGCTACCGTAACGCATTTTTTCGAGCCGTCACATTCCCCAGATATGGCGTTCGAAACGTACGAATGCCGGGGGTGTGGCGACGAGTTCAAAGCATTCGAGGACTCGAAGGCGGCCGCCAACCAGTACTGTAGTCCGCGTTGCGAATCCGACGGAAAAGGACTTTGAGCGGCCAGTGCGGCGCTGGCTACGTCACTCGTTCTGCGGGCTGTAGTTCGGCGCTTCGTCCGTAATCATCACGTCGTGGGGGTGGCCCTCAGTCTGGCCCGCAGCGGAGACGCGCACGAACTCGGCCTCGGTTTTGAACTGCGGGATGGTCTCGGCGCCGACGTAGCCCATGCCGGACTGGATGCCGCCGACGAGCTGGTGGAGTTCCTGCGCGAGCGGACCCTTGTACGGCGTCGCTGCTTCGACGCCTTCGGGGACGAACTCCTCGTCCTCGTCTTCCTCCTTGAGGTAGCGGTCGCCGCCGCCGGACTGCATCGCGCCGACCGAGCCCATGCCGCGGTACTGCTTGTACTTCTTGCCGTTCATCGTGATGACGCGGCCCGGCGCTTCGTCCGTGCCGGCGAAGTACGAGCCGAGCATGACGGCGTCGGCGCCCGCGGCGATGGCCTTCGCGGCGTCGCCGGAGTACCGGATGCCGCCGTCCGCGATGACCGGGACGTCCTCGGGGTGGGCGACGTCGGCGACCTCGGAGACGGCCGTCATCTGGGGCATGCCGGCGCCCGTGACGACGCGCGTGGTGCAGATGGAGCCCGGCCCGATGCCGACCTTGATGCCGTCCGCGAAGTGGACGATTTCCGCGGCGGCCTCGCGGGTGCCGACGTTGCCGACGACGACGTCGGCGTCGACGGTTTCGCCGATTTCGCGCGCGGACTCGATGACGTTCTTGTTGTGGGCGTGCGCGCAGTCGATGAACAGGACGTCCGCACCGGCGTCGTCGGCGGCGGTCGCGCGGTCCTCCTCGAAGGGGCCGACGGCGACGCCGACGCGAAGGTGGCCGTCCTCGTCACGCGCGGCGTCCTCGTGCTCGCGGCGTTCGAGGATGCCTTGCATCGTGACGAGGCCGACGAGGCGGTCCTCGTCGTCGACGAGCGGGACGCGCTCGATTTTGTGCTCGTACATGAGTTCGAGGGCGTCACGGGCATCGACGTCCTCGCTGGCGGTGATGACCTCGTCGGTCATCGCCTCGCGGACCGTGTCGGACTCGCCGACTTCGAGGTACGGGCGGATGTCCGTCCCGGAGATGATGCCGAGCACGCGGTCGTCGTCGTCGACGACGGGCGCGCCGGAGACGCCCTCGTGGCTCATCATGCGGTCGACCTCGCTGACGGTCTGGTCGGGCGTCGCGGTGACGACGTTCTCGCGGTCGATGACGAGTTCGTCGGCGCGCTTCACGCGCTCGACCTCAGCAGCGGTCTCCTCGACGTCCATGTTGCGGTGGAGGACGCCGAGCCCGCCTTCGCGGGCCATCGCGGCGGCGAGGTCGGACTCCGTGACGGTGTCCATCGCCGCGGAGAGAATCGGCGTGTTCAGGGAGACGTTCGTCGAGACTTGCGTGCTGACGTCGGCGTCGTCGGGCTCGACGCGGCTCTCCGCGGGGCGGAGGAGCACGTCGTCGAAGGTCAACGCCTCTGGGACGCGGAGTTTCTCGGAGAATCGGCCGTCCGTCGAAGGGTCGTGCGCCATGTAAACCGTCGCGTCGCCGGTGGCAAAAACGTTCCGAGATTGGGCGAACGTGCGTGAACGACTGCCGTGGCTGGGGCAGTGTCAGCACGTCCGTGTAACGCCGCCGGAGCGGGACCCCACGAACGGGCAGGGTGTGTCGACTCTGCCGACGAACGTCAGAATACCACGGTCGATACCGTCGGATTTCCGACTATCGTTCACAACTCCCGACGGTCGGCAGTCCATTACTTAAAAGCAGGTTTTGGTTCGCTATCACATGTGGCCGTCTCTCACGCAATCTTTATGCATTCGACCCTAATGATTGTACATATGGACTCCATCAGTCCCGAGGCAGTGCGCACCGCCGGTAGCCACACCGTCGACTCCGCCGCACGCACATTTTTCGGTAAACTGATGGACACATTCTGGCTCGGAACGCCGGCACTCGCGCTCTCGACGGCGCGCGCGTCCCCGCATCGCCGGGCCAACCAACGTTCGTATAGGTCAGGCCGGTAGTTCATGAGTAGCTCACGCCACCCCGTCGCCCTCCGCCTAGAGCAGCGTGTGGGCGGCAACACGCGGCTACTCGCTACCGTCATGCTGCTCCCGCTCGTGGACGGCATCTTCGCCGCCCTCGTGCTCGCGGGCGAACTCGACACGTACGTCGGCATCGCCCAAATTGGGCTGCTGGTCTTCGGCGGGAGCGCGACGCTCGCGGTCATCCTCGCGGAGATGGACGAGGACCCGCGCTCGCAGGCAGCGACCGTCCTCGTCGTCGGCACGCCGCTGATACTCGTCGCCGCCGCCGAAGCAGCGCTCGCGCCCACCATCGCGACCGTCGTCGACATCCCGACGTTCGAGCGCTTCGCCGCCATTGTCATCCTCGCCATCGCCGCGAAGACCGCGAGTTCGACCATCGGCGACTACCTGCCGTCGCCCGGCATCATCATCGGGCTCGGGTTCGTCGCGAGCGTCCAGCCCGCGGGCGCCGAACTCGTGTTCAAGTCCGACCCCGCGTTGATGCTGCGCGCCGCGGCCGCCGGCGGCGTCGCCGTCGGCTTCGCGCTCGCTGTCGTCGCGCTCCAGCCGTACCTCCGCCAGGTCGTCGACATCGACCGCTTCCGGTTCGGGAGCGCCGTCGCGCTCGGCACGCTCGCGCTCTCCGTGTTCGGCCTCGTCCCCTCGCAGGCCCCGCTGGTCGTCTTCGGCGTCGCCGGCCTGCTCGCGTTCGACCCCGAGGAAGACGACATCGACACCCCGGACGTCCCGCCCGCAGCCGACGACGGCCCCGACGGCACTGCCCAACCCGCGACGCCCGACGGCGGCAGTGACCCCGACGACGAAGCCGCCTACGGCTACCCCGGCGAGGACGGCGCGGAAGAACGCGCCCCCTGGCTGTGAAGTAGCGAGGAGAACTCTTTAGCCGCCCGCGGCCGTCCCGCCGGTATGTCCGGCAACCGCGTCGTCGAAGGCCGAATGGTCACCCCGAAGAAGCTCGCGGAGCTCGTCGAAGGCGAGTCCGTGATGGACGCCGAACCCATCGAGGACGCCGACCGCGACTGTCCCGAGTGCGGCGGCGACGTCATTTCGGTCGGCTACATGCCCTCGGTGACGGAGTTCGTCACCGGCTACAAGTGCCAGGACTGCGAGTGGAGCGCCCGCGAGGATTAACGAGTCCAGCGTACGTCCTCGACTTCGTCGCCGCTCGCGATTACGTGCCCGACCACTTCGCCGTCCTCGCAGTCCTGGACGTCGATTCGCTCGTAGGCGTCCGCGACGACCTCGCGGAGGTCCGCGTCCAGCGCTTCTGCTTCCTCGACGCCGAGTCGCATCTTCCCGCCGATTTCCCGGACCACGATGGGGTACTCGGTCATGCCCCGGAGTTTGCTCTC
>CAXREU010000015.1:0-28538 GCA_964229715.1 Halobacterium sp.
CGCTCGCCGTGCTCAACGTCCCGACCGACGACGGTGACGTCGCTGCCGAACGTCTCGAAGAAGTGCCCGAGTTCCGCCGCGATGTAGCCGCCGCCCACGACGACGAGATGCTCGGGCGGCGTCTCCAGCTGGAGCGCCTCCTGGCTCGTGAGGTAGTCGACACTGTCGATGCCGTCGATGGGCGGAATCGCTGGTCGGGTGCCGGCTGCGATGAGCACCGTATCCGCGCGGATGCGCGCCCCGTCGTCTGCACCGCCCGAAACCTCGACCTCGTGGTCGGCTACGAAGCGGGCTTCGCCCTCGTAGAGCGTGTGCCGGTCCGACGAGCGCAGGCCGCGCCGAATCGAGTCCGCGTCCGCCTGCACCTCCTCGTTGACCTTGCGGACGATACCCTCGAAGTCGACGCCGTGGACTTCCGCGTCGATGTCGAACTCGCCGGCGCGCTCGATTGTTTCGAGCACGTCGGCGTGGTAGAGCAGGAGCTTCGAGGGGATGCAGCCGCGGTTCAGACACGTCCCGCCCAGCGGTCCCTTCTCCACGATGGCGACCGATTGCCCCTGGTTCGCGGCGACGTTCGCAACGTCTAGCCCGGACCCCGAGCCGATGACGAGAAAGTCGAACTCCTCCATACACCGTCCACGCGTGCCGGCGTCAAGAAACCGCTTGCCGCCGCGAGCCCCGCCGGGTGGCCAGAGAGTTATCCGGGTCGGGGGTGAAGGCGAGCGTAGATGAGCTTCGACCCGGAGCGCGTTACGACGGTGACCTTCGACTCGTACAGCACGCTCGTGGACGTGGACGCCGCCGAGCGCGCGCTCGCCGACCGCGTCGCCGACCCCGAACCCGTCTCCCGGCTGTGGCGCTCGCGGTCGCTGGCGTACACGTTCGTCGCCAACCAAATCGACGCCTACCAGCCGTTTTACGAGATGAACCGCGACGCGCTCCAGTACGCCCTGGACGCCCACGGCGCGGACGTCACCACCGCGGAGCGCGACGAGATTCTCGCGGTCTACCACGAACTCGACGTCTTCGACGACGTCCGCAGCGGCCTCGAAGCGCTCACGGACGCGGGCTACGACTGCTACGTCGTCTCGAACGGCAACCCCGAGATGCTGGCGTCGATGGTCGACCACGCCGACATCGGCGACCTGCTCGAGGACACGGTGAGCGCCGACGAGGTGGAGACGTTCAAGCCCGCCGCCGAGCTCTACCGCCACGCCGCCGCCCGGACGGGGACGCCAATCGACGAAATCGTCCACGTCACCGCGGGCTGGTTCGACGTGCTCGGCGCGAGCCACGCGGGCATGCAGAGCGCGTGGGTCGACCGGAAGTCGACGCCGTGGGAGCGGTTCGCGGGCGACCCCGACCTCACGATTGCCGACTTCCACGACCTCGTCGCGGCGCTGTCGGCCTGACCGACCGGCGCGTGGTATCCGCCTCAACCCCGAGCTATTTGTCCCCACACGTCACACTCGGGGACGATTAGATGACGACCGACGAAACGAGCGTCGAGCCGCAGGCGGTCGGCGACGCGCTCGACCGAATCCAGTCCGCTGCGACCGCACTCGGGGTTCCCGCGGAGACGACAGAAACCGCGATTGCGGTGTTTCGCCGCCACCGCGACCAGCGCGCCATCCACGCGCACAACGTCGCGACGACGGCGGCGGCGTGCCTCTACGTCGCGTGCAAGGTCGAGCGCGTCCCGCGCACGGTCGACGAGTTCGTCGACGCGACCGACGTCGACCGCACGCAGCTCCTGCGGCGCGCGAAGGCGGTGACCAGCGAACTCGGCATCGACCTCTCGGGATTCGCGGACGCCTCCCAGTACGTCGACCGCTACGCCGACGAGCTCGGGCTCCCGGAGGGCGTCACCGACCGCGCCGGAGAAATTGTCGACCACTGCGAGGACGCCGGCATCGCGGGCGGCAAGTCCCCGAGCGGGTGGGCGGCGGCCGCCATCTACAACGCCTGCGTCGAGGCCGACATGAACGTCCGCCAGGACACGCTCACAGAGCTGGCGGACGTCACGCACGTCACCATCCGGAACCGCTACAAGGAGCAACGCGAGGTGCTGCGCGAGCGGAACCCGCCGCCCGCGACCGCAGCAGCCGCCATCGACTGGTACCGCGAGTACCTGCCCGCATCGGACTACGTCGCGGACACGGCACGCGACCTCTTGGCGGCAGCAGCCGACATCCACCCGGTCGACGACGAGCCAGCCGCGTGGGCCGCCGCTGCGCTCCGCGTCGCGGGCGAACGGGCGGGCGCACCAATCGGCATGAAGGCGCTCAAGACGCCGGCGGGCTGTTCTTCCTCGGACGTCCACGACCGCGCCAGTGACCTCGAAGCCCTGTAGTCAGAGGCGTCGCGCACACTCGAAGGACTCGTCGAGGTCGGCGACGTAGCCCTCGCCACCAGCGTCCAGGCTGTTCTCCGTCACTTCGTTTGCCGGCCCGTACGCGTGGACGAACGACGCGCCACCGGTCGAGACGGCGACGTGTCCGGGAAAGAACAGCAGGTCGCCAGCCCGGAGTTCGTCGCGCTCGACGGGGTCGCCCACGGCGCGCTGCTGGTCGGCGTCCCGCGGGAGCGTGACGCCGTGGCGCCGGAATGCGGCCCAGACGAGCCCCGAGCAGTCGATGCCGGAGTCCGTGAGGCCGCCCCAGCGGTAGGGCGTGCCCGCGTACTCGCGAGCCGCCGCGACGACGGATTCGCCGGAGAAGTCCACTACCGGTGCGGCGACGGCAGGATCGGCTGCTGCGCCCGTGCGGAAGCGCACGCGTCCCCCGCCGGTTCGCTCGCACTCGGCCCCGAGCGGGACGGTCGTGCCGTCGACGGTGCAGTCGGCGGTCGCGACGTAGGCGTCGGGTTCGAGCGCCGCGGGACGAACGAGCGCGTCGTCGCTCACCCACCCCAGATAGCCGTCCGGCGAGCAAACGCGTCGCCAGCCCTCACGGGCGTCGAACGCGGTCACGTCGGCACCGTAGCGGAGTTCGGTGACGCGCTCGGCGGCCGCGTCCGGGTCGCTGCGGACCGCGACGGCTCGCTCGTCGGTCGTCGCGGGCGTCGCGATGGCGTCGAGCACAGTCACGTCGCAGGCGAGCGGGGCGTCGACGGCGTCGCGTGCGGCGGCGAGCGCGCGTTCGCGGAGGCGGTCGCCGGAGACGGTTCCAGTGAGGGTGAGCGGGTCGCGGTCGACGCGGAGGTCGAAGGCGGCGACGCGGTCGTCGGGCGCGTGGCGGGTGCGACAGCGCTGAACGGCGAGCGTCGCGCGGCGGGCAGCGTCCATGCGGTCGGCGACGTGGGGCGGCGTCAAGAATCCTCGCCGAACACGCCGACGAACTCGCGCTGCTCGGCCAAGATGTCGGTGTCGAGGTCGGCGACGAGCGTGCGCTCGTCGCGGTTGAGCGCAGCGCTGACGGCGCCGTCCGGCCGCACGACCGCGGACTTGCCGGCGTAGTCGACGACGCGGGCATCCGGGAGGTCGCGGCGGCCCGTGCGGCCGCAGCCCACCACCCAGCGCACGCCGTCGAGGGCGCGAGCGCGCAGGAGGAGCCGCCAGTTCTCGCTGTGCGTGCCCGGCCACGCGCCGACGACGAAGAGGGCGTCGACGCGCTCGCGGGCGAACTCGGCGCTGACGTCCACGAAGTTGAGGTCGTAGCAGGTGACGATGCCCGTCTGCCCGGCGGGCGTCTCGACGGTGACGGCGTCGTCGCCGGCCGTGAGCACGTCAGCTTCGCCGCCCCAGAGGTTCCGTTTTCGGTAGAACGTGCGGTCGCCGTCCGGCGTGACGTAGCCGACGGTGTTGTAGTAGGCGTCGCCCGCGTCCTCGACGAAGCCCGCGAGCACGCTCACGTCGTAGTCCGCGGCGGAAGCGGCGAGGCGGTCGAGCGCGTCGCCGTCGCGGGCGAGCGCGGCGTCGTGGACGCGCTCGTCGGCGACGAAGCCGGTGAGCGCGTACTCGGGGAACAGCGCGACGTCCACGCCGTCGTCGAGGGCGGCGAGGCGTTCGCCGACGGTGGCGAGGTTGGCGGGCGGGTCGAGGTCCGCGAGGCCAGTCTGGCAGGCGGCGACGGTGGGTGTCGGCACGCCGCGGAGTCGGCGCGCAGCCGGCAAAAAGCCGGCGAACGGTTTTAATACGAATTTGAGTAAAGTCTTTACCGGGGGCGTGCCAATCTCCGGGTATGGAACGAGAGGCCATCCGTCGCCGGGAGCGGCTGTACGTGGGCGGCGAGTGGGTCACGGGGCCGGACACCTTCCCCGTCACCGACCTCGCCGACGGCGGCACGTTCGCCGAAGTCGCGGCGGCCGACGTGGACGCCGCCGACAGCGCGCTCGCCGCCGCCGAGGACGCGAAGGCGACGCTTCGAGACACCACGATTCCGCAGCGCTGCGAGTGGCTGCAGGCCATCGCGGACGGCCTGCGCGACCGCAAGACCGAACTCGCGGAGGTCATCGTCCGCGAGGCCGGCAAACCAATCTCCTCGGCGCGCGGCGAAGTCGACAGCGCCGCCGAGCGCTTCGAGCGCGCCATCGAGGAGATTCGCCACCTCAAGGGCGAGTACCGCGAGGGCACCACGAGCGGCCACGAGGGCTGGGAGGCCATTGTGAAACACGAGCCGGTCGGCGCGGTGCTCTGCATCACGCCGTACAACTACCCGCTCGCGACGACGGCGCTGCAGGTCGCGCCCGCGCTCGCCGCCGGCAACGCGGTCGTCCTCAAGCCCGCGAGCAAGACGCCCGTGAGCGCGGCCATCCTCGCGGAAATCGTCGACGAAGCCGGGCTCCCGGACGGCGCGTTCAACTTCGTGCCGGGGAAGGCCAGCGTCATCGGCGACGAACTCGCCGGCGACGACCGCGTGAACGCCATCGCGATGACCGGCTCGTCGGGGGCTGGCAAGCACGTCGCCTACGAGTCCGGGATGGTGAACCTCCACATGGAACTCGGCGGGAACGCGCCCGCCGTCGTCTTCGACGACGCGGACCTCGACGCCGCCGCCGGCGCGGCCGCGAAGGGGTCGCTGAAGTACGCCGGCCCGCGCTGTTCGGCGGTCTCGCGCGTGCTCGCTCACGAATCCGTCCACGACGACCTCGTCGAGCGCATCGACGCCGGGATGGACGACTGGGTGCAAGGCGACCTCTTCGACGAGGAGACGGACCTCGGTCCGCTCATCAGCGAAGACCAAGCCGAGTGGGTTGAGGAACTGGTCGAGGACGCCGTCGACCGCGGCGCGACCGTCGTACGCGGTGGCGGCCGCTACGAGCAAGCGGAGGGCGTCCACGTCTTCGAGCCGACGCTGCTGGCGGACGTCCCGCAGGACGCGCGCATCATCGACGAGGAGCAGTTCGGGCCCGTCTGCGCGGTGACGACCTTCGAGGACGACGACGAAGCCCTCGAAGTCGCGAACCGCTCGGACCTCGCGCTGGACGCCTGCGTGTTTACGAGCGACTACGACCGTGCGATGCGGATGGCCGAATACATCGACGCGGGTGCGGTCCGCATCAACGGCGCGCCCTCCCACGGTCTCGGTGACATCCCGTTCGGCGGGAACGAGGACTCCGGTATCGGCCGCGAGGGCCTCGATTCGACCATCCACGAGTTCGTCCGCAAGAAGTCGATTATTCTGTAGTCCGGCGACGGGTCACCGCCGCGACTACCGCTCCCGCGAGTACGAGCCCGCCAGCGACGGCGAACGCGCCGACGTAGCTGAGTTCTGTGGCGAGCAGGCCGCCGACGACGCTCCCGACTGCCGTGCCCAATCCGCCCAGCGCCGTGTACGCGCCGAGTGCGTCCCCGCGGACCGCGGGCGGGGCGAGTCGCGCGACGATTGTCGTGCCCGTGACGGCGACGACGGCCCACGTCAGGCCGACCGCGACGAACAGCACGACTAGCCCCGGGAGCGCGAGCGCGCCGAGCACCGCCGCGAACGCGACTGACGGGAACAGGACGACGCGCGCGGCGAGCGCGGCGGTCTGGACGACCTCCGGGCTGCGCGCCGCGGCGAGCGCCCCGACGCGTTCGTAGGCGACCGCGGATGCCGCGCTGGAGACGAGGAACAGCGCGAACACGCTGCCCGACGCGAGCCCGAGGTCCGTAGCGAGGTACGACGGGAGCGGACCGAAGAACACCGCGAACCCGGTGAAGAACAGCGTCGCGGCCGCGAGATAGCCCGAGAGCCCGGGCGTCAGGCGGGCGGCGAGGGTGCGCGGGTGGAGCCGGCGTAGCGCCCAGAACGACCGGACGCCGGAGAACGGCGCGAGCCGGGCGGCCCGCCCCGCGCCCCGCTGGAGGGTCTCGATGGAGACGGTCGCGCGGCCGAAGCGGGCCGCCGAGACGTCCGGTCGGCCGGGCAGCCAGCGCCACGCGAGCACGGTCGCGAGCGCGCACATGGCGGCTGAGGCGTAGAAGAACCAGCGTTGAGCGGTGACGGCGGCTGTGTACTGGCCGGCGACAGCAGTCCACGCGGCGCCAGCGAGCAAGCCACCGAGCCAGCCGTAGCCCTGCCACGCGTTCAGCACGCCGATGCGGCGGTCCCACTTCGCGTCGGGGTGGCCGGAGACGACCAGCAGCGCGAGTACGGGCGCGGCCGCGGCGACGGCGAACTGGAGCGCGGCGTTCGCGGCGACGACCGTGGAAAGCGACTCCGCGAGCGGGAGTGCAACGAACGAGACGGCCGAGAGGCCGAGGCTGACGAGGAGGAACGGCCGGTAGCGGCCAGTGCGGGTGGCGAGGTTTCCCCACGCGAGCGCGCCGGGGATGCCGGCGAACGCGGCGGTCGCGGCGACGACGGCGACGACAAACGCGTCCGCGCCGAGCGCGATGGCGTACAGCGGCACGAGTACGGACGAAGCGCCGACGGCAGCGTAGCCCAGACTCCACGCGACCAGCCAGCGGTCCCCGGTGTCGAACACGCCCGAACCCTCGCAGGGCGGGGACAAATCGCTTACGCGACGAGCAGCGGGAGCATCGCGGCGACGCCGACGACCAGCCCGGCGAGCAGTTCGCGGTGGCCGTCGTTCGGGAGCCGGCGGCCGACCGCGCGGGCTTCGGGGATGAACTCGGTGAGCACGAGGTAGACCATCGCGCCGCCCGCGAACCCGTAGCCGGCGGGGAGCAGCGTGCGCGCGAACTGGACGAACGCGAACGCCAGCACCGCGCCGATTGGCTGGGGGATGCTCGTGAAGACGGCGACGCCGACGAGCTTCCAGCGGCGCGCGCCGTGCTCGTGGAGCGGAATCGACACCGCCAGTCCCTCCGGAATGTTATGGATGGAGATGGCGATGGTCATGAAGACGGCGAGCAGCGGCACGGAGAAGCCCAGAATCGGGTAGCCTCCCTCCAGTCCCATGTCGGCGAAGGAGACGCCGACGGCGACGCCCTCGGGGAACGAGTGGACAGTGAGCACGCCCGCGACGAGCACGAGCTTCTCAAAGTCGGCTTGCGCGATTTCCCGAGGTTCGAACTCGTGGTCGTCGATGACGCGGCGGGCGACGACGACGAGCGCGACGCCGACGAGCGCGCCCGCACCGACGTCCAGCGGCGTGCCGTAGTTGAGGCCCTCGCGGAACAGCCCGAAGCCGGACGCCGAAAGCATGATGCCGGAGGCCAGTCCCCAGAGGCCGACGCGCCAGCGGTCGCCGACGTCGTCGACGAAGAAGAACGGGAGCGCTCCGAGGCCGGTGGCGAGGTCCGTCAGCAGGCCCGCGAAGAAGACGAACGCGAGCGCACCCGTCAGTTCCATGTGCAGCGCTACGAACGTTCGCGGAATAGTCCTTTCCGTTCAGAAAAGAAAAATTTGGGAAACCTAAAACCGTCCGAGTAAAGGTGGTGCAGTTTCACCCTCAGCGCATGGACGAGCAAGCCCGCGTCGCCGCGTTCCTCGACGAGGAGGACCTCCACGCGCCGCCCGCCAACCGCGTGCTCGATCTCGCCAGCGAGGTCGGCGAACTCGCGAAGAACGTCAACGAATCCACCGACTACGGTGCGAGTTCGGGTGCGGACGTCGACCGGGACGAACTCGGGGATGCGCTGTTCTGCCTGCTCGCGCTCGCCGAGGAACTCGATTACGACGCCAGCGCCGCCCTCGACGAAGCGCTCGCGAAGTACGAGGACCGACTCGCCGACTCGGGGACGGCCGGCTCCGGCGAGTAGGGTTCTCGGTTCGCGGGAGCCGCGGACGGTTTTATGCCCCTGCTGGGCGTCGGTCCACGTGAAGATGGAAGACGACGCAAGCGGGCTGTTCGCGCCCGACAGGGTCGCCGTCGTCGGTGCGACCGACCGAGAGGGTTCTATCGGTCGCGCCATCGTGACGAACCTCGCTGACTTCGACGGCGACGTCGTCGCCGTCAACCCGAGCCGCGACGCAGTGCTCGGCTACGACTGCTACCCCGACCTCCAGTCCGCCCCCGACGCCGACCTCGCGGTCGTCGTCGTCCCGCCGTCGGTGGTGGTCGACGCCGTTCGCGACGCGGGCGAGGCGGGCGTCCGGAACGTGGTGGTCATCACCGCGGGGTTCAGCGAGACCGGCAGCGAGGGCGCCGACCGCGAGCGCGACCTCGCGGCCGTCGCCGACGACTACGACCTCAACCTCGTCGGTCCGAACAGCCTCGGCGTGCTCTCCACGCCATCGGGACTGAACGCGACGTTCGGCCCGTCGAACGCGCTCCCCGGCTCGCTGTCGTTCATGAGTCAGTCGGGCGCGTTCATCACGGCCGTACTGGACTGGGCGAACGACCAGGGAATCGGCTTCAAGGACGTCGTCAGCCTCGGGAACAAGGCTGTCATGGACGAGACGGACTTCCTCCGGCAGTGGCACGACGACCCCGAGACGAACGTCGTGCTCGGCTACCTGGAGGGCATCGAGGACGGCCGCGAGTTCATCGACACCGCCCGCGAGGTCACGCAGGATACGCCCGCGGTGGTCGTGAAGTCCGGCCGGACGGAGGCCGGCGCGCAGGCCGCGTCCTCGCACACCGGGACCATCGCGGGCAGCGAGGCCGCCTACGAGGCGGGCTTCGAGCAGGCGGGCGTCGTCCGCGCGGAGAACGTCCAGGAGCTGTTCGACTTCGCGCGCGCCCTCGACGGCCTCCCGCTGCCGGACTCCGAGGAGATCGCGGTCGTCACGAACGCGGGCGGCCCGGGCGTGATGGCGACGGACGCGGTCGGCGACGCCCGGCTCTCGATGGCGTCGTTCGGCGACGACACGCTCGACGCCCTCGCCGAATCGCTGCCGGACGCGGCGAACGTCTACAATCCCGTGGACGTGCTCGGGGACGCGGGCGTCGACCGGTTCGCGGACGCCCTCGACACCGTGCTGGGCTCCGAGGATGTCGGTTGCGCGGTCGTCGTCGCCGCACCCACGGCCGTCATGGAGTTCGACGACCTCGCCGAGGTGCTCGCCGAACGCCAGGCCAACCACGGCAAGCCCGTGGTCGCGTGCCTGATGGGCGGCGAGCGTACCGAAACCGCGGCCGACGTGCTCTCAGAGGCGGGCATTCCGAACTACTTCGACCCGGCGCGGGCGGTCGGCAGCCTCGACGCGCTCGCCGTCCAGCGCGCCGTTGAGGCCCGGGAGTACGAGGAACCCACCGAGTTCGACGTGGAGCGCGAGCGCGCCCGCGGGATTCTCGAAGCCGCCGCCGAGCGGGACTCCCGGCGGCTCGGCGTCGAAGCGATGGACCTGCTGGACGCCTACGGCATCCCGACGCCCGAGGGCGACGTCGTCGACGACCCAGCAGAAGCCGAGCAGGTCGCCGCCGACATCGCGGGCGACGTCGTGATGAAAATCGTCAGCCCGGACATCCTCCACAAGTCCGACATCGGCGGCGTGAAGGTCGGCGTTCCGGACGAGGAGGTGCGAGACGCCTACGAGGACCTCGTGACGCGCGCGAAGAACTACCAGCCCGACGCCACCATTCTCGGCGTCCAGGTCCAGGAGCTGGTGGCCACCGAGGCCGGGACGGAGACGATTCTCGGCGTGAACCGCGACCCCCAGTTCGGGCCGCTCGTGGTGTTCGGGCTGGGCGGCATCTTCGTCGAAGTGCTGGAGGACACGAGCGTCCGCGTCGCGCCCGTCTCCGAGCGCGAGGCCGACGAGATGATAGACGACCTCGACTCCGCGCCGCTGCTGCGCGGGGCGCGCGGCCGCGAGCCGGCCGACGAGGAAGCAGTCACGGACGCCGTCCAGCGGCTCAGCCAGCTTGGCACTGACTGCCCCGCGATACTGGAACGCGACGTGAACCCGCTGCTGGCGACCGCGGACGGCGTGCAGGCCCTGGACGTCCGACTCACCATCGACCCCGAGGAACTATGAACACGCTACTGGTCACATCCACGGAAGCAGGTACCGGCAAGACCGCGGTCGCGCTCGCGCTGGCGCGGCTCGCGACAGAACGCGGCGACGATGTCGGTTACATGAAGCCCAAGGGCACCCGACTGGAGAGCAACGTCGGGAAGACCCTCGACGCCGACCCGATGCTCGCCCGGGAGCTGCTCGGGCTCGACGCCGAGATGCACGAACTCGAACCCGTCGTGTACTCGCCGACGTTCGTCGAGGGCGCGATTCGCGGCCGCGAGGACCCCGCGGAACTCCGCTCGCGCGTGCAGGCGGCGTTCGACGGGCTCGCCGAGGGGAAGGATTTGATGGTCGTGGAGGGGGCCGACGACCTCGCGACGGGTGGCATCGTCGACCTCACCGACCCCGAGGTCGCGGACCTCCTGGACGCGGAGGTCGTCGTGCTCTCGCGGTACAGCGAGCCCGGCGACGTCGACGACGTGCTCGCGGCCGCCGACGACCTCGGCGACCGGTGTGCGGGCGTCGTCTTCAACGCCGTCCAGGACGCCGTCTACGACGACGTGGAGACGGACGTCGCGCCGTTCCTCGACGGCCGCGACGTGCCCGTGCTCGGCGTGCTTCCGCGGGACGCGGACCTCGCCGGCGTCACCGTCGCTGACCTCGCGACGGAACTCGGCGCGGAGGTGCTCACCGAGGACGGCGCGGGGACCGACGAGCGCGTCGAGCGGTTCCTCGTCGGCGCGATGAGCGGCGAAGCCGCGCTGAGTCACTTCCGGCGGACGAAAGACGCCGCGGTCATCACGGGCGGCGACCGCGCGGACGTCCAGACCGCCGCCCTCGACGCGCCGGGCGTGACGTGTCTCGTGCTCACGGGCGGCCACCGGCCGTCGGGCGCGGTGCTCGGGAAGGCGGCGGAGAAGAGCGTGCCCGTCCTCTCGGTGCAGTCGGACACGCTGACGACCGTCGAACGCGCCGAAGAACTGGTGTGGGGCGGGCGGGTCCGGGACGAGCGCACGGTTGACCGCATGCAGGAACTGCTCTACGACCACGCGGACGTCGACGCCCTGCTCGACTAGACGAGGGCGTCCGGGTCGACCCAGACGACGAAGCGGTCGTCGCGGCGGACGACACCACGGGTCGTCTCGGAGGCCGCCGAGTCGTCGACGGCCTCGGGGTCAACGGATTCGACTTCGTGGACGTCGTCGACCAGTAGGCCGGTGCTCTCGTGCTCGGAGAGGACGACGATGCGGCTGCCGTCCGGCGACCCCTCGACGCCGAGACGGACGCGCGGGTCGACCACGGTCGTCGTCTCGCCGCGGAGGTCGACCACGCCCACGACGTTGGCGTCCGCGTTCGGAATCGAAGTGACGTCCTCGGCGGCGTCCACGATTTCGTCGACGTGCGCGATGTCGATGCAGTAGCGGTCGTCGCCCAGAGAGAACTCCAGCACGTCCGTCGCCGATGTCATGGCGGCGAGTCTGGCGCCGACCGGATTAAACGTTGGGTCTATTCCCTCGGAAGTGTCGTATATCGGACTACTCCGCCGTGCCATCGGCGATTTCTCGGCCGAATCGGGACGCCGGCCCCGACACTCTTTTTTCCCTCCGTACTCATCATCAGTTCGATGGACCCGGTGGACGTGTTGCGGGTACTCGGCAACAAGTACAACGCCGAGATTCTCGAAGCCACGCACGCCCCGAAGTCAGCACAGGAGCTCAGCGAGGAGCTCGACATCCCGATTGCGACGAGCTACCGGCGCATCGAGGAGCTCAACGAGCACGACCTCCTCAAACTTGAGGGGAAGGAGCTCTCCGACGAGGGGCGCCGAACGAAAGTGTACCGCCGGCAGGTCGACGAAATCACGGTGAAGTTCGGCGTCGACGAGACCGACATCGAGACGACCGAACGCACCGAAGCGAAGAACGCCCTCGTGGACGTCTGGAGCGACCTCCGCTCCGAGCAGTAGATCAGTCTGCCCGCAGTAGGCGTCGTACGTGCGCAATTCTACAAGTTGAGCTACCCACGACTTCAGTCGTGGGATTCAGCGTGGACTCCTGCTCTGACCGTCAACGACGGTAGGAGAATAGCCTCCGTTCACGTTCACCATCCCGCTGTTCAAGCGCACGCCCAAGGGTGCGCCTCCATCGCCGCCAGTCTGGTTGCGACGGAGATACCGTAACCCGATGTTCTTCGCGGCGTTGTAGTCGGCATGATTCTCATACCCACACTTCAGGCACTCGAAGTCCTCGAGCTCACGATTATTCTCGTTGACCGCGTAGACGAGGAAAACACGTCGAAGACATGTTCGTGTTGTGGGCAGATTCGAGACAGCAACCGCGTGAAACGTGGTCTGTACGTCTGCGAGTCCTGTGAAACGACGATGAACGCAGACATCAACGGTGCAGTGAATATTCGGCGAAAGATAACTCAAAGTCCCCCGACAGGGGATATGAGTAACGGCTGGTTGGCACAGCCCGGAGTCTTCCTGTTCGACCGCGAGAGCGGCCGGTTCACATCGAGAGAACAGGGCGTCTGCAAACCCTAAGATCCCAACGCTCGGGATTCCTCCGCCTTCAGGCGGAGGAGAATATCAAATGTAGAATAGGTATTTCTTCAATTCTGGGGAGTCGGCCTGCCACCGTTACGTGCTTTGATTCAGTAGTGACGGCTTCATCCTACGGCTAAAGCCGGATTCTCTCCGATATCACGTATAATAATCGCGGGGGCATCTTTATACGGGGTCTGCGGGACGTGTGTACGAGCCACGCGACTATGCGCCTCATCGAAGCAATCTACCTCGTCTTCAGCGCGACCCTCGCCACCGCCGGCCTCAGCATGGTGGCGTTCGCGGTTCGCGCGTACCTCGACACTGGCCGACACTCGATGATGCACCTCTCGGCCGGCTTCGCCCTCGTCGTCACCGCCGCCATCAGCACGACCGTCGTGGCGTTCGTCACCGACTTCGAGCACACCCTCCCGCTGCTGACGGCGAACTATGTGCTCACGACGGCGGGCTACCTCTTCGTCATGTATAGTATTATCGTCGAAGTTTGATATTATGGAAGTTGCGAGGCTAAAACCCCGCCCTCCAGGCGGGGAGGATGTCAACGCGACTGTATCTGCAAACGCTCTCTTTAAGTATCTGTGAAGTACCGCGAGGACAAGTCTCGCGGCTTCACCGTCTTGACCGTACGTCTCAAAGGGCCGTTCTATCCCAACGCTGTGGTGCGGTTCGGGAGGCCTCGCCGTTTACGGCGTGGAGGAGGTCGCGGCTGTAGCGATATCTTGTTTGCCGCACCCGGAACGCTTACGCGGCCACCACGGGAAGCCGCGGGCATGCACTGGATGCGTTTCCGCGACCCGGCAGGGGCAGTCCGACGCGGCGAGTACGAGGACGGTACCGTCTCCTTCGGTGGGCGAACCTACGACGTCAACGACGTCGACGTGCTGCCGCCGGCTGAACCGTCGAAAATCGTCTGCGTCGGCCGGAACTACGCCGCGCACGCCGAGGAGCGCGGCGAGGACGTGCCGGACCGCCCGCTGCTCTTCTTGAAGCCGCTGAACGCCGTGGCCAGCAACGGCGACACCGTCACGCTGCCCGGTGACAACTACATCGAGCACGAGGCGGAGGTCGCGGTTGTCATCGGCGAGCAGTGTCGGAACGTCGCCGTCGAGGACGCCCTCGACGTGGTTGCGGGGTACACGGCCGCCGACGACGTCTCGAATCGCACCGATCAGTCCCAGGAGAAGAACTGGGTGCGCGGGAAGGCCTTCGACGGCGCGTGCCCGCTCGGTCCTGTGCTCGCGACGCCCGACGAAGTCCCCCACGACGCGAGCGTCGAACTGCGCGTGAACGGCGAGACGCGCCAGTCCTCCTCCATCGAGCACTTCATCTTCACCGTTCCCGAGCTCATCGCCGAGATTACCGAATACATGACCCTCGAACCCGGCGACGTCATAATCACGGGGACGCCGGAGGGCGTGAACGAGCTGGAGGACGGCGACGAGGTCGAAGTCGAGGTCGAGGGCGTCGGCACGCTCTCCCACGACGTCGAACGCCGCTGAGGACGAAGGGCAACGCTGAAGATTAGGCCGACCTAAGACTCGGCCGAATGGAGCTGACGCGACGCGACGTGCTCGCCGCGCTCGCCGCCGCAGGTGCAGCAGGTGCGGTCGGCGCCGGCGCACTCACGCTCTCACAGCGCGACGACGACAGGACTGCTGTCGGCGACCACGAGATAGCGACGCTGGTCGCAGTCGCGGGCGTCGTCTACCCCAGCGAGGTCGACGGCGTGGAATCGTTCGTCGAGCAGTACAGCGTCGGCCGCTTCGAGGACCGGCCGGAGTACGCGGCGGGCGTCGCGGACGCCGTCGCCGCCCTCGACGAGTACACCCAGCACTGGGACGACGCGGCCTTCGTCGACCTCGACGCCGACGCCCGCGAGTCGACGCTCTCGGGAATGCAGGTCGACACCGCCGACCCCGCGCCCGACGGCGCCGACCGCGAGCGCGTCCGCTACTACCTCGTGAACGAACTGCTGTACGCGCTGTTCTCGACGCCGAGCGGCGGCGAGCTCGCGGGCATCGAGAACCCGCAGGGCCACCCCGGCGGCACGACGAGCTACCAGCGGGGGCCACAGTGATGGCGGCGAACCGCGAGCCCTCCGAGCGCGTGGACGTCTGCATCGTGGGCGCGGGGCCCGCAGGCGGCCTCGTCGCGGAAAAACTCGCCAATGACGGCTACGACGTGGTCGTCCTCGAAGCCGGGCCGCGCTTCGACGACGACGAGCGCGAGCAGCGCATGGAGCGCTCGATTCGGCCCGCACACGGCCCGGGTTCGGTCTGGGAGATGGGCGGCGAGCGCGACGCCTACGCGTCCACGGGCGAGAAGTACTACCCGCTGAACGCGGCCCGCGTGAAGGGCGTCGGCGGGTCGACGCTGCACTGGCAGGGGATGGTGATGCGCCTGCACGAACAGGACTTCGAACTCGAAAGCGAGACGGGCGTCGGCGCGGACTGGCCCATCGAGTACGAGGACCTGCGGCCGCACTACGCCGACGCGGAGGAAGAGCTGGGTGTCGCGGGCGCCAGCGACAACCCGTTCGCGCCGCCGCGCGAGCAATCCCACCCGCTGCCCGCGTTCCCGCCGAGTTACTCGGACTCGCTGTTCGCCGAGGCCTGCGAGGCAGTTGGCGTGACGACGCACTCCGTGCCGAACGCCCGGCTCTCCGAATCCCGGAACGACCGGAGCGCCTGCGTTGGCTACGGCACCTGTCAGCCGGTCTGTCCCTCCGGCGCGAAGTACGACGCGACGATTCACGTGGCGCGCGCGGAGCAACAGGGTGCGCGCGTCGTGGACCGCGCGCCCGTCCAGCGCCTCGAACACGACGGCGCGGGCGAGCGCGTGACGGCGGCCGTCTACGCGACGCCCGACGGCACCGAACACCGACAGGAGGCCCGCGAGTTCGTGCTCGCGGCGGGTGGCGTCGAGAACCCGCGGTTGCTATTGCTCTCCGAATCCGAGCAGTATCCGGACGGCCTCGCGAACTCCTCGGGACTCGTGGGGCGGTACTTCATGGACCACTTGTTCGCGGGCGCTGGCGGCACGCTCGACGAACCCACCCGCCAGAACCACGTCGGCTTCAACACCACGGAGAGCCACCAGTTCTACGACCGGCCGGACGACTCGCGGGGCGCCATCAAGCTCGAGTTCTTCAACTACGCGGGCCCATCGCCCGTGGAGATGGCGTTGACCGGCGACGACTGGGGGGACGCGATGCTCGACCGCATCCGCGACGGCTACGGCACGCACGTCGCGATGGGCGCGCTCGTCGAGCAACCCCCGAAGAAGGAGAACCGGGTTCGCCTCCACCCCGAGCGCACCGACGACCACGGGAATCCGGTGCCGGACGTGGTGTGGTCGTTGGACGACTACACGCGCCGGACTATCGAGCGCGCGAACGAGATTCAACACGAAATCCTGAACGAGCTCGGCGCGGACGTGCAGTGGACGGTCGGCCCCGACGCGACGGGGCCGGCGTTCCACCACATGGGGACGACGCGGATGGGCGACGACCCAGAGACGAGCGTCGTCGATTCTCAGCTACGCACGCACGACCTCGCGAACCTCACGATTCCGTCGTCGAGCGTCTTCCCGACGGGCGGCGCGATGAATCCGACGCTCACTATCGCCGCGCTCGCGCTGAAGGCCGCGGGCCACATCGCCGAGCGCCTGTAAGCGAGTACAGAAACGAATTTCAGCAAGCTCGCTTACAGAAATGTCGTTCAGATTACCCTTATGGGGTGCGGGGTCGTCCGTCTATCTGTGATGAGACCAGGAACCTCACACGCCCCGGCCGACGCGCACAGCCTCCGAACGACTGTCGCGGCCGCGGCACTGGTCGTCGCCGTCACGCTCGTCACGGTCGCCGCGGCAGCCGCCCCCCGGACCACGGTCACGGTCGCCGCGACCACGGTCGTCGTCCTCGGCATCCAACGCGGCATCGCGGCCTACCGTGGCGTGCGCTGGGACCCGCTGGCGCTCCACGCAGAGGAGACCGCCGGCTAAATCCAGGAGCAGTCACGACGGGGAGTTTGCGTGTCGAAACCGACACGGGAGAACCTAAACCACGTAGTGTCCCGGTGGAGTCATCGCCCGAGCAGTCGGGTCAGTACGTCCGTGGGGGTTGCTCAAGGATTTCGAAGATTTCCCGCGCACGATACTCCTTGTTGCGGCCGTGCCGGGGAACCTCCTCGAGAACGCCGTCGTCGACGAGTTCGTTGATCGCCCGCGAGGCAGTCGGTTGCTCCACGTCGAACAGCCGTTGGACCGTCTTGCTCGTGACGTAGGGCTGCTCAAAGAGCGTCACTGCGAGCCGGTTCTTGGTGTAGGACTTTCCCCCGTACTCGGCCTCGTAGTCGCGACGCAGGTCGGCGAGCGCGACCGTTCGCTCTACCGATTCGCGGGCCTGCCGTGCGATGCCCTCGACGAAGAAGGAGAGCCACGACTCCCATTCGCCGTGGAACCGGATGGCCTCCATCCGTTCGACGTACGCGGCCTTGTTGCGGTTGAAGTACTCGCTGAGGTAGAGGTTGGGCCGTTCGAGGAGGTCGGCATCGTACAACTGGAGCGTGACGAGGAGGCGTCCCAGCCGACCGTTGCCGTCGCCGTACGGGTGGATCGTTTCGAACTGGTAGTGGAACAGCGCGACGTCAACGAGCGGATGGTAGCTGCCCCCGGTCCGATAGTACGTGAAGAGGCCGTCCATCAGGTCCTCGACGGCGCCCGGCACGGGCGGGAGGAAGTCACCGAGATAGTTCGGTTTTGTCTTGTACGCGCCGATAGTGTCGGTGTCGACGCGGTCGTCTGGAACGCCAGTGAGGAGCGTCTCGTGGAGGTCGTGGAGCAACTCGACGGTCAACTCCTCGCCGTGGTCGAGCGCGTCGATGCCATCTTCGACTGCGGTCTCGTAGTTGAGGACCTCGCGGGTGTCTTTGGTTTCGGCGGTTGCAGTGGCTTCTGTCAGTTCCTCCCTGCCTTCGTCGAAGGTGCGGGTTTCGAGACTGTACAGCGCGTCGTAGTCGACGTCGGCGCCCTCGATTTCCGCGGATTCCATGGCCTCCTTGCGGAGCAGCGAGGTGTAGAGGACGGGCGGAAAGTCCAGTTCGCGGCTGACGCCGCTGAGCTTGCCGAGCCAGAACGTCGCGTCCGCGAGCGTCTCGTAGAACTCGTCGTCGAGCGCGAGGCCGCCGGATGGCGGGAGCGGTTCCGGCTTGTAGTACGACTCGCGGCCGTACGAGACGAGGTCGCCGGGCGCATCAGCATCCAACTCGGACTGCTGCATCGATACCTGTGCGTTAGAGACCACAGTGTATGAACCTATGGATGGTAGACGAATTAGAAGCGGAGAAATTCGGTAGTGGATGCATTTTAGGGTGCAAAATGTATCGTTCTGGACCGCGGCAGGCGGGTCGTATCCGAGCGGGCCGTCCCAGGTGCACAGCCCCCTCGGAACGACCGGGAACACCGAGAATCGCGCCGAGGCTCGCTACTCGCCGTGGAGGCGGCCCGGCTGCCACTCCGCCTCGAAGTCCTCGTGCGCGAACGGCACGGCGTCCTCGCCGCTGTACGTCGCCACGAGCTGGCCGTCGCCCTCCAAGTAGTACTTGTACGTCGTCAGGCCTTCGAGGCCGACCGGACCGCGCGCGTGAATCTTCCCCGTCGAAATGCCGACTTCGGCGCCGAGCCCGTAGCGGTAGCCGTCCGCGAATCGTGTGGAGGCGTTATGGAAGACGCTCGCGGCGTCGATGCCCTGCATGAACACCGCGGCGGCGTCCTCGTCCTCCGTGAGGATGGACTCGGTGTGCTTCGAGCCGTGCGCGTTCACGTGGTCGACGGCGTCGTAGACGTCCTCGACCACTTTGATGGCGAGTTCGAGGTCGCCGTACTCGGTGTCCCAGTCGGCCTCCGTCGCGGGGTCGATGTCCACGATGTCGCGCGTGGCGTCGTCGCCGCGCAGTTCCACGCCGGCGTCCTCGTAACGCTGGACAATTCCCGGCAGGAACTCCTCGGCGACGGCCTCGTTCACGAGCAGCGTCTCCACGGCGTTACACACCGCGGGGTACTGGACTTTCGCGTCGAAGGCGACGTCCTCGGCCATCTCCAAGTCCGCGCCGTCGTCGACGTAGACGTGGCAGACGCCCTCCGTGTGGCCGAGCACGGGAATCTGGGTGTTGTCCTGGATGTAGCTGACGAACTCCGATGACCCCCGCGGCATCACGAGGTCGACCTTGTCGTCCATCTCCAACAGCCGGTCGACGTCCTCGCGCGCTTCGACGAGCTGTACCCACCCGGTCGGCAGGTCCTCGGTGGCGTCCCGGATGATGTCGTAGAGCACGCGGTTGGACTCGCTGGCCTCGCTGCCGCCCTTCAAGATGACCGCGTTCCCGGACTTCAGCGCGAGCGCCGCAATCTGGACGAGCGCGTCCGGCCGCGACTCGAAGACCGTCGCGACGACGCCGATGGGGACCGCGACCTTGTACAGTTCGAGGTCGTCGTCGAGCCTCCGGGCTTCGAGGGTCTCCCCGAGCGGGTCGTCCTGGCCCGCGACGGACTCGACCATCGCCGCGATGTTCTCCAGTTTCGCGTCGTCGAGCTTGAGGCGGTCGACCAGCGCTTGCGTGTACTCGCCGCGGTCGAGCATCGCCTCGGCGGCTTCGACGTCTTCGGCGTTGGCGGCGAGAATCTCGTCCTCGTGGGCGCGAATCGCGTCCGCCATCGACTGGAGCGCGTCGTTGCGCGCCGCCTCGTCGACGTTCGCGAGGTCCAGCGCCGCGCGCTGCGCCTCGGTCACCTGCGCGTCGGTGTCGCGTTCACTCATCGCTGTCACCGGTCATGGGGACGAATAGCGTACCCACGGGCTTGGCAGTAGCGATTTTCTCGAGCACGTCGGGCTCCGTGGACTCCGCGATGATGGCGGGGATGTCGTGCTCGGCGGCCGCACGCGCCCGCTCGACTTTCGTCTGGATGCCGCCGAACTGCTCGGGCGTGCTCTCGCTGACCAGCTGCTGGACCTCGTCGTAGTTCTCGCCGACGGACTCGATGCGCTTGGCGTCCTCGTCGTGTTTCGGGTTCGCGGTGTAGACGCCGCCGACGTCCGTCAGCGTCACCAGCAGGTCGACGTCCACGCCGATGGCGACCGACGACGACAGCATGTCGTTGTCGCCGATGCGAATCTCCTCGGTGGCGACCGCGTCGTTCTCGTTGATGATGGGGACGATGCCCCAGTCCAGCAGCGTCTCGATGGTGTTTCGGGTGTTCGTGAACCGCTCGGGGTTCGAGAGGTCGTGCTCGGTCAACAACAGCTGGGCGATTTTCTGGTCGTAGCGGTCGAAACTCTCCGTGTAGTGGCGCATCAGGTGGCTCTGCCCGACCGTCGCCAGCGCCTGGCTTTCCTCGACGGTCTCGACGTCGTGGTCGACCCGCCCGATACCGGCGCCGACCGCGCCCGAGGAGACCAGCAGGACGTCTTTCCCGCGCTCGCGGAGGTCCATGATGTCGTCGACGAGCTTGTCGAGCTTCTCGCGGTCGAGCCGCGACTGGTCGTCGGTCAGCGAGTTCGTCCCCGCCTTCACGACGACGAGGTCGGCGGCCGCCGCGCGCTGGCGCGCGCGTTCGACGGCTTCGGTGTCCGTGGCGTTCGTCTGCACCTGCTCACTCATCCTCGAACTCCTCCGCGAGCTCCCGGGAGCGCCGCTCTGCTGCCGCAACAGCCGCGCGCACGGCATCGTCGGCGTCGCTGTCCCACAGCACTTCCATGCCCTCGATGGTCGTCCCCTTCGGCGAGCAGACCGCGTCGATGAGCTCGTCGACGCTGCGCTCGTCCTGAAGCACCGTCTCCGCGGCGCCCTTGAACGTCTGCGCGGCGAGCGTCTCGGCCTGCTCGGCGTCCAGCCCGGCGTCCACGCCGGCTTCCTTCATCGCCTCGATGAGGTAGAACGCGAACGCCGGGCCGCTGCCGTTGACCGCGGTCGCGATGTCCATCTGCTCCTCGTCGACGACGACGAACTCCCCGAGGTCGTCGAGGAGCGCGCGCACGTCGTCGGTGATGCCGTCTCGCGTGGCCGCGGCGGCCATGTCCCGCGTCTCCGCGGCGAGGTTCGGCATGATTCGCACGACGTTGGCGTCCGTCTGCGCGGCGACGAAGTCCCGGGGGACGCCCGCCGCGAGCGTAATCAGGGTCTGGTCGGCGCGCAAGTCGAGGTCGTCGAGGACCGCCGCGGCGACGTTGGGCTTCACCGCGAGTACAACAATATCCGCGTCCCGCGCCGCCGCGCTGTCCGTCGTGGTCTCGTCCGCGGCGTCCGCGACGCTGTCGAGCGCGTCGGGGTCGAGGTCGATTGCCGTCACTTCGTACCCACCCGCCTTCGCGAGGCCGCGCACGAAGGCCCCGCCCATGTTTCCGCAGCCGATGACGCTGACGTGTTTCATCTTACCCCTACAGAGGGGACTGGGGGTCATACCGTCTACGCTTCCGACACAGCTCACCCGCAGGTAGGCTTTTGTCGCCGCCGCGAAAACGACTACGCGATGACAGACTCGACCGAGAACGACCCCCGCTCGCTCTCCACGCTCGGCCGCGTCGCGCTCGGCCTCGGCCTCGCGCTGCAGGCCAGCGAGGACTTCCGCGACATGGACGACACCGTCGAGTACGCCGAATCAGCGGGCGTCCCGATGCCCGACCTGCTGGCGCCGCTCGCGTCGGGCACGATGGTCGTCGCCGGCCTCGGCATCGCACTCTGGCGCCTCCCGAAGCTCGCGACCGGTGCGGCCGCGACGTTCCTCACCGTCGTCACCGCGACGATGCACGACTTCTGGAATGCCGACGAAGACGACGCGAGCGGCGAGCGCCTCGCGTTCTTCGGGAATCTCGCGATGCTCGGCGGCGTGCTCGTCTTCCTCCGGGAAGCGTACCGGCGCGAGGACTGACTCGCCTACTCGTTCGCCGGGAGTAGCCACGCCGGGACGACTCGCGTGAGCGCGACCATCCCCGCGAGCTCGACGAGCGTCTGCGTCACGACGACTGCGGGCGCCAACTCGTAGCCGGCAGGGAGCGCGAGCGCCAGCGGGAGCACGACCAGCGAATTGCGCGTCACCGACGTGAACACGAGCGCGCGCCCCTCGCCGACATCCACGTCGAGCAGGCCCACAGCCATCCGCGCGAGTAGCGGCACGACGACGAGGAACGCGACGTAGACGGGGACGACGGCCGCGACCTGGTCGAGGGAACTGTGGACGCGGGGGAACTGCGAAGCGACGACGACGAACAGCGTCGCGGCCATCATCGGGACGGGCAGCCACCCCATTGCGCCCTGCCAGCGGCGGCCCGACGCGGAGCGTTCGGCCCACGTTTCGGTGAGCCACGCGAGCGTCAGCGGCACCGCGATGAGGAAGACGAACGCCTCGACGAACGGGCCGGCTTCGACGACCTCCGCGACGCGCGGCCCGACAAACAGCCAGAGGTACACCGGAAGCAACAGGAGTTGCACGAGCATCAGCGCGGGCGTCGTCGCGGTTAGTTGCTCGGCGTCGCCGCCCGCCAGCGCGGTGAACGGGACGACGTAGTCGATGCACGGCGTCAACAGTACCATGAGCGCGCCGACGAGCACGACCGGGTCCTGCGGGAACACGCGGGTGAGCACCCAGACGACGACGGGGACGACGAGGAAGTTCATCGCTAGCGCCGCGCCCACGAAGCGCGTGTTCGTGAACGCGCGGCGGAGCCGCACGAACGGGATTTCGAGGAACGTGACGTACAGCAGCACGGCCAGCACGGGATTGACGAACTGCCGCAAAGCCGGCGTCGCATCGGGACGCACGGTTCCGAGCACGACTGCAGTGACTACGGCGACCGCGTAGACGCCGACCTGGTGTCGCTGCAGCCACGCCTTCCCGTCCATAGCTAGTCGTGTCCGCGGACGCGGTAAAAGCCGGGTGTCTCGCCGTTAGAACTGGAGGTGGGAGGTCGAGCTCGGGCCGCCGTCGTCCTCGTTGTCCTGTTTCATCCCGTCGTGGAGGTAGCGCACGTTGTCGTCGGTGAGGTACACCTGGCCATCCTCGATGGTGACGTCCACGTCGACGAGCGTGGTGTCCGCGGCTTCGCCGTTGTCGCAGTGGCCGCTGCACGTGTCGAACATCGACCCGTGCTTCGGACAGACGACCTCGCCGTTCCGCACGACTTCCCCCACGCCCTCGCGGTAGAGCCGTTGGGCCTCGTGCGTGCAGCGGTTCACCCACGCCTCCACGCCGTCCTCACAGGGGACCAACAGCACTTCCTCGTCACCGCCGTGCTCGTCCCGTACCGTGAACACCGTGCCGCCCTCCTCGTGGACGTCTGCGACGCTCGTCACGCGATAGCGACTCGTCATAGCCTGACCGGCGGCGGCGACCCCGTTAGGTTTCACGGTTGCGGCGGCAAGCGGGGAGAAGTAGTTTCGGCCGGCTCAGAACCCGCCGGTAGCGAGCGCGCCGGCGTCCAACAGCAGGAGGACGGCGACCGTGGACGCGCCGTAGAGGATGGAGGTGGCGTCCTCGCCGTCCTCGAGTTTGCTGGCGGCGACTTCGGTGAGGCCGGCGAGCGCGAACCACAGCACGAGCATCGCCAACACGAGGTGGCCCCGACCGGTGCCCGTGAGCACGCCGCTCTCGGTGTAGCCGGCGAGGGTGAGCATGTAACCGCCCGAGAGGAAGAGGACGGCGGCGCTGGCGCGGGAGACGTTCCGGAGCGTGCCGACGAACGAGTCGCGGGCGCTCGCGGACAGCGTCCCGGCGATGCCGGGCAGCGTCGCCGTCGCGAACAGCACGCTCCCGGTCCACAGGCCAGCGAACAACAGGTGCAACGCGTAGACGACTGTCTCGATGACTGTCATGGCCGCCAGTAGTGACTGACACGTCGTAAAACGCCGGGGTTGCGGCGGACAACTCCGTGAAGGCACTCGTGAACTACTCCACCCTACTCGCTCGCCAATACCGTGGCTCGCTCCTTGAGGGTGGGGCTTCCTGTGTCAACGACGGCACTTGCAGGAACTACGTCCCGGTGACGGGTTCCCACAGCGGTGCCAGTCTCAGCAGGCGTTGATTCGGCCAGTTCCTGACCTACTCCTGACTCGCCGTCAACCACTCCCAGCTCGATCAGTCCAAGCCGCTGGACTTCCAACGCAGCGTTCTCGTCACGATCCGTCTCAAACCCACACGACGGGCATGAGTGCTCACGCACCCACAACGGTTTCTCAGACGAAACCCCACACTGGACGCAGCGCTTCGTCGTTCCCTCCGGTGGAACGAGGACAACGTGGCAGCCGTTTTTCTCGCCGAACCGTTCGAACGCTTGCAGTGTTTCGTACCACGACATCGCGGCGATGTTCCGACTATTCCCGGTCTGCTGCAGCATGCTGCCAACATCAAGGTCTTCGAGGAACACCGCATCGAACTGTTTCGTGTACGCGTTAGCAAGCGCTTCCCGGTATGCTCGCCGCTTGTTCGATAACCGCTCGTACGCTCGCGATAACCGCTGGCGTGCCGCATTCCAGTTATTCGACTCGTATTCCTTCCGCGAGAGTGATCGGTGCCGTTTCTCGATACGCTCGCGGTCAGCGTCCTCATCTACGGGAGCGAACGCTCGACCGTCTGAGTCGTGGATGAACTTCGTGATGCCGAGGTCAATCCCAACCGTCTCTTCGACGTCGATGTCTTCGACGGCGGGTTTCTCGGGGTAGTCGGCATCATATTCAACCATGATGCTGACTGTCCAGTCGCCCGTTTTCTGCTTTTTTAGGATGACCTCTTTGATTGTAGCGTGTGCTGGAAGTGGCCGGTGAAACGTCAAGTGGAAGGTGCCGATTTTCGAGAGTGCAACCGTTGCGTGGTCAGTCCGGCCCGTGTTACAATCCACGTCAAAGCCAGACTGGTTGTACGTAATGCTACGATACTCTCGCGGGGATTTCCACTTAAGCTCACCAACGTCGAAGCCGCGCTCCTTCAGTGAGTCAAGAACACGTTCGCTGTGTTTGATGCGGCGGACAGCCATCTGCAAGCACTTCGAGTACACCCCACTCCACGCCGGCCAGTTCCGTTTCCAGTCCGGCAGTTTGTTCTGCATCGTTCGATACGATGGTTTATCACCGTCAGAAGCGGGTTTGTACACTTGTGTGAGCGCGTGGTTGTAGACTTCACGGCACGTCTGAATGTGACTCCACGCACTCTCAGCAGTGGCCGCATCCGCAGGTTCGGCAGCATATTGGAACTGGAACGCTTCTTCGACCACTACCACACGATACGTGAATGAGTAACTTGAGGATTCGGAACTCACTCCGTGATCAGACGGCTGTATCCCCGCCCTACTGCGCTCCTCGTCACTGCGGTGCTCGTTGAGGACGGCGACTTAGCCAACAAACTGAACTGTTAAGGCGCGCCCGCTACTCGATTCGGGCATGGAACTACGGGACCTCTCCGACCACGTGGAGTACCGGGCCGGTCGGGGTATTGAGGAGGTCGCACGGGAGTTGGGACGCGACCCTGCGGAGTTCGTGAAGCTCTCCTCGAACGAGAATCCCCACGGCCCGAGTCCGAAGGCCGAAGCCGAAATCCGCGAGACCGCTTCGGAGGTCCACCGCTACCCGAAGGCCGTCCACGCCGACCTCACGGCCGCGCTCGCCGCCCGGTGGGACGTCGCCGACGAGCAGGTGTGGCTGGCGAACGGCGGCGACGGCGCGCTCGACTACCTCGCGCGGGCGACGCTCGCGCCGGGCGACCGCGTGCTCGTGCCGACGCCGGGGTTCACGTACTACGGGATGCGCGCGCGCTTCCACCACGGCGAGGTCGCCGAGTACGACGTCCGCACGGAGGACGGGTTCGCGCTCACCGCTGACAGCGTCCTGGACGCGTACGACGGCGAGCGCGTCGTCTATCTCACGAGCCCGCACAATCCGACGGGCCATCGGTTCACGCTGGACGCCGTCGAGGAGGTCGCCGACAAGACGGGCGAGGACACGCTCGTCGTGGTGGACGAGGCGTACGGCGAGTTCACGGACGCGCCCTCCGCGGTCTCTCTGCTCGACGAGCGCGACGACGTCGCGGTGCTGCGGACGTTCTCGAAGGCGTACGGGCTCGCGGGTCTCCGACTGGGCTACGCACTCACGCCACCGGGGTGGGCGGACGCGTACGCTCGCGTGCAGACGCCGTTCGCGGCGAGCGCCATCGCGTGCCGTGCTGGCACGGCTGCGCTGGACGACGATGAGCACGTCGAGCAGACCGTCGACAGTGTCGAGTGGTCCCGGCAGTACATGTACGACGAACTCGACGCGCGGACCTACGAGAGCCACGGGAACTTCGTGCTCGCGAACGTCGGCGACGCCACCGAAGTCGCAGACGCCGCCAAGCGCGAGGGCGTCCTGATTCGGGACTGTTCGAGTTTCGGGCTTCCCGAGCACGTCCGCATCACGTGTGGGACCCGCGAGGAGACCGAGCGCGCGGTCGCCGTGCTCAACGAGGTGCTCGCCGAATGAGAGTTGCCGTCACCGGAACGCCGGGCACGGGGAAGACGACCGCCACCGAACACCTCGACACCGACCTCGACATCGTCCACCTCAACGACGTCATCCAGGAGGAAGGCCTCTATACGGAGGTCGACGAAGCCCGCGACAGCAAGGTCGCGGACCTAGACGCCGTCCGCGACTGGCTCGAGGGCCGCGAGGACGTGCTCGTCGAATCGCACCTATCGCACCTATTGGACGCCGACCGCGTGGTCGTGCTGCGGTGCGCGCCCGGCGAACTGGAGCGGCGCCTCATCGAGCGCGGCGAACCCACGGAGAAGGCTCAGGAGAACGACGAGAGCGAGGCGCTGGACGTCATCCTCTCGGAGGCCGTCCGCTACCACGGTCGCGAGCACGTCTACGAAATCGACACCACGGACCGCGACCCGGAGACGGTCGCCGACGACATCGAGGCTGTGCTCGCGGGCGACCGCGACCCCTCCGCGGGCGAGGTCGACTTCACCGAGTACCTATGACCCTCGACACGTACCGCGACCTCGCGGCGCGTCTGATGCGGCCGTGGGTGCGCGCCGCCGTCAAGGTCGGCGCGACCCCGAACGCGGTCAGCGTCGTCGCGTTCCTGTTTGCGGTTGCGGCCGCCGCCGCGTTCTACGTGGCGTCGCCCGTGATGTACGCGGTCGGCGCGCTCTGCGTCGTCGTGAACGGCTGGCTGGACCTCCTCGACGGCGCGCTGGCGCGCGAACTCGGTACCGACTCGGTCGCCGGCGACCTCCTCGACCACGTCCTCGACCGGTACGCCGACGTGGTCATCGTCGCCGGGCTCGCCGCCGGTATCGGCCGCTACGACCTCGGGCTCGCCGCCGTTACGGGTGTGCTGCTCACCTCGTACCTCGGGACGCAAGCCCAAGCTGTCGGCCTCGACCGCGTCTACGGCGGCCTGCTCGGGCGCGCGGACCGCCTCGCGCTCGTCGGCATCACGGGCGGCCTCTCCGTGTTCGTTCCTGCTGTGGGTGGGTTCTCGCTGGTCGCGTGGCTGCTCGCGCTGTTCGCCGTCGTCGGCCACCTCACCGCGATTCAGCGGTTCGTCTCCGCGTGGCGCCAGCTCGCGTGAGATTCCCGCGGCGTGCCATTTAAGCGTCGTCCGCGGCTACTCCTCTGTATGGCTCAGTGCGAGATGTGTGGCAAGGAGGTCTCGTCCCCGAAGACCGTCAAAATCGAGGGGGCGGAAATCGACGTCTGTGACGACTGCTCGGAGTTCGGTACGACAGTCGAAACGGAGTCCTCCAGCACCACCAGCACGAAGTACTCGACGTCTTCGTCTAGTTCGTCCTCGGGCGGCTCTTCGTCCTCGTCCAGCGGCGGCTCCTCGGGCGGGCGCCGCCGCCGCGACATGTTCGACGAGATGGAGGAGCTCGCCAGCGACTACGACGAACGCATCCGGAAGGCCCGCGAGAACGAGGGGCTCAGCCAGGAGGAACTGGCCGACGACCTCAACGAGAAAGCCAGCGTCATCCGGAAGCTCGAACGGGGCGACAGCCTCCCCAGCGACGACGTCCGCGAGAAGCTCGAGAAGAAGCTCGGCATCTCCCTGACCGAGTCCAGCGGCGACGCCGACGAGGACTGGTCCTCGAGTAGCGACAGCGCGGGGCTGACGCTCGGCGACAAGGTCCGCCGGAAAGGCGACGACAGCTAAGCAGCAGTCCGAGATTGAGATCCGTTTTTAATTCAGCGAGAGAACCCCACCGTTTACGGCGGGAGTGAATCGCGTACGCTCCGGGAAGAAGCCACTCGCCTGTTCCTACAATAGCAGGTCCTGCGTTACAGAATTTCGAGGGGAAAGCCCACGGCTTCAGCCGTGGGAAGAAGTCAAGGCGGAGGGTATGTCAACCACGAGTTCTCTCTGTCTGAAACACCGCATAAGATGTTTTGGGGCTACTGGAAATACGACGGCGTGGAGAGATATGTACACAAAACGAACGCGAGTGGCGGTAGCAACTGCCCTCGTTGCCCTCACACTGACTGCAGGCTGCATCGGCGGGCTGTCCGCCGACGGCTCCGTCGATGCCGCCGCAGTCGGAGACGCAGTCGAACAGCGATACGCCGCCCTGGACGGTTACGACGCGACGGTCACCCGCACGGTCGAAGTCGGTGATTCGACCACGGCGGCCCGCGCGGACGTCACCGTCCGCGGCGAAC
>CAXREU010000016.1:0-5310 GCA_964229715.1 Halobacterium sp.
GCGCGGTGTCGGCGCGCGGCGCGTTCGTGTTCAGTCTCGCGTTGTTCGCGGGCGCGATGGTGCTCGCGCTGCAGTTGCCGCTGCTGGCGCTGGGTATTGCGGCGGTGAATCTCCTCGGACTGGTGACGTACACGGAGTACTTCAAGGGGCTGCCGGGTGCGGGGAACGCGCTGGTGGCGTACCTCGTCGGGAGCACGTTCCTGTTCGGCGCGGCGGCCGTCGGCGACCCGCTGGCGGGCGGCGTGCTCGCGGTGCTGGCGGCGCTGTCGACGTTCACGCGCGAGGTCATCAAGGACGTCGAGGACGTGGCCGGGGACCGCGAGGAAGGACTGCGGACGCTCCCCATCGTCGTGGGCGAGCGGCGCGCACTCGTGCTCGGGACCGTCCTCTTGGTAATCGCCGTGCTCGCGAGCCCAGTACCATACCTGGTCGGGACGTTCGGCGTCTGGTATCTTGTCGTCGTGGCGCCCGCGGACGCGGTGATGTTGGCGGCGGCGTACCGGAGCTTCGACGACCCGGAGGCGGGCCAGCAACTACTGAAGGCCGGGACGTTCGTCGCCGCTGTGGCGTTCGTCGTCGGTCGGCTGGCCGCCCCGTGAGGCGGCCAATCAAAAGGAATATAAGCGAATCAGCATATCTTTCGGGCAGATGAGAACGGGGGAGTACGACTCGTCGACACGCCACCCCCCGGTCGCAGTCGGGACGCGAGGGGTAGCGTAATGTACGAGCTTGGCGCGGCCTTCTCGGACGTGGATGTCGTCCCGGGGACCAACATCCTCATCGAGGGGCCACCGATGAGCGGCAAGCGAGACCTCGGGTTCGAGATTCTCGCGACCGGCGCCCGCGAAGGCGAGGGTGCAATCGTCGTGTCGACGAAGGACAGCGCCGACCGCGTCATCGAGGACTTCGACGAGCACGTCGGCGACACCGAGCCGCGGCGCGGCGTCGTCGACTGCGTCACCAAACAGCAGGGAATGGGGACGGCGACGGAGTCCGAGCTCGTGCGCTACGCGTCCTCGCCAGTGGACCTCACCGGCATCGGTATCGAGCTCTCCGAGCTGCTGCGCGCGCTCTACCAGCAGCGCGGTGTCACCCGCAACCGCATCCTCCTGCACTCGCTGTCGACGCTGCTGATGTACTCGGACCTCCAGACGGTGTTCCGGTTCCTCCACGTGTTCACGGGGCGCGTGCAGAGCGCGGACGCCCTCGGCGTATTCGTCGTCGACTCCAGCGCCCACGACGAGCAGACGGTGAGCACGCTCAAGCAGCTGTTCGACGGCATCGTCACGATTCGCGAGCGCGAGGACGGCGGCTTCGAGGCGCGCCTCGTCGGCGTCGGCGACGGCACCGACTGGCGCGACCTGTAGCTTTTTCGCCACGGCCCACGAAGTGAACGTATGCCCGTCGAATCCGACGCGGAGCTCAGCGAGATTCTCGAGTACGACCACGTCGCCGTCGTCGGGTGTTCCTCGGCGCCGGGGAAGGCTGCCCACGACATCCCACAGTACCTCCTCGACCACGGCTACGACGTGATTCCCGTGAATCCGTACGCCGACGAAATCTTCGGCCGGGAGGCCTACGACTCGCTCTCAGCAGTCGACGAACAGGTCGACATCGTGGACGTGTTCCGGCCCAGCGAGGAGGTCGCGGGCATCGTCGACGAGGCCATCGCACGCGACGACGTGCAGGTCGTCTGGACGCAACTCGGCATTCGTGACGACGACGCCGCCCAGCGCGCCGAAGACGCGGGGCTGCGCGTCGTCCAGGACAAGTGTATCAAAGTCGAGCACGGCCGCTTGAAGGCCTAACCCTCCCACTCCTCGTAGCTGCCGTAGACGCCCTTCGAGAGGTAGCGCTCGCTGGAGTCCGGGAAGACGGTGACGACGCAGTCGTGGGGCAACTCGAGGTCGCCGGCCGCCGCGCGCTCGGCGACGTCCAGCGCCGCGAGGCAGTTCGCCGCGGAGCTGGATGCCGCGAGGTGGCCTTCCTCGCGGGCGAGCCGCTGCATCTCCGCGTGCGTGTCCTCGTCGGCAATCTGGACGATGTCGTCGACGAACTCGGGGTCGAATAGCTCGTTCGTCGTCGGGTCGTGAGTGCCGATGCCCTCGGTCTTGTACTCGCCCTGCTCGACGTCGCGGCCCCGCGTGGTCGCGTACAGCGACCCCTTCGGTTCGACGGCCGTGACGTGGAGGTCTGGCACCTGTTCGCGGAGGTAGCGCCCCGTACCCATGAGCGTGCCCGCGGTGCCACAGCCCGCGACGAGCGCGCCGACCTCGCCGTCAAGCGCCTCGCCGATTTCGGGGCCAGTGGTCTCGTAGTGGGCTTCCGGATTCAGGGGGTTCGAGAACTGCTGGGGGACGACAGCGTCGTCCAGTTCCTCGGCGAGTTCGTGGGCGCGGTCGATGGCGCCGCCCATCCCGTCCTCGGTGGGCGTGTTGATGACATCGGCGCCGAGCGCGCGCATCAACTGCTGTTTCTCGACGCTGAAGCGCTCGGGGACGACGAAGACGGCGTCGACGTCGAGCTGGCCGGCGGCGACCGCGAACCCGATGCCGGTGTTGCCGGCGGTCGGCTCGACGACGGTGCCGCCCCTGGGGAGTTCCCCCGAGTCGAGCATCGCTTCGAGCATGTACTTCCCGATGCGGTCTTTCACGCTCGCACCGGGGTTGAACGACTCTAGTTTCGCGTACACCGGGACGTCGTCGGGCGACGCGTGGACGCGCACGAGCGGCGTCTCCCCGATAGTCTCCAACACCGAGTCCAGCGGCCTCCGGTGGGTGGTCATCTGCGCGGTAATTCTTGCCGGCGTTCTTTAGTCGTTGCCATCCACACGCTCGCTGCCGGCGTCACTGACGCCAGCCTCCGCGGCGGCTTCGGACCCGGTGCTGGCCTCGCCGACGACGCTCTCGACGTCGACGCCCTGCTGCTCGGCGAGCGCTTCGACGAGCGCGCGCTGCTCGGCGAGCTCGGTTTCGAGGGCGGCGACGCGGTCGTTGGTCTCCTCGACGGTGGCCGTGAGGTCGTTGACCTGCTCGCGGAGGCGCTCGAAGCGCTCGTAAAGCTTGTCCGCCATCTCGGTGACTTTCTGGAGCTTCTTCGCGGTCGAGCCGAATCCCATGGTCGCGAGTAGACGTTCACCCGGGATGACCGTTTCCCTCGCGCTGGCGTCACTCCGGCCACGCCGCCGCGAGGTCCGCGAGGAAGTCGGCGTACGCCGCGACTGCAGCGTCCCACTCCTCGCCGCCCGCCCGGCAGGCGTCGGCCAACTTGGCGAGGCGCTGGCCGTCGTGCTCGGAGACCAGACACAGCATCTGGTAAACGGTAGATTCGGGGGGCGTCGCGCCGTCGTCGGCCTCGTGGACGAGTCGCCGAACCCGCTCCGGGGCCATGTCCATCGTGATGCCCGACCCCGGAATCGTCTTCGCCATCTTCGGGTAGCCGTTCAATCCCGGAACCAGGCGCGTGAACAACCCCTCGAAGGCGGGCGCGAACGGCGTCTTCGCGGTGTAGTACTCGTTCGCGAGCACGAGCGCGTGCTCGTCGACGCCGAGCACGAACACAGTCTGGTCGTAGTCCTCGCCGACCGTAGGGTGGAGGAAGTCCGCGAGACAGAGCAGCGACGCGACACGACCGCCGAATTTTGTGGCACCCGTCGCGTCGTCGTGGGTCAGTTGGTCGTCGTCGTACGCTGACCGGAGTTGCTCGACCCACTCGGTCGGCTCCGTGTCGAACGTCGGGCCGTCCTCGAACTCGAAATGCGGCGCCAGCCGGAACGCCGTCTGCATCACGTCGCGGTCGCCGTACTGCGTGCGCACCTCGCCGCCGTACCCGATTCGGTCGAGGAACGTCCGGTAGTCGTCGGCGAGCGAGCGCACGACATCGAGGTCACGGCCGTCGCTGGCGTACTTCTCGTAGTCGGCGAGCAGGAACTGCGCGTCGAAGCCCGCCTCGTGGAGGCGCTTCACGGCGTACATCTGCGCGACGGTGCCGACGTGTGGCGTCCCAGTGAGGCCCGCGCTCGCGACGAACAGCGTGTCGCGGTCGTTGGCCTTCTGGAGCGCGTCGGCGTCGGTCGTCGCGACGAACGCACGCTCGGCGAGCGACGCCGACAGCGACCCGATGTCGACGTCCGTGTGGTCGTAGTCGAACGCCTCGCGGACGGCCTCGTAGTGGTCGGGCAGCGCCGACATGGCTGGTCGTTCCGCCGGCGGCGCTAAAGTGCTAACGCGCTCCGCGGTACCATACAACGCGTCTCTCGTCCCGAAAGGCCCTTAAGAGGGAGTCGACTACGATGAAGTGGACTAGGCCGGGCGGTTTGGCCCCGCCCTTCACCCGCGAGACAGTCATCAGCGGGGGCCGAAATCCGGGGGAGTCCGGTCGACCTGTCCGGGCCCCGGAAGCCAACGTGGAAGCCTCGTCCTTCGGGGACGGCGGTCCGCGGCGCGCACCTGCAAGGGTGTCGTCGTCGCGGTTCGTCGGTGCCACTCCGTCAGGCACGGAAGTGAGCAGCGGAGCACCGAACGCTCGTCGCTCGGAGGGTCGCGGGGTGGAGAAGGCGACCGGGACTACCCGGGCAGGAACGCCGGGCCACCTCGGCCCGTCCACCATTCATATGCGCCATTTTCAGCCACGAGCCGTCGGCTCGCGGCTGCGAAATGTACGTTAAAACACAACATCGCTCAGCGACGGCTCCGTACGTCATCGTGATAGTTCGTCGGTCAGCGCGTGTAGCGCACTGTGAGCTCTATTCTGTTTCCACACCGTAACTCGCGCACTCGCGGGATTGGTCGGTAGGTTCGCCGCGCCGGCCACCTACTGTGGACTGCCACCATCCGAAGCATTATATTAGATTACGCTAATATTAGAATACGCTAAGATGGCTCGCCAAGGCTCCGCCACGATAGACGAGATGGACCGCCCGGAACCGGGCTGTTGCTCGGTCGACCACGACCTCTCAGCGGACGCAGTCGCCGCCGACGTCGACGCGCTCGCGGCGCTCGGCAACGACACGCGCTACGAGGCGCTCCGACTCATCGCGGACGCCGACACCGCTGTCTGCGTCTGCGAACTGGAGCCAGCGCTCGGCGTGAGCCAGGGCGCGGTCAGCCAGGCCCTCTCCCGGCTGTTCAGCGCCGGGCTCGTGAACCGGCGGAAGGACGGCCGGTGGCGGTACTACACCGCGACGCCGCGTGCGCACCGGCTTCTCGACGTGCTCGACGAGACGAGGGACGCCGATGCGTGACGACGCCTGCTGCGATGGTAACGGGGCCCTCGACGCCGCCGAGCAACGCGCGGCCGTGCGCGAGCGGT
>CAXREU010000017.1:0-39480 GCA_964229715.1 Halobacterium sp.
GGTCGTTGAGGACGCCGGCGACGACGGCGTTCGGCGGCGTGCCGATGAGTGTGCCGACGCCGCCGACGCTGGCGCCGTACGCGGTGCCGAGGAGGGTTGCAATCTGGATGTTCGTCGTGGGGTCGCCGTCACCGGCTTCCGTGAGGTCGTCGCGGCCGACGACCTGCGCAAGCACACCCACCGCGATGGGCGTCATCATCGCGGCGGTGGCGGTGTTCGACACCCACATCGAGAGTACTGCGGTCGCAATCATCACCGCGAGGATGAGTTTGCGCGGGCTGGAGCCCATGCGCGCCATGATGTACAGCGCGATGCGGCGGTCGATGTCGTACTTCTGGAGCGCGTTCGCGAGCATGAACCCCGCGATGAACAGGAAGATGAGGTGGTCGGCGAACGGCGCGAGCGCTGCGTCGAGCGTGTCGAAGACGCCGAGCCCGGTGAGCAGGACGGGAATCGAGAGCGCAGTGACCGCCAGCGGGAGCGCGCCGGTCACCCAGAGGATGCCGGCGAACGCCATCGTGGCGATAGCGTACTTTCCTTCGAGGCCGAGGGCTTCGGGAGTCGGTGCGAGTGCGATGGCGGCGGTGACGGTGAGCGCGAGGGCGAACACTGCGAGCCGTCCGCGAGTCGAGCGTACGTCCACCTGTATCATTGATACACGACCTGTGTCGACTACTATCTTTAATGATTAACGGAATTACTCTCGGCCGACCGGCTCAGAAGTGCTCGACGATGGCGGTTACTTGCTCGTCGGCGAGTTCGGACGTGTAGAGGGTGAACAAGTCGCGGCGCCGGTTTCCGGAGAGACCACGGTTTCCACCTTCAAGCATCGAGACGTGGGCCTGTCGGAGGTCCGGAATCTCCCGTTCGACCTCGCGCTGGCTGAAGCCGGCGGCGACGCGGAGGAGTCGCCACGCCGTCGGCGAGACGTCAGCGAGGTCGTGCGTGTCCACGCCAGCCATGTGAGCGTGTCGCCGACCGCCCTGCATAAAGGTTCGCGGGACGGCCCGCGGCGCCGGTTCGAGTCATCGATTTCGACATGTCACCTGGATACATGGCGACGGAGTCTCGGCAATCGGCACGCCAATCCCCTACGCTTATGGTTTCCGAGTCGAAAGACGTAACGAGAGTAGGACATATGTATGACCTGACAGGGTTCCAGCGCGACCTCCTCTACGTCGTCGCGGGACTAGACGAGCCACACGGCCTCGCTATCAAGGAAGAGCTCGAGGAGTACTACGAGTCGGAAATCCATCACGGCCGCCTCTACCCCAACCTCGATACCCTCGTCGACAAGGGCCTCGTCGACAAGGGCCAACTCGACCAGCGCACTAACTACTACACGCTCACCCGCCGCGGCCGCCGCGAAATCGCCGCGCGCCGCGAGTGGGAACAGCAGTACGTCGACCTCGACTAGCTGTGGTCTCCTCGCGGACCGCCACCGCCGCCGTCGGCGTGCTCGCGAGCCTCGCCATCAGCGTCGCCGCGTGGGTCGTCTTCGACACCGCGGTCTTCTTCCTCGCCGTTCCGCTGATTCCACTGCTGTTCCGGAGACGCACCGAAGAACCCGAGTCCGCTGTCTACGAGTGCCCGAACTGTGGATTCCGGACCCGCGACCCCGAGTTCGCGTACTGTCCGCGCGACGGCACCCGCCTCGAAGAGCGCTGACTACGACTCCCCGGCGTCCTCCGTCTCCGATTCGAACTCCGAGACGACGGTCTGCTCGCCGTCGTCGCTGGCGGTCAGGACGTCGCCGCCGAGCGCTTCCGGCGAAATCCGCTCGCCAGCGAGCAGCTCCGGGAGCACGAGCCTGGCGAAGTGCACGACGAACACGAGCACGAGCGGGCCGAGGAACAGCCCGTACCAACCCCACAGCAGCGGTCCGAAGACGTACGAGAGAATCACCAGCCCGAGGTGGATGTCGCGTCCGGAGACGTACGGCCGTAAGAGCAAGTCCGGGATGAAGTCGACGACGACCGCCGCGACGGCGACGAAGATGGCCACGAACGCGTACCCCGTTCCGTTCTGGAACGCGACGAATCCGAGCCAGCCAGCCAGCGGTATCCACACGAGTTTGATGCCGACGACCGGAATGAGACTCGCGATACCCGTGACGAGTCCGAACAGCACGGGGTAGGGGATGGCGATGCCCGCGGGGGAGAACGCGTCGAGCGTCCCGTACGACACCGCTGCGATGACGCCGGTCGCGAACGCGAAGACGATGTTCCCGAAGAACACCGTCGAGAGGTCGTGGTCGACCGCCCGTGCGTACGCCTCCGTGACGCCGCTGCTGTCCGTGAACCGACGCTGGAACCAGCCGCCGAGGCGGTGGTCGTCCCGAAGCAGGTAGAACGCGACGATGACGACCGCGAACAGGTGAACGAACAGTCCCCCGAAGAAGCCGACGTACTCCAGCGCGTCGCTCGCCGACGCCGCCAGCGCCTCCTGTACCGACGGCTGGTTCAGGAACGCCCCGGGGTCCTGAACGATAGAGGAGACGTCGATGTACGGGTCGAGGAGCGTCCCTATCTGTCCGAGGTCGGCATTCTGCGCGTCCACGAATCGCTCAAGCTCCTGCAGGCCAACCGCGGTGGTGTAGGCGACGACCAGCATCGCGGGGAGCGCGAGCGTCACGAGCGCCACCACCGCGCGAACCGTCGGCTGTCGTATCCACCGTTCGAGGCGGCGGTAGACCGGTCGCGTCGCGTAGTAGATGAAGACGCCGAGCACGAACGTTCCGAGGAACGAGTAGACGGTGAACGCGAGCACGCCGCTGAGCCCGGCAGCGACTACCCACCACACGAGTCGGCCGCGGTCGACGTTCATTACGTAGAACACCGACGCGGCCACGCAAAAAGATTCGCCGGTGGCCGCCGGACGCGACCCGTGCGAGCCCGCAGGTTTTTGGCCGCTCACGCTGAACGCCAGAGGGTGCCCGGTATCATCGAGTCGCTGGCGAACGCCCCAGTGGACAGCCGCGTCGTCCGCCTCGCGCTGTCGGTCGCGCTCGGGCTGTTCATCGGCCTCGAGCGCGAGTGGGCCCAGAAGGCCGCCGGCATCCGCACGTTCGCGCTCGTCAGCGTCCTCGCCACCATCTTCACCGAGGTGGACACGGAACGCTGTGCGGACGCCGTGAGCGTCTGCCCGCCGTACCTCTCCAGCGTCGGTGCCGCGTTCGTCATCGTCGTCACGGGCGTGCTGATGGTCTCTGGGATGCGCGACGAGGACGAGGGACTCCACCTAACGACCGCCGTGAGCCTGATGGTGGCGTACGGTGTCGGCGTGCTCGTCGCCGTCGACGCGGTGCTCCCGGCGACGGTCGTCGCCGTCACGAGCTCCGTCCTGCTGGTATTCAAGCGCGAACTCCACGGGTTCGCGTGGGGGCTCTCCCGGGAGGAACTACGCTCGACGTTCGAGTTCGCGATTCTGGCGTTCGTCGTCTACCCGCTGTTGCCGACCGGTACCGTCGCGCTCGGGACGGGACGGTACGCGGTCGAGATTGAGCCCCGCGTCGTCTGGCTGATGGTCGTATTCGTCGCCGGCATCGGCATCGTCAACTACGTCGTCGTGAAAACGTACGGCGGCCGCGGCATCGCCGTCACCGGCTTCTTCGGCGGATTGGCGTCCTCGACGGCGGTCGTCGGGACGATGCTCGACCACGTCAGCCAGCGCACGGAGGCGGCGTCGTACGCGGTCGCCGGCGTTTTGCTGGCGAACGCCGCGATGGCGCTGCGGAACCTCCTCATCGTCGTCGTGTTCACGCTCTCGACCGGCGTCCTCGTGGCGGCGACGGTCCCGCTCGTCGTCATCGTGCTCGGCTGCATCGGTGTCGCGGCAGTCACCGCGGACTGGTCGACGCGCGTCGAGATGGAACTGGAGAGCCCGTTCTCGATGCGGAACGCGCTCGCGTTCGGCGCGATGTTCCTCGTCGTCGTGGTCGCGGGCGGGCTCGCGCAGACCCAGTTCGGCTCCGCCGGCCTCTACGCAACCGCCATCCTCTCCGGACTCGTGTCGAGCGCGGGCGCGACGACGTCCGCCATCGTGCTCTACCGCACGGGCGCGATTTCGGGGACGGCCGCCACTATCGCCGTGCTGTTGGCGACTGCCTCCTCCATCGGCGTGAAGGTCGCGCTTACCGCCGCCAGCGACAACCGCTCGTTCGCGTACCGCGTCGCGGGGTACAGCGCGGTCCTGCTCGTTGCGGGCGGCGTCGCGACCGCAATCGTCGCGTTCTAAGTGGGGAATTTTGCCCCAATCGTAACGAATCGCTTTTGTCGGCGGCACGGGCAATCAGTACCATGGACAGGGAGACCGCGGAGCCGAGCGTCCGGAGCCTGCCCGGCGAGAAAGCCCAGCAGTGGGTCGACTACCACCACGAGCACGCCGCCCCGAGCACGTACGTCTACGAGTTCGTCTGGGACATTACCGAGGACGCCGCCGGCCCGTTCTGTCGGGACGTCGACGGCAACGTCCTCATGGACTTCACGAGCCACGTTGCGGCGGCGCCGTTCGGCTACAACAACCCCAAAATCATGGACCGCTTGGAGGAGTTCGACGTCGTCGACCCCTCCAAGATTGCGGGCCAGGACTTCTACGCCAGCGGCGGCTGGCCGCCGGAGGACGCCGACATCCCGACCTCCACGCAGCTGCTCCACCGGCTCACAGACATCACGGAGGAGTACGGCCTCGACACGGTCTTCCTCTCGAACACGGGCGCGGAAGCCGTCGAGAACGCCATCAAAATCTGTTACGCGAACGGCGGCCACCGCGCGTTCACGTTCGACGGCGCGTTCCACGGGCGCACGCTGGGCGCGCTCTCGCTGAACCGCTCGAAGGCCGTCCACCGCACCGGCTACCCCGAAATCGGGGGCGTCGTCTCCGCGCCGTACTGCGCCTGTGAGGGCGACTGCGAGTGCGGCTGGAAGACCAACGGCCCCGGCGGGAACGTCGTCGCGGACAAACTCCACCCCAAGCGCGGCGTCATCGACCCCGATGAGGTGGCGTACCTCATCCTCGAACCCCAGCAGGGCGAGGGCGGCTACCGCGTCCCCAGCGACGAGTTCGCCGACGACATCGCGGACATCCAGCAGACCCACGACATCCCCGTCATCGCCGACGAGATTCAGTCCGGGCTTGGCCGCACGGGCGAACTGTGGGGCGTCGACCACACCAGCATCGACCCCGACGTCATCACGTCCGCGAAGGGGCTGCGCGTCGGCGCGACCGTCGCCAACGAAGACCTCTTCCCCGACGAGACCGGGCGGCTCTCCTCGACGTGGGGCGCAGGCGACCTGCTCGCGGCCGCACAGGGCGTCGCCACCATCGACGCCATCACCAGCGACGGCGTGCTCGACAACGTCACCGAGCGCGGCCGCCAGGTCGAAGAGATTCTCGCCGACGACGCGCCCGGCTTCGTCGCCGACGTGCGCGGGAACGGCCTCATGCTCGGCGTCGAATTCGACACCAAGGACCGCCGCGAAGCCGTCGTGAAGGCGTGCCTGGAGCGCGGGCTGCTGTTGCTCGGCTGCGGCTACAAAACGGTGCGCTTGCTCCCGCCGCTGGACGTGACGGAGCGAGAAATCGATGTCGCGATGGACGTCTTCCTCGACGCGCTCGACGACCCGAAAGTCACGCGTGCTGGGCCTTCGTCGGGCCACAGCGAGGACGTTCAGTAACTACTCCTCGACGATGATTGCGCCGGTCATCCCCTGCGCCTGGTGGGGCGTACAGACGTACTCGTAGCGTCCCGGCACCTCGAAGGTGTACTCGAAGGAGAAGCCGCGTCCTTCGATGGTCTCGTGGCCCGACCAGTCGGCGTCGGCGGGCTGGCTCGAGACGGCGACGTTGTGCGTGCCCGACAGCCAGACGAACCGCACGGTCGTCCCGGGCGAAATCGTGAGCTCCTCGGGGTCGAAGACGTAGTTGCCGTCCGGCCCGACTTCGACGACTTCCGTGCCCTCCGGGGCGTCTAGTGCTTCGATGTCCTCGTCGCCACCACCGCCACCGCCGAGACAGCCGGCGAGCGCGGCCGTCGCGCCGATACCTGCGGTCCCGCGCAGTACGTCGCGTCGCGTTCGGTCTCGCATATCTCGTAGTCGGCGCGTCCGGGATTTAACAGGACCGCATTCTGTCGGCAGTCCGGCTTCAGAACTGGTAGCGTCGGTCGTCGTCGTCGGGCTGCTGGACCGCGGCGCCGCCGGTCATCTCGTCGAACGTCATCCCGGAGAGGTACTCGTCGTACGTGACGTCGTACGTCGACCGCAGGTGGAAGTCCAGGCGCCCGGACTCCGTCGTCGACTGGAACAGCAGGTGAACCGCGCGCCGTAGCAGTTCGTCGGTGTCGGCGTCCAGCGCCGCGCTCAGCATCGCGAGCTCCTGGCGGCTCTCGCGGTCCAGGAACGCGTAGTCGTCGAGGTCGTCGTACGCCAGTTCGACGTCGGTTTCGAGGTCGTCGAGGCTCATACGCGGGACGTGTGCTGGCGCGGTGATACGCCTTTTCGTTGTTCGCGACGCCTCGCCCGTGCCGAATCAGCACCCCTAAGCGCGCGACCGAACAACTATCAGCCATGACTGAGGGGGACGGGGAGTACGCACTCCCCAGCGACACCGACGCCGTCCGGAACGCGCTTGTCGCGTGGTACGAGGACGACCACCGGGACTTCCCGTGGCGGCGCACTGACGACCCGTACGCAATTCTGGTCTCGGAGGTGATGAGCCAGCAGACCCAACTCTCCCGCGTCGAGGACGCCTACCACGCGTTCCTCGAGAAGTGGCCGACGACCGCCGACCTCGCGGCTGCGGACCGCGCGGACGTCGTCGGGTTCTGGTCGGCGAACAGCCTCGGGTACAACAACCGCGCGAAGTACCTCCACGAGGCCGCACAACAAGTCGAAAACGACTACGACGGCGAGTTCCCACGGACGCCCGACGAGCTCGCCGAGCTGATGGGCGTCGGCCCCTACACCGCCAACGCGGTCGCGTCGTTCGCGTTCAACAACGGCGACGCGGTCGTGGACACGAACGTCAAGCGCGTGCTCTACCGCGCGTTCGACGTCCCGGACGACGATGCAGTTTTCGAGAAAGCGGCGAACGAGCTCATGCCCGACGGGGAGTCCGAGGTCTGGAACAACGCCATCATGGAATTGGGTGGCGTAGCCTGCGGGAAGTCCCCCAGTTGCGACGAGGCCGGGTGTCCGTGGCGGGAGTGGTGTGCGGCGTACGCCTCGGGCGACTTCTCCGCGCCGGACGTCCCCGAGCAGTCCACGTTCGAGGGGAGCCGCCGGCAGAAGCGCGGGCGTGCGGTCGGCGCGCTCCGCGAGCACGGCGAACTCGAACTCGACGAACTCGGCCCGCGGGTGCGCATCGACTACGGCGGCGACACCGGCCGCGAGTGGCTCCGAGACTTGCTCGACGACCTCGCCGACGACGGCCTCGTCGAACTCGAAGACTGCGGCGAGGAGACGGTCGCGCGCCTCGCGAAGTGAACGGTCGGGACAGCTCTCGCGTCACGACGGGCTGCCGAAGGGAGAACGCATAACCGGGCGCCGGGTGTACGCCACGACCCATGGACGGGCTGCTCGTCCCACTACTGTTGGTCGTCGCCGGTACCGCTGTCATCTGGAAGGGCAGCAGCTTCTTCGAGCGCGCCGCCGAGCGCCTCAGCAAGTACTACGGGCTCCCGGTCGCCGTCCACGGCGCCATCGTCGTCGCGGTCGGGTCGAGTTTCCCCGAAATCAGTTCCGTCGTCGTCAGCACAGTCGTCCACGGCGAGTTCTCGCTCGGCGTCGGCGCAATCGTCGGGAGCGCCATCTTCAATCTCCTCGTGATTCCGGCGCTATCGGCGTTCTCCAGCGAGGAGCTATCGACCACGCGGGACATCGTCCACAAGGACGCACAGTTCTACGTCATCTCGATTCTCGTGCTGTTCCTCGTGTTCGCACTCGGCGCGACTTACGTCCCCGGCGGCACGAACCGGGCGGCAATCCTCACGCCGTCGCTCGCGCTCGTGCCGCTGGCCACGTACGGCGTCTACGTCTTCCTCCATCAGCAGGACGCAAGCGCGCACGTCCCCGACCCGGCGCCGGACGTGCGTCCGCGTCGCGAGTGGGCGGTGCTCGCAGTCGCGCTGCTCGTCATCGGCGTCGGCGTTGAGGCCGTCGTGCGCGCCGCGCTCACGTTCGGCGCGACGTTTGACACGCCGACGTTCCTCTGGGGCGTCACCGTCATCGCCGCCGCGACCAGCCTCCCGGACGCTATCGTCAGCGTCCGCGCCGCGAAGAACGACGAGAGCGTCACCAGCGTCACGAACGTTCTCGGCAGCAACACGTTCAACCTCCTCGTCGCCATCCCGCTCGGCGTCCTCCTCGCCGGCACCGCCACCATCGACTTCCGCGTCGCAGTGCCCACGATGGGATTCCTGGCGTTCGCGACGCTCGTGTTCGTTGTCACCACCCGCACGCACCTCGAACTCACTGACCGCGAAGCCGTCGGCTTCCTCGCGCTGTACGCGGTGTTCCTCGCGTGGATGACACTCGAGTCATTCGGCGTCATCGAGACCGTCCGCGGCATCTGAGCGCCGCGCTGTGGCCGACTACTCCTCGTCTTCGCGCACCGTCAACACGGGCACGTCGGCGGTACGAACGACGCGCTCGGTGACGCTGCCGAGTAGCGCGCGGTCCAGCCCGCGCCGGCCGTGTGTGCCCATCACGACCACGTCAATGTCCTCGTCGTCGATGTACTGGAGGATGGTCTCGTAGGCACCGCCCTTCATCACGACGCCGACGGCCTCGATGTTCTGTTCGCTGGCCTTCTCGACGACCTCGTCGACGACGTGCTCGCCCTCCTCGGCGAGCGGGTCCACGACGTCGTCCTCGAAGGTGACGGTACTGTACTCGGTCGTATCCGCGACGTAGAGGACGTGCAGCCGGGCGCCGTAGCGGTCCGCGAGTTCGATTGCGTGCGGGACCGCGGCGTCCGCGGCGCCGCTTCCGTCGGTCGGCAACAGAATGTCGTCGTACATACACCGCGAGAGACGAGCCGGCCCCAAAATAGGTGCGGGTGGATTCCTGGCTACCGGTAACAGCCGGCCGCCGCAGATGAGCAAGCGTTTTGCCCCGCGACCACCCCCGTTGTGAGCATGCACGCGATTACGAACTCCGGGTGGGTCGAGGTCATCACGGGGTCGATGTTCTCCGGGAAGACGGAGGAGCTGTTGCGGCGGCTGCGGCGCGCGGAAATCGCGGGCCAGTCGGTCGCGGCGTTCACGCCGGCTATCGACGACCGGTACGGCGAGGCGACGCTCGGCTCGCACGCCGGTCGCACGTGGGAGGCGACGGTCGTCGACACCACCGCGGAGGGCGTCTCGAAGATTTCTAGCCATCTCAACGGCGAGGAAGTCGTCGCCATCGACGAGGCGAACTTCTTCCCCGGCGAACTCGTCGAAGTCTGTCAGAATCTCGCCAGCGACGGCCGCCGCGTCGTCGTCTCCGGCACCGACCAGACGTTCCGCGGGGAGCCGTTCGACCCCATCCCACAGTTGATGGCGGTCGCCGAGTACGTCGAGAAGTTCCAGGCCATCTGCACGCAGTGCGGGGAGCCCGCGACCCGAAACCAGCGGCTCATCGAGGGCGAGCCGGCGCACTACGACGACCCCACGATTATGGTCGGCGCAGAGGAGTCCTACGAGGCACGGTGTCGGAACTGCCACGTCGTCGAGCGGGACTGAGATGACTACGTGGGTCGAACCGGAGGGCGGCCGCGAACGCGGGCCGGTCGGGCTCGCGAAGGCGTTCACGCAGGTGCTCGTGAACCCGACGACGTTCTTCGAGGAAGCCGTCTCACCGGGCGACCAAGCCCCGGGACTGGTGTTCGCGATGGCGGTCGTGCTCGTCTCCCAGGGGACGCGGCTCGTACTCGACCCCGGGCGTGCGCTGGAGTTCCCGGCGCCGTCGTGGCTCGCGGTTGCGCTCACGCTCGCACTCGCCGTCCTCTTGGTCGCGCCCGCCGCACTACACGCGCTGTCGGCGGTCGAAACGCTCGTGCTCGCCGCCGTCGTCCCCAACCGCGGCGGCGTCAGCGAGACCGTCCAAGTGCTGGCGTACGCCAGCGCGCCCTGCGCGTTCGTCGGTGTCGGCGTCCCAGTGGTCACGTTCGTCTGTGGGCTGTGGGCGTTCGCGCTGCTCGTGCTTGGAACGCACATCGTTCACGACACGTCGTTCGTGCGCGCCACGATCGCCGCGCTTGCGCCTGGTGTGCTCGCGTACGGCTCCGGGTTCGGCTGGTTCGCCGCGACGACCGCGCTGTTCCCGTGGACTGCCGACTACATGCCGTGGGTCGGGCGCGCCGTCCGGGCCGCCGCAGTGCTCGGAGTTTAGTGAGTGCCCCGCCAACTCCGGTGCGTGCTCAACGTCAACTTCTCGGACCTCATGTTCGAACTGAAAGACGGCGCCGTCAAGCACGTCGGCCCGTCGAACACGACCGCCGACGCGAAGCTTTTCGACGTCGAAGCCGCGGAAGCCCGCGAGTTCGGCGACAAGCGCGTCAAACTCGTCTTCGAGGACGACAGCGGCAACGAGGTACAGGTCGCGTTGTTCCCCGAGGACGTCCGCGACATCGTCGACGACGTGGACGCCCTCGAAGCCGACAGCCCGGTCTTCGAGTGACGAGTTCACACGGCTGACGCCGAAAGAAAATCGACCGGCTTTCGATAATCGTTTACGGCAGCACCCGCTTTCTCGAAGCAAATGGGTACGTGTATCATCTGCGGCTCCTCCACGGACGGTCGTGTCTGTGACACCCACGAGGAGGACGTCGCTTTCGAGTTCCGCGGAGATTCTCCCGACCAACTGACGCCCGGCCGCTACTACAAAGGCACCATCGACGGGTTCGCCGACTTCGGCGTGTTCGTCGACATCGGTGACTCCGTCACCGGCCTGCTCCACCGCAGCGAAGTGCCCGGCCGCCTCGAATCGCTGGGCTGGGACGCCGGCGACGACGTGTACGTCCAAGTCACGGACGTCCACGACAACGAGAACGTCGACCTCGGCTGGTCGATTCGACAGGACGACCGCGACTTCCGCGGCCACCTCGTCGACGACCCGAGCGCGGAGACGAACGCGGAGCTCCCGGAAGACGACGATTCCGACGACGACGAACAGGACACCGAAACCAGCACCGCCGACGGCGGCACACCGGTCTCCGAGAACGACGCCGAATTCGAGTTCGGCGACGAATCCGAAGACAGCGAATCCGAGACCAGCTCGGAAGCCGACGACGAGGCGGACGCCGCAGAGCACGAATCTGGGGACGCCGAGTCCGAGGAGAACGAACCGGAACGCGTGCCGATTGCCGACCTCGACGACTACGTCGACGAACGCGTCACGGTCGAGGGCGAGCTCGCGAACGCCCGCCAGACGAGCGGCCCAACGGTGTTCGAACTCGCCGACGAGACCGGTGCCGTCGACTGCGCTGCGTTCGTCGAAGCGGGCGTCCGTGCTTACCCCGACATCGCAGCGGGCGACGTCGTCCGCATCGTCGGCGAAGTGGAGCGCCGCCGCGGCGAACTCCAGGTCGAGACCGAGGACCTCTACGAGCTCGACGGCACGGACGCACAATCCGTCGAAGCCCGCATGGAGGACGCGCTCACCGAGCGCGCCACTCCCGAGACGACCGAGCTGCTCGCCGAGGACGCCGCCGTCGAAGCCGTCACCGACGACCGCGTCGACGCCGCGACGGCCATCCGGCGCGCCGTCGTCGAATCCCGCCCAGTAATCGTCCGCCACACCGCGACCGTCGAAGGCTACGTCGCTGGCACGGCCATCGAGCGTGCGCTCCTCCCGCTCATCCGGGACGAGCACGAGCGCGAGGACGCCGAATACCACTACGTCGACCGGCGCCCGCTCGACGACGCGTTCTACACCATCGACGACGCCACCGGTGACGTCACCAGCATGCTGGAAGCCGCCGAGCGCCACGACGAGAAACACCCGCTGTTCGTGCTCGTCGGCGCCGGCTCCACCAGCGAATCCACCGACGCCATCGACCTCCTGGACATCTACGACGCGGACACGGTCGCCATCGACGGCGGCTACACCGACGACGCCGCTGGTGCCGACGTGCTCGTCAGCCCGACGAAAGCCGGCGAGAATCCCGTCAACACGGGCGCGCTCGGCTCGCAGCTCGCCGCGTTCGTCAACGACGACGTCCGCGAGGACCTCTACCACCTGCCCGCCGTCGCGTACTGGGCCAACACGCCCGACGCGTACGCGGACCTCGCCGCCCCGACCCACTACAGCCCGGACACGCTCGCCGACCTCCGTGACGCCATCGCGCTGGAAGCGTTCTACCAGTCCTACGAGGACAAGCGCGAACTCATCTCGGACCTGCTCTGGGGAGAGGCCGACGACTCGCTCATCGAGCACGTCTCCGAGCAGTTCCGCGAGCGCCTCGAGACAGAAGTCGCGACCGCCGAACCCCACCTCGACGTGCGCGGGCAGGACGGCGTCGCCTTCGAGACGCTGGACGTGGACGCGTACACGCACGAGTACGACTTCCCGCCAGTCGACCTGCTGCTGGACGCGCTCTACCGGCGTCGCGACCGCGCGGACGTGCTCGTCGGCGTGAGCGGCGACGAGATTCGCGTCCGCAGCGACGGCGCAGTGGACGTGCGCGCCGTCGGCGAGACGGTCGCCGACGAACTCACCGAGGCCGGTGTCGAGCCGCGCGGCGCCCGCGACGGCCGCATCGAGTTCCTCTCGGGCGAGAAGGACGCGGTCGTCGACGCGGTCGTCGACGCCATCACCGACCAGCTCGCCTAACTGCGGCCCGCAACGACACGCTTTTTCGCCCGCGGAGGCTTCTACGGAGTAATGAGCGCGGACGCCGACCCCGCATTCGAGGCCGCCTGTGAGGAGCTCGTCGAACGAATCCTCGACGGGGACGTCGGCAAGGACGACGTCGAGAGTGCGAAACTCGAAGCCTGTTCGGAGCACTCCGCGTCGAAGGTGCCCAAGCACTCGGAGCTGCTGGACTTCGCGCCCGAGGACCGCCGTGACGACCTCGAAGAGGTCCTCCAGCGCAAGCCCGTGCGGACCGCGTCGGGCGTGACGCCGGTCGCCATCATGACGAGCCCGCACATGTGCCCGCACGGCAAGTGTCTGTACTGTCCGGGCGGGCCCGCCAGCGAGTTCTCGTCGAGCCAGTCGTACACTGGCCACGAGCCGGCGGCTGCGCGCGGCGTACAGAACGACTACGACCCGTACGGACAGGTGACGCTGCGGCTCCACCAGCTCCGGGAAATCGGCCATCCAATCGACAAGGTCGAACTCATCGTGATGGGTGGGACGATGACCGCGCGTAGCCACGACTACCAGGAGTGGTTCGTGAAGCGCGCGCTCGAAGCGCTGAACGACTTCGACCCCGAGCAGGAGCCGAACCCGTCCGAGACGGAGTCGTTCGCGCAGAACCCTGAGGAGTACGACTTCTCGTACCTCGAGGACGTCATCGCGGAGAACGAGCACGGCGACATCCGGAACATCGGGACGACGTTCGAGACGAAGCCCGATTGGTGTGACCCCGAGCAGGTCGACCGGATGCTCGACCTCGGCGGTACCAAAGTCGAGGTCGGCGTGCAGACGACCTACGAGCGCATCAACCGCGAGATGCACCGCGGGCACGGCGTGCAGGCGTCCATCGATGCGAACCAGCGGCTCCGGGACGCCGCGTTCAAGGTTGGCTTCCACATGATGCCGGGGCAGCCGGGCATGAGCAAGGAGATGTGTCTGGAGGACTTCCGGCGGCTGTTCGAGGACGAGAAGTGGAAGCCGGACTACCTCAAAATCTACCCAACGCTGGTCGTCCGTGACACCGTTACGTACGACATGTGGCGGAACGAGGAGTTCCAGCCGCTGCAGAACGAGGAGGCCGCCGAGCTCGTCGCGGAAATCATGGATATGATTCCGCGGTACACGCGCCTCCAGCGCGTCCAGCGGGACATCCCCGCGGACCACATCGACGCGGGCGTCTGGAAATCGAACCTCCGCCAGCTCGCCTGGGAGAAGATGGACGAGCACGGCTACACCTGCGAGTGCATCCGCTGCCGGGAAGCCGGGATGAACGACGAGGAGCCCGAGAACGTCGAACTCGACGTGATGACCTACGACGTCGCGGGCGGCACGGAGCACTTCATCAGCTTCGAGGACTTCGAGAAGGACCTCCTCGTCGGCTTCGCACGTTTGCGTTTCCCGAATGACCCCGTCCGCGACGAACTGGAGGACGCGGCGCTGCTGCGCGAACTCCACGTCTACGGCGGCGAAGTCAGCGTCGGCGATGACACGGCGGACGGCCAACACCAGCACCAGGGCTACGGCCAGCGCTTGATGACGCGTGCCGAGGAGATGGCTGCCGACGCCGGCTTCGGGAAGCTCAGCGTCATCTCCGGTATCGGCGCACGCCAGTACTACAAACAGAAGCTCGGCTACCGGCAAGACGGTCCCTACGTCAGCAAGCAGCTGTAAGCGATTCACCGCGAGCGAACGCAGTGAGCGAGCGGGCCGACGAACGACCGAAGGGAGTGAGGAGTGCTTTTGGCCGAGCTTTTGCCGAGCGAGGCGCATCGCGCCGAGCGCAGTGCAAAAGGTCGTCGTGGTATCGGCGCACGCCAGTACTACAAACAGAAGCTCGGCTACCGGCAAGACGGTCCCTACGTCAGCAAGCAGCTGTAGCGAGTGGGGCTTGCAGGCGGCTAATTCTCGCGGGACGTGTGCCGCGCTCGCCGTACCGACTGCTTGGCTCGGAGCGCCCCGCGACGGGAGTCAGGTCACGCTCAAGGCTGGTCTTGTACTGGTATTTGAACCTACGCAGCCGGCGGGTGAGCATCCGCGAGCGCCGCAAAAAGTGCTATATTCCGAACGTAGCTCTGAGCATGTCCCGACTTCCCGGCCCGAGGCCGACGGCGAGGACGGCGACGAGCATGAGCGTGAAGTAGCGTGGGGCTTCCTCGCGGAGTTTGTCGTCGAACAGCCAGAGGACGAACAGCGCGGCGACGATTTTGAGGAGAAGGAACGGCCAGGCGTCGCCAGTGTAGTGGATGATAGAGGCGGGAAGCACGGCCTGGGTGATGTCGACGACGGCGGCGTTGACGGGATGTTTGGGGACGAGGTCGTACGCGAGGCCGAGTTCGTCCGCCCAGTCAAGGCCGATGACGTTCGCGACGCCGTCGACGGCGTGTCCCCAGAGGACGACGGCACCGGCAAACTCGGTGCCGGAGGCGACGTCGGGAAGGTGGCGACGGACGTAGTACCAGACGACGGCCGTGATGATGGTCGCGAACAGGACCGTGAGCACCGTGAACTGCGGGTGGAGGGAGACGTAGTCAGTGGTCGCCGCAAGGTAGACGAGGAAGCCGACGGTGGCGGTGAGGAGGGCAGTGCCGGCGGTCGCGAGCGGCCGGTAGTAGTTCTCGAAGACGCCAGTACGGCGCGCGAGGAGGACGCAGGCGACGAGCGTGACGAGCGTGATGGCGAACATCACGAAGTAGATGATGGGACTGATGATGAGCGTGTTCGCGGGGAAGTCGATGAACTGCTCGACGCCCGGCGCTGCCGCGGCGGCGTCGTTGGCGTCCTCGACGACGCGGAGCGCACCGCCGAGGAGGACGAACGGGAACAGCGCGTACAGCAGGTCCAGGTTCTCGCCGACCTCCAGGTGGTCGAGGAGGAACGTGACGCCGACCAGCGAGACGAGCAGCGTGACCGCGTACCCGACCTCGGAGACGAGCGTGTAGCCGGGGTAGGCGACGGGTTCGGTCGCGGCGGTGCACGCGGTGGAGTTGTAGAGGAGTTGGACGGCGCCGCCGTTCCACGCGGCGCACTGCGCGCCGTTGGCGTCGGCGACCACGGGACCCCAGACGTAGTGCCAGACGAAGCCGCCGTAGACGGTGTCGGGGAACAGCAGCGACCCGCCGACGAGCGCGGCGAACGCGACGCCGACGGCGGCGGTCCACGCGCGCTCGCGGTCAGTCTCGGGGAAAGCCATGTTGGGAGACGTGAACGGTGGCTGTTTTATCGTTGCGGTCTGCAGTCGCGGGGTGGCTACAGCGGGAGTTCGTGGGACTCGTACTCGGTGGCGAGGACGACCATCGTCTGCGAGCGAGCGAACCCGTCAACGTCCGCGATTTCTTCGAACATGAGGTCGCGGAGCGTGTCGGTGTCTTCGGCGTACACGCGGAGGACGATGTCCCACTCGCCGGTCGTGAGGTGAATTTCCTGAACGCCGTCGATGTCTGCGAGGCGGTCGAGGGCGTCCTGCTCGCGGCCCTGTTCGACGCGCAAGCCGACGACGGCGGAGGTACCGAGGCCGGCGGCTTTCGGGTCGATATCGGCGTGGTAGCCGCGGATGACGCCGGCGTCCTCCATGCGGTTGACGCGGTCGTGAACGGTCGCACTCGACATCTCGATTTCGCGGGCGATTTCGCTGAACGGCTTGCGGGCGTCTGCCTGGAGCGCGCGCAGAATCTCGCGGTCCGTCTCGTCCAAGTCCATACGGGAGCCGTCGGGAGAGACCCCCAATAGCTTACTGCTCGCCCGAGATTCGCGCCGGCCTACGCCTGAATCTCCTGGGCGGCCTCGAGGACGACGTCGTGGGCTTCGCCGTTCGACGCGACGAGCCCCTCACAGCCCGGTTCCCAGCGGTCGCCGTGGACGTCCGTGACGACGCCGCCGGCCTGTCGGACGAGGTGGACGCCCGCGACGGAGTCCCACGCGTTTACGCTGACGTTCGTAATCGCGCCCTCGACTTGCCCACTGGCGACCATCGAGAGGGTTGCTTGCGCGCAGCCGTACCGCCGCATGTCCGCGAACCGCGAGACGATGGCCTCGCAGGCTCGGGCGTACTCGTCGCGGTCGTCGAACCCCCACCAGATGGTCGGCACGACGACGAACGTCTCCGGGTCGGTCTTCTCGCTGACTGTGACCGGGTCGCCGTTGCGCGTCACGTCGCCGTCGCCCGCGACGTACGTGTCACCGAGCGCGGGCAGCACGTTCACGGCGGCGAGCGTCTCGCCGTTCTTCACGGCGGCGACCGAAGTCGCCCAAATCTGGGTGTCGCGCACGAAGTTGTTCGTGCCGTCGATGGGGTCGACGACCCACGCCGCGCCCGACTCGGGGACTTCCTTCAGTTCGTCTTCCTCCTCGCCGACGATGGCGTCCTCGGGGTGGGTCTCCCGAATCACTTCGATGACGCGGCGCTGGGCGTCCCGGTCGGCCTGCGTGACGACGTCCGTCTTCCCGGATTTCGTCTCCACGTCGATGCCGGTACGGAACGCCTCCAGCGCGACTTCGCTGCCTGCGAGCGCGGCGCGTTCGGCGACGCTCGCGCGGTCCTCGTTCATGCCCGGAGTGGTGGCCCGCCGCCCCAAAGAGTCGTCGGTCCGAAACGTCGCTGTCCGGATAGTCACACAGAAGCGTTTTTGCGAGGGAAGTCCGCCTCGCGGACTTCCCGCATCCCGCGGCGCGCGAAGCGCCGGCGATGCGAGGGAAGGGATTCGAACCCTCGAACTCCTACGAGAACGGATCTTGAGTCCGTCGCCGTTGGCCGAGCTTGGCTACCCTCGCACGCGTCGAGTAGTCGGCGCGTGCCGGGTTTAGGCGTTGCGAATCCCCGCGCGGCGCGCTCAGTCGTCGTCGCCGAGCACGCGCGAAGCGACCGGACCCGCCGAGGCGTCTGCCTCGACGTCGCGGAGCAGGAAGCGTTTCCGGACGACGTCGTAGGCGAAGACGATAGTGCCGAGGATGAGCATCGTGTCCCCGGGGAACCGCGCCCAGAAGAACAACTGGACGAGGTCGCGGCTGTAGAACTCCAGCGAGCGCGCGACGGCGTACCCTTCCGTGAACGCGGTTTCCAGCTGGAGGAAGCCCACGGGGAGCAGGGAGAGCCCGACCATCACGGCGAGGCCGGCGTTCCACAGCCAGAACGCCCACCAGAGGCGCTTCCCGTTCCACTGTTCGGGGTCGACGGAGAGCCGCAGCATGTACGTCGCCATGCCGAGCGCGAGGAAGCCGAACGCGCCGAACATCGCGGCGTGGGCGTGCGCGACCGTGAGGTAGGTGCCGTGCTCGTAGTAGTTAATGAGCGGGAGGTTGATGAAGAACCCGAGCACTCCGGCGCCGACGAAGTTCCACACGCCGGAGGCGATGATGAACGCGAACGGGAGCTTGTAGTGGAACGTCTCGTCGCTGGCAGAGAGCGCGCGGTACTGCCCGAGCGCCTCGAAGAGGATGAGAATCAGGGGGACGAGTTCCAGCGTGGAGAAGACGCTCCCGAACGGAATCCAGACGTCGGGCTGGCCGATCCACCAGTAGTGGTGGCTGACGCCGATGACGCCGCTCCCCATCACGAACAACACTTGCAGGGCGACGGCTTTCTCGGCGGAGCGCTTGCGCAGCAAGCCCATGGAGACGAGCGTGATGCCGACGATGGCGACGATGAAGAACTCGAAGGCGCCCTCCACCCACATGTGGACGACCCACCACCGCCAGAACTCCGTCATCACGATGTTCGTGTCGGGCGTGTACAGCATGCCCGCGACGAACAGCAGGCCGATGGAGCCGCCCGCGTACAGAATCATGTGCGCGAGCCCGAAGCGCTGTTCGCGGGCGAGCAGCGGCTTGAGGCCGCGGTACGCGAGAAACGCCCAGATGGCGAACCCGAGCAGGAGCCCGACCTGCCAGACGCGCCCGACTTCGACGTATTCGAGGCCTTCGTTGCCGAGCAGCCACCACAGCGGGCCGTCGAAGAACCCCTGCGTACCGAGGTAGATGCCGACGAAGCCGCCGACGACGATTACCAGTAGCGTGCCCAGCAGGCCGTTGATGGCGGACTCCTGGTGGTCGGGTTCGTGACCGGTCAGGAGGCCGGGGAGGAACAGCCCCGCGCCAATCCACATCGTCGCAATCCACAGAATCCCGAGGTCGAGGTGGTAGGTCTTCGTGAGCGCGAACGGCAACCACTGGAGGACGTCAATGCCGAGCGCTTCGCCGATGCCGAAGAAGGCGTCGCGCTCGACGTAGTAGTGCGCGAGCAGCGCCCCGAGTAACACCTGGGCGACGAACAACAGCGCCGCGACTGGTATGAACCGGGTTGCAGCGCGCTGGCTCGGCAACAGGTTCACGTCCGCGGGGTTGGGGACTTCGATGCCCTTCGTGGAGGGTTCGGGGAGCTCGATGGTGTTGTACAGCCAGACGCCGAGGCCGGCGCCGCCGACGAGCAACACCATCGCGATGGCGCTCCAGACCATCGTCGCCCCCGTGGGCTCGTTGCCGGCGAGCGGGTTGTACGGCCAGTCGTTCGTGTAGCTGTGGTCGGTGCCGGGGCGGTTGGCGTGCGAGACCAGCGCCGTCCACATCGCGAAGTCCGCGAACTTCTGGGCGTCGTCGGCGGACTCGACCATGCCTTCCGGGATGCCGCGCTCGGCGTCGCCCTCGTGGTAGCGCTCGACGTACACCTCGCGCACCTGCTCGTGAGCGTACGCTTCCGCAGCGGAGTACTGTGCCGTCTCGCCGGAAATCGAACGGTCGAGGCCGCCGGTCACGCGGCTGTCCACGGCGGCCTGCTGTTCGGCGGAAAGGTCGGCGTACGCTTCGCCGTACCGTTCGTCCGCGTAGTACTCCTGCATGAACTGGGTCTTCAGCTGGAGCGCGTCGGCGGTGTAGTCCTCGCCGAAGTACGCGCCGTTCCCGAGAATCGACCCGTGGTTCATGAGGGCGTTCGACTGGAAGACGGCCTTGCCGTCCTGAATCGACTCGTGGGTGGCGACCACGTCGCCGTCGGCCCCGACGACTTCGTCGGGAATCGGCGGCTGGTGCTGGTAGGAGTAGGCGGCACCAGCCCCCATGACGACGAGATTCAGGACGAACACGACCGCGAGTATCTTCGCGAGCGTGGACCTAGTGACGTCCATATTGCGGCGTTCAATCGGACGCACGAAAAGGCTGCGGCGGATTCCAAGGCCCTGGGCACGGAGCCCGAAACGCCGGATGTACCGCCGCTCGAAGATGTTCGCCTACTCGAGGAGTTCGCGGGCGATGATGTTCTTCTGAATCTCGGTGGTGCCCTCGTAGATTTGGGTAATCTTGGCGTCGCGGTAGAACCGCTCGACGTCGAAGTCGTTGACGTAGCCGGCGCCGCCGTGAATCTGGACGGCCTCGTCGGCGACCTCGACGGCGACCCGCGAGGCGAACTCCTTGGCCATCGACGCGAGCGCGGTGAGCTGGTCGTCCTCGTGTTCGACGCTCCACGCGGATTTCCGGGTGAGCGTACGCGCGGCTTCGGTCTGCGTGTGCATCTCCGCGAGCTTGTGCTCGATTGCCTGGAAGTCACTGATGGGGCGGCCGAACTGCTCGCGCTCCTGGGCGTACTCCAGGGCGCGCTCGGCGGCGCCCTTCGCGATGCCGACGCCCTGTGCGGCGACCATCGTGCGCGTCTCGTCGAAGAACTGCATCAACTGGAGGAAGCCGCCGCCCTCCGTCCCAATCAGGTTCTCCTCGGGGACGCGCACGTCGTCGAACATGAGCTCCGCCGTGTCGCTGGCGCGAATGCCGAGTTTCCCCGTGATTTTGTCCGCCTCGAAGCCGTCCCGGTCGGCCTCCACGACGATTTGACTGAAGCCGTTGTACCGGCCGCTGGCCTCGGGGTCGGTCTGGCAGAGCACGACGTAGAAGTCGCCGACGGAGCCGTTCGTAATCCACATCTTGTTGCCGTTGATGACGAACTCGTCGCCGTCACGTTCGGCGCGCGTGGAGACGCTGGAGACGTCCGAGCCGGTGTCGGGTTCGCTGATGGCCGACCCCATGATGGCGTCGCCGGATGCGATGTCCGGCAGCCAGCGCTCCTTCTGGTCCTCGGTACCGAACTCGATGATGGATTCGGCGCCGAAGCCCGCGCTGGACACACAGAGCCCGATGCCGGGGTCGGCGGCGAACAGCTCCTCGGTGATGAGCGCGGCCTCGACGGGCGAGTAGCCAGCGCCGCCGTAGTCGAGGGGGATCGTCGGCCCGAGCAGGCCGGCCTCCGCGGCCTCGTCCATGACCTCGTAGGGGTACTTCTCCTGTTCGTCGTACTCGGAGGCCACTGGCCGGATTTCGTTCTCCGCGAACCGGCGGACCTCCTCCTGAATCGCCTGCTGCTCGTCGGTCAACCCGAAGTCCATGTGGGAGTGTACCGAACACCGGGACAAAAACGCTCGTAAACCGCTGACAATCCCCACGGGGTTCTTCGCGCGTGGCCCGGCCCAACTGTTTTTGCCGGCGTCCTGAGAACCCTCGCGTATGGCCGACGTGGACCCCAGTGAGGTCGGGCGCACGCCGCTGGTCGAACTCGACGCCGGGGTCGCGCCGACGGTGTACGGGAAAGCCGAGTGGTTCAACCTCGGGTCGCTGGCCCACGGCGGCGGGTCGGTGAAGACCCGCATCGGGAAGGCAATGCTGGACGCCGCGGCCGCGCGCGGCGACCTCAGCCCCGACCGCACGATAATCGAGGCGTCCAGCGGGAACACGGGCGCCGCGGTCGCACGCATCGGCGCGGCGATGGGCTACGACGTCGAAATCGTGTTACCCGATAATGCGGGCCGCGGGAAGGTCGCCGCCATCCGGGACGCGGGCGCGGAACTCCGATTCGTGGACGCCGAGGAGGGATACGACGCGTTCGTCGCCGGCTGCCGGCGACTCGTCGACGAACGCCCCGATGAGTACGTCTACACCAACCAGTACCAGAACCCCGCGAATCCCGGCGTGCACGCGGGCACGACGGGGCCGGAAATCTGGGCGCAGACCGACGGCGAGGTGACGCACTTCGTCGCGGGCGCAGGGACTGGTGGCACGCTCGTCGGCGTGAGCCACGCGCTCCGCCCGCGCGGCGTGCACGTCCACGGGTACGAGCCGCCCGAGACGGACCACGACATCCCGGGGCTGAAGCACATGCACGCACCCGAGACGTTCGTCCCGGACACCTACGAGTTCGACGCGCTGGACGCCCGCGAGTACGTGGACACGGACACCGCCTACGGGTACGTGCGGCGGCTCCGGCGCCGCCACGCCGACACCGACGTCCGGATTCGGGACCCCGGTCGGTGGTCCCGCGAGTTCGTCCGGTCGGAACTGCGCGTGAACGGCGAGTTCCTCGTCGGCCCCTCCACGGGGGGCGCGCTCGCGATGGTCGACCGGCTGGCGACCCGCGGTACGCTCGACGCTGACGATGTGGTCGTCGTCCCGCTGCCCGACCGCGGCGACCGGTATCCGGACCGCGACCCGTACGCCGATTACGTAGAATAGTTGGATATCCAACTAAAACGCGCTTCCGGAAACCACCAAGAGGCAGGGCCACATTAGGGTTAATTGGAATGTCTGACTACGAACTGCCGCCGCTGCCGTACGACTACGACGCACTCGAACCGCACATCTCCGAACAGGTGCTCACGTGGCATCACGACACGCACCACCAGGGCTACGTCAACGGCTGGAACTCCGCCGAGGAGACCCTCGAAGCCAACCGCGAGGAGGGCGACTTCTCCTCCTCCGCCGGTGCCATCGGCAACGTCACGCACAACGGCTCCGGGCACATCCTCCACGACCTCTTCTGGCAGTCCATGAGCCCCGAGGGCGGCGACGAGCCCGAGGGCGACCTGCGAGCCCGTATCGAGGAGGATTTCGGCTCCTACGAAGCCTGGGAGGGCGAGTTCCGCGCGGCCGCCTCCGCCGCGGGTGGCTGGGCGCTGCTGGTCTACGACAGCCACTCCGAGCAGCTCCGCAATGTCGTCGTCGACAAGCACGACAAGGGCGCGCTCTGGGGTTCGCACCCGATTCTGGCGCTGGACGTCTGGGAGCACTCCTACTACTACGACTACGGCCCCGCCCGCGGCGACTTCGTCGACAACTTCTTCGAGGTCGTCGACTGGGAGGAGCCCGCGGCGCGCTACGCGGACCTCGTCGAGAAGTTCGAGTAACGCCGCATTCGACCGTCGGCCCTACCGTTCGGCATCTGGGCCGTTCTTCGGCCCGCCCCTGAAGGCTTTTATCCGCTCCCCGTTTCGGTTCGTGCGATGCCCTCCACACGCCGTCTTCTCGGATGCGTAGCCGGCGCAGTCACTCGTCGACGTCGTCGCTGCCGCGCTCAGGCTCGCCGAGCTCGTGCCACGGCCGCACCGAGTGGACGCCGTACTGCTCGTCCAGCGCCAGGGGGTCTCGTTCTCCTCGGCCCCGAGCGCGTCGATGCCCGCGACTTGGTCGACGTCGCCGGGGTTGTAGGGGTCGAGGAGGTCGTCGACGAACGCCGCGAAGTCGTCGGCGTCAGTGAACAGCGCTGGGACGTTGTAACGGTACTCGGCGCTCTCGATTCGGTCCCGATACGCCGGCCAATCCATCAGTCGTCGCTACGACGGCGAGCCCTTAGTCGTTCGCGTCACCCGGCCAGTTCGACGAACGACAACAGGAGGTCGGGGACGACGGCGAGCACGACGCCCGCGACGAGGAGAACCGCGGGGAGCCACAGGAGCCCCGCGTCGCCGAGCAGCCACAGCCCCAGCCCCGCGAGCACGAGGACGAGGCCGAGCAGTCGGAACAACCAGACGAATACGCCTTCGAAGCCCGCGTCGGTCGCGAACTCGGCGACTTCGCGCACTTCGTCCATGGTAGTCGGGCGGTCGGCGTGGAGCCACTTATGACCCGTGGCCAGCGCGGCCCGCCGCTATCAGCGGTTCGACGGTGACGACGAGGAGGACATCGTCGCGCGCAGCGCGAACGGCGACAGCAAACCACCGACGACCGCGCCCGCGAACGCGAGCACGCCGATGTCGGAGTTCGAGAGCGCGCCGCCGCCACCGCTGTTACTTGCGCTGCCACCGCTGCCGACGACGACTGCGCCCTTCATTCCCATCGTCCGGTGGGGGTTGCAGTAGTACTTCGAGATGCCCTCGCTGTCGTACGTCCGAGAGAACGTGAACCCGGACTCGTCGGTGAGTTCGCTCTCGTAGCTGCCGTCCTCCGCGACGACGTTGTGGGTCCCGTTCACCCACTCGAACGTGACCGTCGTTCCGGGGTCGACGCGGACTGCCGCTGGGCTGAATCCGTACGGACCGTTGTTGGCCTCAGTCCCGACCTCAACGGTGACCTCGGATTGCCCGGTCCGGTCGACGACGCCGTCGTAGTTGCTGACGCCCTCGAACCAACCCTCGAAGTCGACGTCTTGCGTGCTGCTCTCGGATTCGGAGCCCCCCGAGGACCCGCTGGAGGACGACGCGCCGACGTCGACGTCGCCGACGACGACCGCGCCCTTCATCCCCATCGTCTTGTGTGGCGTGCACGCGTACTGCGTGACGCCCTCCTCGTCGAACGTCTGTGTGAACGTGAAGCCGGACTCGTTAGTGAGTTCGCTCTCGAAGCTGCCGTCCTCGGCAGCGACGTTGTGCGACCCCTCGACCCACTCCCACGTCACCGTGGTGCCGGGGTCGACCCGAATCGCCGCGGGGCCGAAGCCGTACGGACCGTTGTTGGCTTCGACACCGACTTCGACCGTGACCTCGGACTGGCCGGTCTTGTCGACGACGCCGTCGTAGTTGCTGACGCCCTCGAACCACGACTGGAGGTCGGCGTCCTGTGCGAGCGCGGAGCCGCTGAACGCCGCGCCGGTGGCTGCCGCGGCGCCCGCCGCAGCCGTCGTCTTCAGCACGCTGCGCCTCGTGACCGTGGGGGTGTCGTTGGGAGTCATGGTTCTGAGTTACGCTTCGTAGCCCGCGTACTCCATCAGTTGGGCGAAGATGTCCGTGTCCATGGCGTCCCGGTAGACGATACCCGAGAGCATGCCGCCGGGGTAGTACGACCCGTTCATCACGTGGTTGACCTTGTGGCAGTGCATCAGGTAGATGCCTGGCTCGGCGTCAGCCTCGAATTCGATGGTGTGTCGTTCGGCAGGCGCCATGTTCGTGATGTCCATCTCGTGTTGGGCGGCCTCGGGAATCTGGCCGCCGTCTTTCTCCACGCGCCGGAAGCGGTGGTTGTGGAGGTGCAGCGGGTGGTTCATGTAGCCGCCGTTGACGAAGTGGATGCGCACCGTGTCACCCTTGTCAACGATGATGGGCGAGCCGTCCTCGGGGTGGAGCGTGCGCGGCGCGGCCTTCCCGTTGACTGTGAACACGTCCGGGTTGCGCGTGCGTGGACTGTAGGAGACGTCCTCGCCGGCCATCTTCCGGTTGAGCCGGGAGTCCCAGTCCTTGACGGTCATGAAGTACTCCTTGTCCGCGGGCTCGTAGCCCTCGGGGTCGACGCGGAAGATGCCGTACATCCCCATGTCGATGTGGCGGTGGGTCTGGTAGTGGCAGTGGTAGACGTGCGTGCCGGGGACGTTGGCGGGAATCGTGTACGTGTGTTTCTCGCCGGGGTCGACGCGGATGCCCGTGGTCGTCGGAACACCGTCGTCCTTCCACGCTTTCTGCGTGCCGTGGAAGTGGAGGGTGTGCGGGCGCTTGCCCTCAGTGTTGTCGAGCGTGACCTCGATGTCCTCGCCTTCCTCAGTGCGGACGATGGGGCCGGGGACGCTCGGGTCGCCGTCCTCAGTCGCGAACGCCCACACGCGCGGGAGTTCCACGGGGCCGCCCATCGATTCGAGGGGGTGAGCCTGGTGGACCGCCGGCACGCTCTTCAGTGTCACCTGATTGCCCTGTTCGGTTGCGTCGACGACTTCGGGCGGGCTCGTCGTCGGGAGATTCGACTGTGAGGCCTGCTGACTCGGAGTCGTATCCGTCACGCTGGAGCCCTGCTGGACGGGAGCGGTACAGCCGGCGAGCGCGGCGACGCTGGTGCCGCCCGTCGCCGCGATGAACTCGCGCCGCGAGATGCCGGAACCGGGTGCGCCAATACGGTCACTCATGGGTACACCTCAGCGTAGGCAGTCCCCGGTAAAGCCCGGGTCGGTGATTCCCGGGACCGGGAAACAGTTCCCAGTTCGTGGGAACGCGGCGAACACGTTCGGCCGTCGGCCTACGCTCGTCGGGGCCCGAGTAGTCGGTGATGCAGACCAACGTCGACCAGACGGACGCCGACGCGCGGCTCCGCGGCCCTTTCGAGGCCGTCGAGGAAACCGACCCCGCGGCCGTCCTCGACGCGCTCACCGACCCGCTCTGTCGGCGCATCCTCGGCTGCGCCAGCGAGCCCGTGACCGCCAGCGAGGTCGCCGACGCCGCGGACCTCTCGCTGTCCTCGACGTATCGGAAACTCCACGCGCTCTCGGACGCCGGCCTCCTCGAAACCCAGACCGAACTCCGGGACGACGGCTACCACACCACCCGCTATCGGGCGACGCTCGAAGAGGCGACCATCCGGCTCGGCGAGGACAACGACATCCACGTCTCCCTCGACCGCACCGGCGAACGCGAGTAACTAGTCGTCGGCTGGACTCGCCTGCCGTTCCGGTAGCGGCCCGTCGTATCCTTCTGGGACGTACGGACACAGCGGGTCGCTCGCCATCGGGTCGCCGGTCACCGCGTACGCCCGCGACCGGCTGCCGCCGCAGACGTGGCGGAACGAGCACGCGCCACACTTCCCCTGTAGGTCGTCTTTCCGCCGGAGCGCCTCGAAGAGGTCGCTGTTCCGGTAGACGTCCACGACAGACTGCTCGCGGACGTTCCCCGCAGATTCCGGGAGAAACCCCGACGGGTAGACGTCGCCGGTGTGACTGACGAACGCGAACCCGTCGCCGGCGGTGATGCCGCCGCGTCGCTGCGGGCCACCTCCACCGCGTTCCTGGGCCGCTTGGGCGCGCACGCGACGGAAGTGCGGCGCCTCGGTGGTCTTCACGCCGAACTCCTCCTCGCGGGACACCTCGTCGAGGAACGCCATCACGTCCTCGGCGCGCGCCGGCGAAATCGGGTCGAGGACGCGGCCGCGACCCACTGGCACGAGGAAGAACACGCTCCACAGCACCGCTCCCAACTCCCGGACGAGGTCACGGATGGCCGGCAAGTCGCCGGCGGTCTGCGAACAGACCGTCGTGTTGACTTGCAGCGGCACACCCGCCTCGCGGGCGTCGCGTGCTGCGCGGACGGTTTCCTCGAAGCTCCCGGCTTCCCCACGGAACGAGTCGTGTGATTCCGGCGTCGCGCCGTCGATGCTGACGGCGAGCTGTTTCACGCCAGCGTCCGCGAGCGCCTGCACGGCCTCCGTGGAGAGCGAGCGCGTCCCGCTCGGAGTGACCGTCATGCGGAGGCCGATGTCCGTGCCGTATTCGACGAACTCGACGGTGTCCTCACGCGCGAGCGGGTCGCCCCCGGAGAGCACGACGAGCTGGCCGTCGCCGAAGCGACGGACGTCGTCGAGCAGTGCCTTCCCCTCCGCTGTGGTGAGCTCGTCCGGGTGGCGGTTCGGCGTCGCGTCGGCCCGACAGTGCTCGCACGCGAGTTCGCACGCCTGCGTCACTTCCCAGATGAGCACGAACGGGCGCTCGTCGGTGTCTACTGGCGTCATCGTTACAGTTGAGGCGGCGATGGGCAGGTGACAGGCCAAGGTCCCAGCACGGTGGCGCCGCCTCACGTGGAGCGACGACCGGCCAGGACTTTGTTCGGCGCGTCGCTTCCCAGTCTTCGGGAACGTCCGTGGCCACCTTTTTCGCGGAGGCACTAGCCGGGAGCATGGACTCAGAGGACCGAACGCGGGTGCGCGACGCGCCGCGGTCGGCGACCGGCCGCGAGTGGGAGGTGTTCGTGCGCGAGGAGAGCGACGGCGCGCTGCAGCACGTCGGCAGCGTCACCGCGGGCGACGCCGACACCGCCCACGACCGCGCCAGTGACCTCTTCGGGTGGACCGCGCGCGACGTCTGGCTCTGTCCCGCCGACGAGACGCGCCGCTACACCGCGCACACGCTTGGCGAGCCCGCGGGAGGTGAGTCGGCGTGATTTCCGTCAGCAAACTGCTCTGCGGGCTCGACGCCGAGAGCGACGGCCTGCGCTACGACGCCGCCGCCGACTCCAGCCGCGAGCAAATCACGGAGGAGAAACAGCGCCGCCCGGTGGTCGTCTGGAACCTCACCAAGCAGTGCAACCTCTACTGTTCGCACTGCTACGCGGCCGCCGATACGGAAACGGCGCCCGGCGAGCTCTCCACCGCGGAGGGCAAGCACCTGCTTGACGACCTCGCGGACTTCGGCATCCCCGTGGTCCTGTTCTCGGGGGGCGAGCCGCTCGTCCGCGACGACCTCGAAGAACTCGTCGCGTACGCCAGCGACGCCGGCATCCGACCCGTGCTCTCCACGAACGGCACCCTCCTGACCGCGGAGCGCGCCGAAGCGCTTCGCGAGGCGGGTCTACAGTACGCGGGCGTCTCCGTGGACGGCCTCCCGGAGCGCAACGACGAGTTCCGCGGCGAAGAAGGTGCCTTCGACGCGGCCGTCCGCGGCATCGAGAACAGCCTCGACGCCGGCCTCAAGACCGGGCTCCGGTACACCATCACGGAGGCGAACGCGCCCGACCTCCCGGACGTCGTGGACCTGCTGCACGACGTCGGCGTCGACCGGTTCTGCTTCTACCACCTCGACTACGGCGGCCGCGGCGCCGACATCTCGAACCTCGACCTCTCGCCCGCGGACACCCGCGAGGCCGTGCGCACGGTCTGCGACCTCACTCGCGAGTACCACGAGCAGGGCGAGGAAATCGAGACGCTGCTCGTCGGCAACTACGCCGACGCCGGCTTCCTCGTGGAGTACGCCGAGGCGGAACTCGGTAGCGAGCGGGCCGACCGCATCCACCGCTACCTCGAAGCGAACGGCGGCGACCCGACCGGCGAGCGCATCGCGGACGTCGACTACCAGGGGAACGTCCACCTCACGCAGTTCTGGCAGGGGTACTCGCTGGGGAACGTCCGCGACCGCCCGTTCAGCGAGCTCTGGAGCAACGAGACCAATCCGCTGCTCTCGGGCCTGCGCGACCGCGACGACCGCCTCACCGGGAAGTGCGCGGGCTGCGGATACCAGTCCATCTGCCGGGGCGGGTCGCGGCTGCGCGCGCTGAGCGCGGGCGGCCCTTTCGACCCGGACCCGAAGTGCTACCTCACGGAGGCGGAGCGCGGCGCACGCGGCGGCTCCGGGGACGCGCACGCGGACTGAAAAACGAGGGAACTCCTTACTCGGGCGTGATGTAGACGAGCCACTCGTCGGCCCCGACCTGCTCGGTTTCGTGGGTGAACCCGCGGTCCGCCAAGACGCCGTACAGCGGCTCGGGCTCGAAGCTGTTGACCAACAGCAGCGTCTCGCCGTCGTCGAGCGCGTCCAGTGCCGCGACGATGTCGCTGAACGGTTCCCCGTCGATGTCCCGCGCGTCGAGGCGGGTGTCCGCGTCGGCAGTCGTGGCCATACACGCGAGTTCATCCGAGACCAGCCAAGCGGTTTCCCCGAAGGTGTTCGTCAGGCGACCGCGAGCCGTAGGATATCGGCGGCCGGTGGCATCAGAACGGCGCGCCAGCCGACGTCGTGTCGCCGGCGTTGTCGGCGTCTTCGTCGGGCAGTTCGCCGGTTTCGAGGTAGGTCGCTTCGAGGTCGCGGAGCTCCTCGTTGATGGACTCGCTGCGCTGGTGGGCGTCGGCGACGCGCACCCGCACGAGGTCGTAGTCGTGGCGCTCGCTGAGACCGTTCCACGCGCGGAACGAGCCGACGGTGAGCGTGTGGCTCTGCGGGCAGAACGGCGTTGTCGGTGTGAACTCCGCGCGCAGCACCGACGAGTCGTCGGCGTCGACGGCGTACCGGTAGCCCGCCTCGGTGTGGCGGGTATCGCGGTTCAGGTCCGCAAGGTTGTACCCGAAGGTCATGTCGTAGACGCCGCGTTCGTCGAACAGCTCCCGGGAGAGTTCGTGGAACGCGACGTGGTCGTCGCCGGCGAGCACGTCATGGCCGGCGAGGAACGCGCCGGGGTCGGGGTTCACATCGGAGTCGAACTTCCCCTCGGGGGCGAGCGCGTCGTCGGACTGCGAGCCCAGGCCGTACATGTCTCACAGAACGGCCCGCCTCCCGCTATGCGTAGTCCCGAACGTGTTCGCGTCGCTAGCGTGGACGACGGCGGCGCGGCTGGTGGACGCGAGAACGGAGGATGAGTGACCGGACTGGCGGTTGGCGCGCTATTCGCTTCCGGGGTCGGGGTCGAAGATGTCTTCGTCGGGCTCGCCGCCGACCTCGATTTCGGCGAGCAGCCCCTTGCGGGCGACGCGACTGAGCGCGTGGTCGACGAGCTTGATGGTTTCCGGGACGGGCGTATCCATCTCCCCAATCATGCAGCTTCCCGGCGGCACCTTCATCGTCTGGACGTACTCCTCCGGCGTCCCGAGTGCGCCGTCGCGGTGGGCCTGCGTCCAGACGTTCCCGATAGGATGGAAGTTCGAGGAGCCGTTCGGGCCGCCGTCAACGAGATACACCCGAATCGTGTCGCCGGACTCGGCCTGCAGGCGGCCGTAGCGGTCCGGCGTGAACGGATACTTCTCACCGTTGAACAGGACGTACGTCGGGTCTTCGTTGGCCATCGCGTCCATGTCGAACTGGTGGTGGCCTTCCTCGCCGACCTCCTTGTTCGTGTAGAGCTCGTGCTGACCGAGGTAGAACTCGCGGTCGACCTCCGGGAGGCCGTCCTCGGGTTCGACCAGAATCATCCCGAACATCCCACTGGAGATGTGGTAGTCCATGTTCGGGACGGCGCAGTGGTAGATGAACGCGCCGGGGTACTTCGCGGTGAAGTCGACGCCGGCAGACTGGCCGGGGCCGACGTTCGTCGCTTCCGCGCCACCACCCGTGCCGTAGACGGCATGGAAGTCGACGTTGTGGGGCATCGAGTTGCCGTCGGGGCTGTTTAGCGTGAACGAGACGGTGTCGCCGCGCCGCACGCGAACCATCGGGCCGGGAATCTGGCCGTCGAAGGTCATGTAGTTGAACGTGACCCCGGGTTCGATTTCCGCGGTGACTTCCGTGACGTCGAGTTCGATTTCGTGGTGCTTCGGCGACGACCAGTCGACCGGTTCGGGGACGTCCGTGGGGTCGGCAGCCACGCGGTCGACGTCCGGCTGCGCGGTCTGCGCTGCGGCGTTCTGCTGGGGCTGTTCGGTCGCCGGACTGTCACCGCCGGGAGCGGTACAGCCCGCGACTGCGGCGGTTCCCCCGATTCCGAGGCCTTGCAGCACGCGCCGGCGAGTGGTGTCGAACATGGGTGGGCACCTCTTCACTTGGACAATACCGGGGATACCCCTTCAAGCGGGTCTGCGTTTCCTGTTCTCCTGCGACACCCCCGAACCAGTTCGGCAGCCATTTATAAATACCCGAAGCGGGGGCCGAACCTCCGGTGAGGCGAACGTGTTCGGGGAATGTCTCACCCGCGCACAGGATGAATCCACGCGTATGGCATCAACACCGCACGAGGACGCCGAGACTGTCGACGGCGTCCACCAGAACTCGTGGTCCGCGAACCTCGAACAGGACCAACACGCCGACGACTTGGCGCTCGTCGTCGAGGAAGCGCTCAACGCGGTCGAATCCACTGTGTCTGGCTACCACGTCAATCTTGTCACGCACGGCGACCACGGCCACCCCGAGGCGTACCTCTACGACGAACTCGAGGACGCGTTCGGCGATAGCATCGCCTACGAGTACGTCGACCAGTGCGGCTGCGGCGGTCACGTCACCCGCGTGCGCGTCGTCCGCTAACCGGACGTAACTATTTTTGGTCACCTCGTAACGGTTTTGTAACCTCAAACAGTTGTCCGCGCATGGACAGGCGGCAGTATCTGCAAGCCCTCGGCGCCGGCGGTGTACTGTCGCTGGCGGGCTGTCTCGGCGGGTCGGCCGGAGCTGACTCCGGCATCGCCGATCAGACGTTTACGGTCGCGACGGCGACGACGGTCGAGGACAGCGGACTGCTCGGAGACCTCTCGGCCGGGTTCCAGAACGACTTCGGCGCGTCAGTACGCGCGGTCGTCCGTGGAACCGGCGCCGCACTCCGCACTGCCCGCGACGGCAACTGTGACGCGGTGTTGGTCCACGCGCGCCCGCTCGAAGACGAGTTCCTGCGGGCGGGCCACGGCGTCAACCGTCGCACCGTGATGGTCAACGACTTTCTCGTCGTCGGCCCGCCCGACGACCCCGCCGACGCAGCCGGCAGCAACCCGCTTGATGCGTTCCGTGCAATCGCCGCCAGCGACGCGACGTTCCTCTCCCGAGGCGACCGCTCCGGGACGCACCTCCGCGAACGCCGCCTCTGGAACGAAACCGGCGTCGACTCCGCGGGCGACTGGTATCGCGAAACCGGACAAGGAATGGGCGCGACGCTAGTCGCGGGGAACGAAGCCGGCGCGTACATGCTCGTCGACCGCGGCACGTTCCTGAACACGGAGACGAGTCTCGCCGCGCACGTCGCTCACGGCGTCGACGACCCGCCCGACCTGCTCCGCAACGAGTACGCCGTCATCCCCACGAATCCCGCGCGCCACGACGTCGCGTACGCCCTCGCGATGGCGTTCGTCGGCTACCTCACCGGGCCGGGACAGGACCGCATCGAGGCGTTCCGCGTGGACGGCGAGCGCGCGTTCCCCCCGGCCGCGCGGAACGAAGACCCCGACTTCGAACAGTACGTGCCCTCTGACTGAACGCCGTAGCGCCGGTCAACTTTCCACGCCCCACCTCGTGTCGGCAGCAACCAGGGCGGCCGTCAGGAGAACGAACCCCGCGAACCACACGGGCTGGAGTGTGAGCGCTTCCCCGCACCCTGACAGGTCGAGACACGCCGGTCGCGGCCGCAGGCCCGCGAAAATCGCGCCGGTCAGCGCGGGCGCTGTCGCGAGCGCGGCAACCCGACGGCGCCACGTCTTCATCACGCCCGCTCGGACGACCTGTAACAGCAGGAATCCAGCGAGAGCGGCGTACGTGCCGAAAATCGCGAACAGATAGGCGCCGGGGTCGAGCAGCCGCCACACCACAACGTAGCCGACGAGGACGCCGAGGACAAGCACGAGCGAGCGGAGGAGCGCGCGGGTCACCCCGCGGTCGAGCAGCGACGTGGAGGGCATCTGTCTGGAGTCGTCACAAGTGCGCAGTAAGTGTCTTCGGCCAGTAGTGTCAGTCGGCGTTCTCGGAGTGGCCGTGGAAGCGCTCGGGGAGGACGCGGCCGTGCCGGAAGACGACGCCGACGAGGTTCGCGGTGAACACGACGAAGCCGACGCCAAGCGCGCCGCCGCCCGCGATAGTGGCCTGCTCAGGCGCGATGCCGGTCTGTCCGAGAATCAGCGTAACCGTGCCGAGCGTGACGAGCGCGCCGTCGGCAGCGGCGAGGCGGTCGTCGTAGAGGTCGTCTATCATCGGCACGGGCTCGAAGCCGAGGCGGTCGCTGTACCGGTGAACCCAGACAATGAACGGAACGACGTGGTACAGTGACCCCATCACCACGAAGCCGACGACGCCGACGAACAGGAGGTGGACACCCGCGGTCGGACCAAACAGCGTGTCGCGAGCGAGGGGCGCAGCGACCCACTCGCGGGCGGCCAGTGGGCTCCACGCGGCGAGCGCGACGGCGACGACGGCGTACCGCGTGAGCATCGGCGTGCGTTCGACCTGCCCCTCGGAGAGCTTCTTCGCGAGGAGCACGGCGAACGCGAACGCGCCAGCAGCTATCACGAGGCCGCCGGCGACAGCGAGCGAGCGGACAGCGAACAAGCGCCCCGTCGCGAGCGCGACGACGCCGGCGGGGTAGGCGTACTCGATGTACGCGAGGATGCGCTCGCGGCCCCCGATTTCCGTCTGCGTGAACATCGTCGCGAGCTGGTAGAGCGCGCCGAAGACCGTCGAGAGAATCGCGCCGAACACGGCCAGCGTGGCGTGCGCGCCGACGACCTGCGGCCGCACCACGCCCGCGAACGGGAGGACAGTCGTTGAGAGGTCGAACGCGAGCACGAAGCCGAGCGCGGCGAGGACGACGAAACAGGCGAGCGCGAACGCGAAGTGCGCCTCCGTGGCGTCGAACTCACGGACCGGTGGGAGCGTGCGCGCGAGGTTGTATGCGAACGCCCAGATGCCGGCGACGAGCAGCCCGCCGAAGCCGTGAATCCAGTGGACGTTGGCGGCGAGGAACGCGCCCGCGAGCCCGGCGACGCCGACGGCGACGAGCGCGAGTGCGGCGTTCGCGAGCCGGCGAGAGTGGACGGGGACGTTCGACCAGACGGGCACGAACTGCGTCATCGCGCCCATGATAGTCAGACAGACCCAGCCCGCGAGCAGGAGGTGGACGTGCGCGAGGCGTGCGAAGCCCGGCGCGGCACCGAGGACGCTGGCGAGGCCGACGGCGCCGCCGGCGAGTAGGAAGGCGAAGGCGACGAGGAAGTACCGTAACGGCACTGTCATCGGCGGCTGCTGGTCGGTCGCGAGTCCGGCAGGGACGGCGCTCATGGCTGAACTGTGGCGGGGGTCGCGGGTGCGAATTCTCCCGAACGTGTTCGGTCTACGCGAGGTTCTGGTCGGCGAACCGCGGGAGGTTGCTCGCGAACTGCTTGATTGCAGTCTCCTCGGCGCGGTGCAGCGTCTCGCTGAGCGTGGACTTGGCGGTGTCGAGGTCGTCGGCGAGGTCGGTGAGCGTACACTCGCGGGGCGTGTCGTAGTAACCGGCCTCGATGGCGGCGCCGAGCAGCTCCTGCTGGCGCGGCGTCAGCAGGCGCTCGGAGTCCCCCGATTCGTAGAGGTAGCCGACCTCGAACTCCATCCCGAACGCGTCCAGTTGGTCGCGCAGCGCCGACAGCTTCGCGTGCGGCGCGACGACCTCCAGGGTGGCACTCCCGTTCGAGACTTCCAGCGGTGGCTCCAGCGGGAGACCGGCCTCTCGGAGGGTCAACAGCAACAGCGGCTCGCTGGTCTCGAACTCGAGGAGCACGGAGTCGTCGTCGCGTTCGAGCGGCTCCATGTCCTCGACGCCGTCCGCCTCGTGCATCTCGCGGAGGACTTCGACGACGTCTGGGCCCGTGAGTTCGAGGAGCGCAACGCCGCGGTCGTCGTCGGGGAACGCCGCGAGCACGCGGAACAGCGTGTCGGGGTACTGTGTGGATATCCGGGAAATCCACACTGATTCGGGCAGGTCGATGGTGAGTTGTGCTCGTGCCATGCGAAGATGTTCGGACGTATGCGCCCCCAGCCTCAAGAAGTGTTCCCGAACGTGTTCGGGGGAACGTTGGGGGCGGCGGGAGCCGTCGGAGTAGACATGGCAACGACCGACTGGCACGCACACCTCTCGGAGACAGCCGTGCCGCTGGACCGCCAGCGGGAACTCCTTGACGTTCGCGAACTGGGGCCGCCGAACCCGCTGGTGCAAACCCTGGAAATGCTGCCAGACCTCGCCGACGACGTCGTGCTCGTGCAGGTCAACGACCGCGCCCCACAACATCTCTACCCGAAGCTCGACGACCGCGGCTACGAGTACGCCACTGTCGAAGCCGCCGACGCCGTCGTCACTGGCATCTGGGTCTCCGACTAGGGGCTCTGTCGCCCGGTCGCATCTGTCGGGCGGAGTTCGTACCACGCCGCGTCGATGTCGGTCGGGTCCGCGCTGAAGACGCTCATCCCGACGGCGGTCGCCTGTTCGGCGTAGGTGTGCCGTTCGTCCGCGTCCGGCGTCGGAATCTGGGCGAGGACGCCGTGCACGACCACACTCGTCCAATCGTCGGGCGACGGGGCCTCATACGCGACGAACGTCGCCGGCGTTTCGGCGGCGAGGTCGCGCTTCGCGCTCTCCGGCGTCGACACCAACTGGAACACGCAGCGGCCGGCGTCCACGTCGTAGCCGAACGAGACAGGGTACGACTGCGGTTCGTCCGTGTGAATCGTGAGCACCCCGTCGCCACGCGACTGGAGGAACTCGGCAACTTCGTCGGAAGTCATCTGCACGTCGGTCCCGGAGGCGACGCTGTCGGGCGATGGCGGTTGTGACATTCTATCGGAGACCGCTAGTCGAAGGTGACGGTTAACCGCTCTCGCCGTTCCAACACTCCGAGAATCAGCCCCCGCGGATTAACAACTCGACCGCTACTATTTATTACAATCTCCTATCTCAACCCGGATTCGTAACAGCCGAATTAATAACTGGGCGTCCCATAGCTCCAGCTAACATGACCGACGACTCACCCGGCGGCGAGACTGCCGCCACGCTGACCGCCCGGCTGTCGGTCCCCGACATGGACTGCCCGTCGTGCGCGGGCAAAGTCGAGCACGCCCTAGAGGGCGTCGCTGGCGTCGAGTCCTTCGATACGCAGCCGACGACCGGCCGCGTCGTCGTCACCTACGACCCCGGCGAGGCCGACGAAGCCGAGTTGGTCGCCGCCATCGAGGCCGCGGGCTACGAGGTGACCGGCTGGTCCGGCGAGAGCGAGGGCGAGCGCACCGAACCCGCCAGCCCCGGCTCCGTCTGGACGAGTCCGCGCGCGCTGAAGACGTGGGCGAGCGCCGTCCTCGTCGCCGCCGGCTTCCTCTTCGAATTCCTCCTCCCCGGCTCGAACACCGTAATCGCGGAACTGCTCGGCAGCGACGTGTTGCTGTCGGACGCCGCGTTCCTCGGCGGCATTTTGATTGCGGGCCAGCCCATCGTCCGCGGCGGCTACTACTCGCTGAAGAGCCTGAACCTCGACATCGACCTGCTGATGTCCGTCGCCATCCTCGGCGCCGTCGCCGCCAGCGTCGCGTTCGGCGAGCGCCTCTACTTCGAGGCGGCGACGCTCGCAGTCCTGTTCAGCGTCTCCGAACTGCTGGAGTCGTACTCGATGGACCGCGCGCGCAGTTCCCTCGAAGAGCTCATGGAACTTTCGCCGGACGAGGCGACAGTCCAACGAGACGGTGAGGAAGTCACCCTCCCCGTCGGGGACGTCCGCGTCGGCGACCGCGTGGTTGTCCGGCCCGGCGAGAAAATTCCGATGGACGGCGTGGTCGTCGAGGGCGAGAGCGCCGTCAATCAGGCACCGATTACCGGGGAGAGCGTCCCCGTCGACAAGACCGAGGGCGACGACGTCTACGCGGGCACCATCAACGAGGCGGGTTACCTCGAAGTTCAAGTCACGGCGGAAGCCACGGAGAACACGCTCGCGCGCATCGTCGAGATGGTCGAGGACGCCCAGGCCAACCAGACCGAGCGCGAGCAGTTCGTCGAGCGCTTCGCCGCCTACTACACGCCACTCGTCGTCGGCGCTGGCATCCTGGTCGGCGTCGTCCCGCCGCTGTTCTTCGGCGCGTCGTGGCCGACGTGGATTCTCCGCGGGCTCACGCTGTTCGTGCTCGCGTGCCCCTGCGCGTTCGTCATCTCGACGCCCGTCTCGGTGGTTTCGGGCGTCACGAGCGCCGCGAAGAACGGCGTGCTCGTGAAGGGCGGCAACCACCTCGAAGCGATGGGCGCCGTGGAGGCCATCGCGTTCGACAAGACGGGGACACTGACGAAAGGCGAACTCACCGTCACCGACGTCGTGCCGCTCGGCGACAACACCGACGAAGACGTGCTGCGCTGCGCACGTGGCCTCGAATCCCGCAGCGAGCACCCCATCGGGGACGCTATCGTCGAGCACGCCGCCGACCGCGGTGTCGAGGGCCGCGAGGTTTCGGACTTCGAGAGCGTCACCGGAAAGGGCGTCACCGCGGACCTCGACGGCACCACCCACTACGCGGGCAAACCCGGCTACTTCGCGGACCTCGGATTCGACCTCTCGCACGTCCACGCCGCCACCGACGGCGGGGTCGTCACCCAGAAGAGCCGCGACCTCTGTGAGCGCAACGACTGCCTGGACCTCCTCGAGGACCTCGTGCCGCAGCTCCAGACTGAAGGCAAGACGGTCGTCCTCGTCGGTACTGACGACGAGCTGGAGGGCGTGATTGCGGTCGCCGACGAGGTCCGCCCGGAAGCGAAGGCCTCCATCCAGCGCCTCCGGGACCTCGGCGTCGAACACACCGTGATGCTTACCGGGGACAACGAGCGAACTGCTGGTGCTATCGCCGAGCAGGTCGGCGTCGACGAGTTCCGCGCGGAACTGCTCCCCGAGCAGAAGGTCGCAGCCGTCGTGGACCTCACCGACGAGTTCGAGGCGGTCGCGATGGTCGGAGACGGCGTCAACGACGCACCCGCGCTCGCCACTGCGACCGTCGGCGTCGCGATGGGCGCGGCCGGTACGGACACCGCCCTCGAAACGGCGGACATCGCGCTGATGGGCGACGACCTCACGCGACTCCCGTACCTCTACGACCTCTCGGGTCGCACGAACGGCGTCATCCGGCAGAACATCTGGTCGAGTCTCGCCGCGAAAGCGATTCTCGCCGCTGGCGTCCCGCTCGGCCTCGTTCCCATCTGGGTCGCCGTGCTCGTCGGCGACGCCGGGATGACCACCGCCGTCACGGGGAACGCGATGCGGCTCTCGCGCGTGAAGCCGGAACTCGAAGCCGACGGCGAGCAGTAGCTATCCGCAGTTCACAGCACGCCTCAGGGACATCCCGGCCCTCACGACGAAAAGAGAGTTGTCTCTCTCTCTACGTCGTCTCGTCGGTGTCCGGTTTGAAGATTCGGAGCGTCGATATCCGCGAGCCGTCGACGTCCGTCACCTCGAACCCGTAGTCGCCAACCTCGACGCGGTCCCCGACCTCCGGGGCTCGGTCGAGCTGGTCGAGAACCAATCCGGCGACCGTTTCGACTGCCGCGTGTTCGAACTGTGCACCGAGCACGTCGTTGATGTCGGCGAGAGAGACGCCCCCATCGACGTCGTAGCTGCCATCGTCGCGCCGACGAATCGATGGTTCGCGCTCGTCGACGTCGAACTCGTCGCGAAGGTCGCCGACGACAGCTTCGACGATGTCTTCCACAGTCGCAATTCCCTCGAATGCGCCCCACTCGTCGATGACACCGGCCATTTGCTGGTGCTCGGAGCGGAACTGCACTAACAGGTCGTTGATGGTCGTGGTTTCGGGAACGATGAGGATGTCCCGAGCGATGTCGCTGGCCGTCGTCGTCCCCTCCTCGTCGCGTTCGCTCGCTTGAAGGAGGTCTTTGACGTCGACGAAGCCGACCACCTGAGTACGGTCGCCGGCTTCGACGACGGGATAGCGCGTGTGCCCAGCCTCGAAGACGATGTCGCGGAGCTCCGGGAGTGTGGCGTCCGCGGGCACACTCACCACGTCGGGCTGGGGAATCATGACCTCGCGGACGGTCGTGTCGTCGAGCTCGAAGACGCGCTCTATCATGGCGACTTCCGCGACGTCCACGTCGCCCTCCTCACCGGACTGCACCAACACGCGCCGGATTTCGCGCTCGCCAAGCGTTTCGTCGGACTCCGAGGCCGGCGGGACGCCGAGCGCACGCGTAAACCGGTTCGCCGCCCCGTTGAAGACGACGATGCCCGGGTAAAAGAGATAGTAGAAGAGCTTCATCGGCGGCGCGAGGTACAGCGAGAACCGCTCGGTCTGCGCGATGGCGAA